>DASWVN010000209.1:0-40377 GCA_036401215.1 Vicinamibacterales bacterium | reverse complement strand
ACGCGGCGTTGCGTCGTCAGGCTTGCGCCCATTGCGAACAATTCCCCACTGCTGCCTCCCGTAGGAGTCTGGGCCGTGTCTCAGTCCCAGTGTGTCCGTCCGCCCTCTCAGGCCGGATACTGATCGTCGCCTTGGTAGGCCATTACCCCACCAACCAGCTAATCAGGCGCGGGCCCCTCTTCAAGCGCCAGGTCTTGCGATCCCCGGCTTTGATCTCCACTTTTCCAAAAGCAGGATGTCATGCGGTATTAGCGCCCCTTTCGGGACGTTATCCCCCACTCGAAGGCAGGTCACCCACGTGTTACTCACCCGTTTGCCACGCTACTAGGGGCCGAAGCCCTTTTCGCGTACGACTTGCATGTGTTAGGCACGCCGCCAGCGTTGATTCTGAGCCAGGATCAAACTCTCAAGTTAAATTCGTCATCCGCCCGAAGGCGGAAAAACGCTTTAACGTTGATCGCCTGTTGATATGGCTCTCTAACGTTGTTCAGTTCGTCAAGTTTGAGGTGGTTCACAGCCCCGCCCGCAGGAGTGAACTAGACTCCTGCGACCGGGAGTGCGCTGCGCCACCCGCTGATACTCGACGGGTCCGGCTTCGCGCCTTGCGACGCTCGGCCGGTTTGTGCTTGCACGTTCTATCTAGTTTTCAAAGAACCGGAACCGCCTTGCCCGGCCGCCGTTCGGCGACCGCCCCCTCAGGTTTATTTCCTTCAGGGGAACCTTCCAATCTTACTAAGCACCGACTCGTCTGTCAACCCCGTTCCGAAATATTTTTTCGGAATTTCTGCCGCCGCCGACGACGCGCCTTCGATCCCGAAGGATGGCGCCAGTGGCCTGGAAGGGGGTTGCGAGCCTGAGCCTTCAGAGCGGAAAAAAAATTTGCTCCTGCATCTTACCGGGAGCAAATCGTTCCGGCCAGCCTGGCCGGGTCACGCTCGGCAACAATCAATATACGCACCGTTCCGGCTCGTGTCAACCTCGTTTCAGCGAGGAACCGATCCGGCCGCCGGCGCCTGACGGCCCCGACGAATGCGTCGTTCAAAAGAGCGACGCTCAATATACGGGTTTCCAGAGCCGGATGCAAGCCCTAGCGTTGCGCCGAGTCCTCGCGACGCTACGGTCGCTTCCGAACGACCCGGACGGCGCCCAGTTTCCCCGCCTGGAGGAGGTATGCCTCAGCGGGCACAGGCTCGCCGAGCGCGGCCTTCTTCCCGTTGATGCGAACCCCTCCCTGCGTGATCTTTCGCCGCGCGTCGCTCGACGACTCCGCAAGACCGCAGCGGACGAGCCGCTTCTCGAGCGGCGCCGACCACTCGTCATCGTCGAGTTCGACCACGCGCGCGTCGACCGGCAGTTCCCTGCGGCTGAAGCGGCGCTCGAACTCGTCGGCCGCCTGCGCCGCCCCGCGTTCACCGTGGAAATCACTGATGATTCGCGTGGCGAGATCCACCTTGGCCTGCTTCGGGTGCAGATCACCGGACGAGACGCGATTGCGCAGCTGCAGCACGTCTTCGGGAGAGAGATCCGTGAGCAGCGTGTAGTACTTCCACATCAACTCGTCCGAGATGGACATCAACTTGCCGAACATCTCGGACGCCGTCTCCGTCACGCCGACGTAGTTGCCGAGACTCTTCGACATCTTCTCGACACCATCGAGCCCCTCGAGCAACGGCGTCGTCATGACCACCTGCGGCTCGAGATCATAGGACGGCATCAGGTCGCGCCCGACGTTCAGGTTGAACAGCTGGTCGGTGCCGCCGAGTTCGACGTCCGCCTTCAGGTGGACCGAGTCGTACGCCTGCGCGAGCGGATACAGGAACTCGTGAATGGCGATCGGCTTCCCCGTTTCGTACCGCGTCTTGAAGTCGCGCCGCTCGAGCATCTGCGCGACGTTGTAGCGGGCCGCCAGCCGCACCCAGCCGTAGCTGCCGAGCGGCTCGAGCCACTCGCTGTTGAACCGTGTGACCGTCTTCTCAGGATCGAGGATCTTGAAGATCTGCGTCTTGTACGTCTCCGCATTCGCCGCGATCTCCTCCATCGTCAGGGGCGGACGGGTTTTCGAGCGGCCGGTGGGATCGCCAATCAACGCGGTGAACGAGCCGACGACGTAGACGACGGTGTGCCCGAGATCCTGGAAGTGTTTCATCTTCCGGATGAGCACGGTGTGCCCGAGGTGGAGATCCGGCGCGGTCGGATCGAAGCCCACTTTGACGACGAGCGGCCGGCCGGTCTTCTGTGAGCGTTCGAGTTTGGTCCTGAGTTCCGCCGCCCGGACGACGTCGACGCAGCCCTTGGTGAGGTACGCAACCTGTTCCTCGATGGTCATTGATCTGCGTTCGATTATAGGCTTCGCTGCCGTTCCCTCGGCGCGTCGCGGCACGCGCTAACATACGGGCACGGGATGTCATCGGAGTCCGGGACCGGCCGCGTGAGCAGGAGGACCCTGCTGAAAGGACTGGCAGCGACAGCGGTGGGCGCCGCCGTCGGTGCCGGAGCGCACGGGTACGTCTACGAGCGGAAGCATTTCGGCGTGACCCGCGAGACGCTTCGCGTCAGCGGCCTCTCGCCGGCGCTCAGCGGGCTGCGGATCGGGTTCCTCACCGACCTGCACCGCAGCGACACGCTGAGCCACGAGATGGCATCGACGGCCGTCCAGATGCTCATGGCGGAAGCGCCGGACATCATCATGCTGGGCGGCGACTACGTCACGTTCGGAACGGGAGGCGGCCGCCGTTTCGTTGGGGCAGCGGCGGAAGCGCTGGCGCCCCTGACCGCGCCGCACGGCGTCTTCGCTGTGCTCGGGAATCACGACGACGAGCGCGATATGCCCGCCGCGCTGGTCGCGAAGGGCTTCACCGTGTTGCGCGACGCGCGCACGCGCATCGAGGTGCGCGGCGAACCGCTCGACATTGCCGGGATCGATTACTGGACGCGCAAGGTCGTCGTCATCGAGCGCGTCGTCCGCGGCGCGTCGCCGAACCTGATCCTGCTCGCGCACACGCCGTCCCGTCTGATCGAAGCCGCTGCGCTCGCGATCCCGCTCGTCCTCAGCGGACACACGCATGGCGGACAGATCGTGCTGCCCGGCCTCGGAGCAGTCGCCGCACGCGAGTTTCCCGTCGTCGCCGGAGCCGCGCGCCGTGAGTCGACAGCGATTTTCGTCAGCCGCGGCGTGGGGACCGTGTACATCCCGGTGCGGCTGAACTGCCCGCCTGAAGTCGCCGTTCTGACGCTGGAACCCGTCGAAGCGTTCGCGGCGCGCGAGCGCTAGCGGAGCAGGGCTACGGCACGCGAAGAAAGCGGCGGCCGTCGAGCCTCCATTCGTTCGAGAGCACGAGCTTCACCGCCTCGGGATAGGCACGATGCTCTTCGACCAGGATGCGCGCACTCAAGGTCTCGGCGGTGTCATCGTCTCTGACCGGCACTGCACGCTGCACGACGATCGGGCCGCCATCGAGTTCGCCGGTCACGAGGTGCACCGTCACGCCGCTGACCTTCACTCCGTGTGCGATCGCCTGCGCCTGCGCGTCCACTCCCGGAAAGGCCGGAAGCAACGAGGGATGGATGTTGAGGATCGCGTTCGGGAAGGCCTCCAGCATCGGGCCGCCGATCAGGCGCATGAATCCCGCGAGACAGACCAGGTGGACGTGGCGTTCGCGAAGCGCCTGCGCGACCGCGCGATCGAACTCGTCCCGGCTGGCGAAGTCGCGGTGATTGATCGTGAGCGTCTCGAGCCCGGCCTCTCGCGCGCGCACGAGCCCGGCAGCATCCGGCCTGTTCGAGATGACCACCGCGATGCGCGCGCTGATCTCGCCGGCAGCGATGGCGTCGATCAACGCCTGCATGTTGCTGCCGCGGCCCGAGATCAGGACGCCGAGGTTTGCCGGATTCGGAAAGGCCACGGCGTCAGCGGCTGACGTAACGGACGCCTTCGCCGCCGGCGGCGATCCGGCCGATCCTGCGCGCACCGCGCTCACCGCCTTCGGCCAGCGCATCCAGGACCGCCGCCGACTCGCTCTCATCGACGACGACGATCAGGCCGATCCCCATGTTGAAGGTGCGAAGCATGTCAGCATCGGGCACGCCTCCGGTCTTCTGTAGCCAGCGGAAGATCTGCGGCACCTCCCACGTGCCACGATCGATCTCGGCATGCACACCTTCGGGCAGGACCCGCGGCAGATTGTCGGTGATCCCCCCGCCGGTGATGTGCGCCATCCCCTTGATGACGCCGACGCCGCGTCTCAGCAGCGGACGGATGAGCGGAAGGTAGCTTCGATGCGGAACGAGTAACGCCTCGCCCACCGTCGTGCCGAGCTCGGCGACATGGCTGTCGTGGCGAAGCCCGGCGCGGTCGAAGGCGATCCGTCTCGCCAGGGAGTATCCATTGGTGTGCAGACCGGACGACGGCACACCGATCAGCACGTCACCGGCCGCGATCTCGCGTCCGGTGATCACGCGGTTCCGCGCCACGAGGCCGACGATGAACCCGGCAACGTCGTATTCCCCATCGGCGTAGAAGCCCGGCATCTCGGCGGTCTCTCCTCCGAGCAAAGCGCAGCCGTTCTCGCGGCACGCCGCGGAGAGCCCTTCGACGATCTGGACCGCGATGTCGGGATCGAGCCGGCCGGTCGCGAGATAGTCGAGAAAGAACAGCGGTTCGGCTCCCTGCACCAGGATGTCGTTCACACAGTGATTGACGAGATCGCGTCCGATCGTGCGGTGCTCGCCGGTCATGAAGGCGACACGGAGCTTGGTCCCGACACCATCGGCGCTCGCGACGAGGACGGGATCGTCGATACCGGCCGCATCCAGCCGGAAGAGTCCGCCGAACGAGCCGATCTCTGAGAGCACCCCTGGCGTGAAGGTCCCGCGCGCAAGCGTGCGGATACGGCGAACGACTTCGTTGCCGGCGTCGATATCGACGCCAGCCTGGCGGTAATCCATGATGCCTATCAATGCTTCCTTGACATGTATCAATGCTGAATGATGAATGCTGAATGATTAGAATTCGAGCTTTCGAATCAAAGCCTCCGCAACCGTACGTGTGGGCGATCCAGCCTTCGCCTGCCAATAGCCCCTGCGCACGTGGGCGAAGAAGCGCTCCTCGATGAAATCTTCTTCCAGCATATCGAACGCTTCACGTAGCAGGTCGAGTGCCGGGTCCAGCTTCTGCCGGCCCTCCAGAACCTTCAGCGCCAGCGGCGTATTGCGCAGCGCGACGGTCCCGAAGGCGAGCGCGATCGCGGCGCGCGCGGGATCGCGCGACGGAATGCCGGCGTCGATCAATGTGCCGAGCGCGTCCTCGTTGCCCGCCAGGGCCAGCGCCGCGAGACCGTTGGCGGCGCCGCGAACCAGCTCCTGGTAGTTGGGCTGTTTGATCCCGAACGCAAGCGTCTCGTTCAGAAAGCCCTGGTGCGAAGAGCAGTTCACGCCGAGGAGGCAGATCGAAGCGGCAATCACCGGCTGGCTCGCGCGCGGCGCCGTCCGCTGAAGCGCGGCGAACGTTTCCAGGGCACGCTTGTCGCCGATCTTTCCCAACGCCAGGACCGCATCGTCCTGAAGCGGCCCATCCTGTTTCGCGACCGTGGTCAGAGCGTCGAAGGCATACGCCCCTTTGTAGTCGCCGATCGCTTCGATGACCACGCTGCGGAAGAAGTCCTGCCCCTGCATGACGAGCTTCGTCATCGTGGCCTGCGCACGCTTGTCATCGCCATACGCGGCAATGGCGCGCGTCAGTGCCGGCCGGACGAACTCGGATTCCTCGCGCGACAACGCCTCGATGAGGCGCGGGAGCACGGCCACATCGGGAGCATGTTCGAAGTAGGCGTAGGCGAGGGCGCGCAACCGGTCGTTCTTCTCCGCGAGCATCCGGACCATCACGTCGCGGGTGCGGGGATCGTTGAAGCCTGACAGCAGGACGAGCGCGCGAAAGCGCACGTAACCGTCCTTGTGGCCGTCGACGGCCGTCGTGAGCGCCGGGACGGCAATCGCCGGCGCCGCGCGCCGGACCGTACGCGCGGCGTCCATACGGATCGGGTACTCGAGGTCGGCAAGCTTGTCGATCGCGGCAGCAACCTGCGCGGCCGTCGGCGCTTGCGCCGCCTGGCCAGCCGCGGCCTGCGGCGTCGCCTGGACGAACAGCGCGATCAGCAGCAGGGCGGCCGGCATCCTAATCAACAGCCTTCAACGCGAGCTGCAGATACGCCTGCTCGTCGCGCGGGAACGCGACGGGATAGACACCCGTGTAGCACGACGTGCAGTACGAACCCTGATCGCTCCCCACCGCGGCCTTGAGGCCATCCAGGCTCAGGTAGGCAAGCGAATCCGCATCGACAAATTTCCGGATCTCTTCAGTCGTTTGTGTCGCTGCGATCAGCTCGGTCCGACTGGGCGTGTCGACGCCGTAGAAGCAGGGCGAGACGGTTGGCGGGCAACTGATCCGCAGGTGCACCTCGCGGGCTCCGGCCGCGCGGACCATCCGGACAATCTTGCGGCTGGTCGTCCCTCGCACGATCGAATCGTCCACCAGGACGACCCGCTTGCCTTCGAGAATGCTCTTGACCGGATTGAGCTTCACGCGAACGCTGAAGTGCCGGATCGACTGCTGCGGCTGGATGAAGGTCCGCCCGACGTAGTGATTGCGGATGAGCCCCATCCGCAGCGGCAGCGTCGCCTCTTCGGCGTAGCCAACCGCAGCGACGACACCGGAGTCGGGGATCGGCACGATGACGTCCGCCGGCACACCCGACTCGCGTGCGAGATGCCGCCCGAACGCGGTTCGCACCTCGTTGACGCTGCGCCCGAACACGTAGCTGTCGGGCCGCGCGAAGTAGACGTGCTCGAAGACGCAATGCGCGAGCGGCGCGGACGGAAACGGCTTGATCGAGCGGAGGCCGCCGTCGGTGATCACCAGCACCTCGCCCGGCTCGATCTCGCGGACGTAGGTGGCGCCGATCAGGTCGAGCGCGCAGGTTTCGGAGCACACGATCCACGCGTCCCCGAGTTTCCCGAGCGCCAGCGGACGGAATCCATGCGGGTCGCGCGCGGCGACGAGCCGGTTCTTCGTCAGGAACACCAGCGAGAACGCCCCGCTCAGCTGCGTGATCGATTCGATCAGCGCATCATCGACCGAGCCGGCTTTGGACCGCGCGTACAGGTGCAGCGCGACTTCGGTGTCGCTCGTGCTCTGGAAGATCGAGCCGTTCCGGACCAGCTCATCACGCAGTTCGCGGGCATTGACGATGTTGCCGTTGTGCGCGACCGCGATCTGACCGTGAGCGCAGTCGATGAGCATGGGCTGCGCGTTCTGAAGCCGGCTTTCGCCTGCGGTCGAGTAGCGCGTATGGCCGATGGCAAGATGCCCCGGAAGGCCGGCGAGCACGTTGGGCGTGAACGCATCGGCCACCTGTCCCATCGTGCGGGACACATGCATCTTCAGTCCGTCGGCCGTCGCGATCCCGGCGCTTTCCTGGCCCCGATGCTGGAGCGCGTAGAGTCCGAGGTAGGTCAAATTGGCGGCTTCGGGGTGCCCGAAAATGCCAAAAACACCACACTCGTCTTTGAACTTATCGGTGGGGCCCCCTGCACCCCACCTCAGCTCCGCTTCGTTACGCTGGCGCTTCGTCGCCAGCTCCACTCCGCTCCGCGCCTTCTGCATTGGATGTTGAGCCTACTCGTAAATTCTACGACGCCTGCCGCTGGAAGAACCCGGCAAGCGCACCCGACCAGCGGCGCTCGGCGTCTCGGACGTCGCAGTCGATCGCGGCTTCTCCTTCCACCGAGATTCGGATGCGCGAGCCGCCCGTCCGGCCGATAACGCGTGCGGGCACGCCCGCCTCAGCCGCCATCTTCAATAAGGCGTCCGCCTGCTGCTCCGATGTCGACACGACCGCGCGCGATGCCGATTCGGAGAACAATGTCGCATCGAGGCCTTCGCTCTTCGGCAGGTCGACCTCGCAGCCGATCCCGTTCGTGTCGAACGAGCACTCGGCGAGCGCCACGGCAATTCCGCCATCCGACGGGTCGTGAGCGGACCGAACGAGGCCGGCCCCGATCGCGCGGACCAGCAGCCCGATCAAGGCCCGTTCCCTGTCGAGGTCGAGCCGAGGCGGCCGTCCCTTGACCTGGCCGTGAACCGTCTTGAGGAACTCGCTTCCGCCAAGCTCCGCAAACGTTTCCCCCAGAAGGACGATGGTGTCACCCTCCGCCTTGAACGTGCGTGACTGCACGCGCGACGTATCCTCGACGACGCCCACGACGCCAAGGACAGGCGTGGGATAGATCGCGTTGCCGTCGGTCTCGTTGTAGAGGCTCACGTTGCCGCCGGTGATCGGCACGTCGAGGGCCCGGCACGCATCGCCGATCCCCTTGACCGCTTCCGCGAACTGCCACATGATCTCGGGCCGCTCGGGATTGCCGAAGTTCAGGCAGTTGGTCGCGCCGATGGGCTCGCCACCCGCGCACGCGACGTTGCGTGCCGCTTCGGCGACGGCGTGCATCGCGCCGAGGTGCGGATCCAGGTAGCAGTAGCGGCCGTTGCCGTCCACCGACATGGCCAGCGCTCGCGACGTCCCCTTCACGCGGACCACGCCGGCCGACATTCCGGCGAGCGCGACGGTGTTCGTGCGGACCATGTGGTCGTACTGCCGGTACACCCAGCGCTTGCTCGCCACGGCCGGCGACGCCAGGATCCGGAACAGCGCCTCTTGCGCGTTCACCGCGGGCAATGTCCCGGGATCGAACTGCTGCACGGCATCGAGGTAGGCCGGCCGCGACATCGGCCGTTCGTAGACCGGCGCATCGTCCACGAGCGCGGTGTTCGGGATCTCGGCGACGACTTCGCCGTGACTCTTCACGCGGAGCAGCCCGTCGTCGGTGACATGGCCGACAAGCGCGGCGTGGAGGTCCCACTTCTCGAAGATTTTCTCGACCTCGCGCTCGCGCCCTTTCTTCACGACGAGCAGCATGCGCTCCTGCGATTCCGACAGCATGATCTCGTACGGGGTCATGCCGCTTTCACGCTGCGGCACGTGCTTCACGTCGATCTCGATCCCGCTGCCGCTGCGCGCCCCCATCTCCGACGTTGCGCACGTCAGTCCCGCGGCGCCCATGTCCTGGACACCGATGAGCGCGTCCCCCTTCATCAGCTCGAGGCAGGCCTCGAGCAGGAGCTTCTCCATGAAGGGATCGCCGACCTGGACGGCCGGCCGCTTCTCGGCCGACTTCTCGTCGAACTCGGCCGAGGCCATCGTGGCGCCGTGGATCCCGTCGCGCCCGGTCTTCGCGCCGACGTAGTAGACCGGATTGCCGACACCGTCCGCGCGTCCTTTGACCAGCGCATCGGCTTTCGAGAGCCCGAGACAGAACACGTTGACCAGCGGGTTGCCGGTGTAGGGTTCTTCGAACGCGATCTCCCCGCCGACCGTCGGGATGCCGATGCTGTTGCCGTAGCCCGCGATCCCCGCGACCACGCCTTCGACGATGCGCCGGGTGCGTGCGCCGTGCGGGCCGTCCATCGGTCCGAACCGCAGCGAGTTCATCAGCGCGATCGGGCGTGCGCCCATGGTGAAGATGTCGCGGATGATGCCGCCGACGCCGGTCGCCGCACCCTGATACGGCTCGATGAAGGATGGATGGTTGTGGGACTCGATCTTGAAGACCGCCGCGAGGCCATCGCCGATGTCGACCGCGCCGGCGTTCTCACCCGGCCCCTGCAGCACGCGTGGGCCCTTCGTGGGAAGGGTCCGAAGGTGCACGCGCGAACTCTTGTAGCTGCAGTGCTCGGACCACATCACCGAGAAGATCCCGAGTTCGGTCAGCGAAGGTTCGCGGCCGAGGGCCGCCACGATGCGGTCGTACTCGTCCGGCTTGAGTCCGTGTCGTTCGAGAAGAGCCGCGTCTACTGTGTTCATGAAGGAAGTTCCGGGTTCGCAGGGCGCGGCTTTAGTCCGCGCCACGAAGTGTTACGCCGTCAGCGCGCCGCTCGAGGCCAGCGAAGCGACGACGGAATCGAACAGGACGAGCCCGTCCGTGCTGCCGAGCGGCGACTCGCAGGCGCGCTCCGGATGCGGCATCAATCCGACGACGTTGCGCGTTTCGTTGCAGATGCCGGCAATGCTGTTGAGCGATCCGTTCGGATTGGCCGCCTCGGTCACCTCACCCGCCTCGTTGCAATACCGGAAGATCACGCGGCGCGAAGCTTCGAGGGCCTGGAGAGTTTCCGGATCCGCGAAGTAGTTGCCTTCGCCGTGCGCGATCGGCAGGTTCAGCACCTGCCCGGCCGCCGCGCGCACCGTGAACGGCGTGTCGGTCTGCTCGACGCGGACGCGGACGTGCTCGCAGTGGAACTTCAGGTCCCGGTTGCGCAGCAGCGCGCCGGGCAGCATCTTCGATTCGCACAGCACCTGAAACCCATTGCAGATCCCCAGCAGCGGTCCGCCGCCGGCGGCAAACTCCTTGACCGCGCCCATCACGGGCGAGAACTGTGCAATCGCGCCGGTGCGCAGGTAATCGCCGTAGGAGAATCCGCCGGGAAGGATGACGACGTCGGCTCCCTTCAGGCTCTTCTCCTTGTGCCAGATGAACTCGGCGTCGTGGCCGAGCACGTGCCTGGCGGCGTGATACGCGTCGTGGTCGCAGTTGGAGCCGGGAAAGACGATGACGGCGAATTTCATGTCACTGGTCCAATTCGATGCGGTAGCTCTCGATCACGGGATTGGCGAGCACCTTGTCGGCGACTTCAGCCGCCAGGGCGCGGGCCTTTTCGGCGCTCTCGGCGTCGAGCTCGAGCTCGAAGTACTTGCCCTGCCGCACATCGCCCACGCCCGTGTAGCCCATCGAGTGCAGCGATTCGGTGATCGTGCGTCCCTGGGGATCGAACACCGACGGCTTCAAGGTGACGAAGACTTTGGCTCTCATTCCTGTCCTTGTTCCGCCTTCACGCGGAAGCGCCGGCTACCGCCGGCTTGAAGACCCGATCGAAGATCGCGTCGACGTTTCTCAATTGGTCGTCGAGATCGAACGCTTTTTCGATCTCGGCCGGCGTGAGCACCTTCGTCAGGTCCGCATCCGCGAGCAGCAGCGTCTTGAAATCCTGCTTTTCGTGGAACGACCGCATCGCGTTCCGCTGGACCCATTCATACGCCTGTTCGCGGGAGATGCCGCGCCGCGCCAGTTCCAGGAGAATCGTGCCGGAGAAGACCACACCGCGCGATCGCTCGAGGTTCTCCCGCATCCGGTCCGGGTAGACGACCATGCCGCGGACGATCCGCGTGAAGCGGCGCAGCATGTGGTCCAGCGCGATGAAGCTGTCGGGCAGGATCACGCGCTCGACCGACGAGTGCGAGATGTCCCGTTCGTGCCAGAGGGCGACGTTCTCGAACGCCGCCATTGCGTTCGCGCGCACCAGCCGGGCAAGCCCGGTGATCTGCTCGCAGCCGACGGGATTCCGCTTGTGGGGCATGGCGGAGGACCCCTTCTGCCCCTTGCCGAACGGCTCCTCGACTTCGCCGATCTCGGTCTTCTGGAGTCCGCGGATCTCGAGCGCGAACTTCTCGAGCGATGCCGCGGTGATGGCCAGCGCGGCAAACAGCTCCGCGTGACGGTCCCGCTGAATGACCTGCGATGACACCGGCGCGGGCTGCAGTCCCAGCTTCTCGCAGACGCGTGCCTCGATCGACGGATCGAGATGCGCGAAGGTGCCAACCGCGCCGGAGATCTTTCCGACGGCGATCGTGTCGCGCGCCTTCAGCAGCCGGTCCAGATCGCGCTGAAGCTCCGCGTACCAGAGCGCAAGCTTCAGCCCGAACGTCATCGGCTCGGCGTGCACGCCGTGCGTCCGGCCGATCATCGGGGTGCGCCGATGTTCTTCGGCACGCTCACGCACCGCGTCCATCAGCGTGGCGACGTTCTTGACGATCAGGTCGCACGCCTGGCGCATCTGGATGGCCTGCGCCGTGTCGACCACATCAGACGAGGTCAGCCCGAAGTGCAGCCAGCGGGCCGCCGGGCCGACCTTCTCGGCCACCGCCGTGGTGAACGCAATCACGTCGTGCTGCGTGGTCTGTTCGATCTCTTCGATGCGGGCGATGTCGAAGGCGGCTTTCTGGCGAAGCTCACGGGCCGCATCCGCCGGAACGATGCCGGCCTCGGCCATGGTGTCGGTGGCGGCGAGTTCGACCTCGAGCCACGTTTCGTACCTGCGTGTCTCGCTCCAGATCGCCCCCATCTCGGGATTGGTGTACCGCCGAATCATTTCTTACGTGGGGCTCCGCCCCACACCCCGGCTCGGTCGCTCGCGGGGCCCCCTACACCCCGCTCCGCTCCCTCGCGGGCGCGCCGTGCGCGCCTTGTCCATGTGTCAGTCACCATCAAATCCTCAATCACCGAAGGGGCTACTCCAGCGTCAAGCGGCTGTCGAGATCGGGCGCTGCGGCCCCTGCGACCGTGGCGGCCGCCGCGCGGCCGGCGAACAATTCGTTCGCGACCCGCTGCACATCGTCAGCGGTGACCGCGTCGACGCCGGCGAGCGTTTCGTCCAGCCCGAAGTGCCGCTCGAAGTAGATCTCCTGGCGGGCGAGCTGCGACATGCGGCTCGCCGTGTTCTCGAGGCTCAGCATCAGGCTGCCCTTCAGATGGTCCTTCGCGCGCTTCAGTTCGGCTTCCTCAACCGGCTCGCGTTTCAACGTGCGGAGTTCCGCGACACAGAGATCCACGACCTCTTCGACCGCATCGTTGGCGCACCCTGCGTAGATCGTGAGGTTGCCGGCGTCACGGTATGCGCTGATCCCGCTGAACACGGAATACGCCAGGCCCCGCTTCTCACGGACGTTCTGAAACAGGCGCGAACTCATCGATCCGCCGAGAACCGTGTTCAGGATGTAGCTGACGTACCGATCCTCGTGCTTCTGCGGATAGCAGGTCGTGCCAAGACAGACATGGCTCTGCTCCAGCTCCTTGGTCCGCGTGATCACTTGCGGAATCACGGCCGGCGGCCCCCCGTTCAGGGACTCCCCAGTCGCCGGTACCGCACCGAACGCCTGGCCGACGAGATCGCGCACCTGCGCATGCTGAATGTTTCCGGCCGCCGAGATGATGATGTTGGACCCCACGTAGGCGCCGTTGAAATAGGCCCGGAGCGCATCCTGTGTCAGCGCTTCGACGGTTTCCTTCGATCCCAGGATCGGGCGGCCGAGGGGATGACCTTCCCAGAAGTGCTGCGTGAACAGTTCGTGGACGAGATCATCGGGGGTGTCCTCGACCATCTTGATCTCTTCGAGGATCACCTTCTTCTCACGCTCGATCTCGTCGGGCGCGAAGGCCGGACGAAGAACAATGTCGGCCAGCAGATCGACCGCGAGCGGCAGGTGCTCGTCGAGCACCTTGATGTAGTAGCTCGCGTACTCCTTCGCGGTGAAGGCATCGAGCTGCCCGCCGATCGAGTCGATCGACTGCGCGATGTCTTCGGCCGTGCGGGTGTCGGAGCCTTTGAAGAGCATGTGCTCGACGAAGTGCGCGATCCCGCTGCGCTCGTCGGACTCGTGACGCGAGCCGCGCGTCAACCACACGCCGATGGTCACCGACCTCACATGGGGCATGGTTTCGGTGATCAGCCTGAGGCCGTTGTCGAGGACCTCGCGAACGATCATGCGCAACTCTTCAACTGCAAGTACTTGAACTATAAGGGGTTAGGTGACTGTCGCGAAACACTGATGATATCACACTCCAGCCGCCCGCCCAAAGCGCCGGTCCCCTGCGCGTCGGCGGCCGTGGCACAACAGTCGAGGCTGACCGGCATAGTACAATTGGAATTCTCTCCAATCGCCGCGACCGGACGCGGCGACCCTCTGCAGGTGAACATCATGGACCCCAAACCTGACCTCGGCGGCCTCGAGCAGCACGAACTGGAGCAGGTCCTCGTTCGCCTGGAACAGCCCCGGTTTCACGCTCGCCAGATCTTCCAATGGATCCACAAGCGCGGCGTGACCGACTTCGCGCTGATGAGCGATCTGCCGCGCGACCTGCGTCAGCGGTTATCGGAGGAGTTCCGGATCCTGACGCCGCAGGTCCTTCGCAAGGAGCGGTCGACGGATGGGACGACCAAGCTGCTGCTGCGGCTGTCGGACGGCAGGCAGATCGAGTCGGTCTTCATCCCCGACACGCCGTCCCAGACGTTCTGCATCTCGACCCAGGTGGGATGTGCGATGCGCTGCGCCTTCTGCCTGACCGGCAAGATGGGGATCGATCGCAACCTGACCGCGGGAGAGATCGCCGGTCAGGTCCGCGTGCTCGCCCGCGAGCTCGACATGCTCGACACTCGTTTCAACATCGTCCTGATGGGGATGGGTGAACCGCTGCACAACTACGACGCGACGATGAAGGCGCTGCGGATCCTGGCCGACGAGCACGGCCTTGCCGTCTCGCCGCGGCGGATCACGTTGTCGACGGTCGGGGTGCTGCCGGCGCTCGAGAAGCTGGCGACCGAGCCGGTCATGCCGAACCTCGCGATCTCGCTCCACTCGACCACCGAGGAGCAGCGCGACATGCTCGTGCCGATCAATCGGAAGTACGGACTGAAGGAACTGCTCGACGCGTGCCGCCGGTTCCCGGTCAAGCGCCGCGAGCGGATCACCTTCGAGTACGTGATGCTGAACGGGGTCAACGACACGCCGGAGGATGCTCGACGTCTCGTCCGTTTGCTGCACGGCATCCGCGGCAAGGTGAATCTGCTGCCGTTGAACGAAGCGGCAGGGATCCCGTTCGAGCGGCCGTCCGACGCGCGGGTCAACGCCTTCGCCAGGATTCTCGCCGAGCACGGCGTCACGGTCTCGGTCCGTAAATCGCGCGGGCGCGACATCCGCGCCGCGTGTGGTCAGCTGATTACCGAGTCATCTAAGGTCGCCAGTCCCGGACGCCGGCTCGCGGCGTTGATGAGTACGTAGGCCACCCTTTTATTACGTAGGCCACCACGGGCTGGCAAGAAGCCGCCTCGGCACGGCATAAAGCCGTGCCCTACGGACAAGCGTACGTAGGCCACCCCTTTACGGGGTGGCAAGAAGCTGCCTCGGCACGGGATAAGGCCGTGCCCTACGGACAAGGGTACGTAGGCTACCCCTTTACGGGGTGGCCAGAAGCCATCGGACGGCGTAAAGCCGTGCCCTACGGACACAGGTGGCGAGTGAAAGCTGTGCCCTACGTACAAACGATCCCGGCGGCGGCGCCGGTCAACCGTACCTGCACGCGTTGGTTGCGTGCGTGCCCGGCAGGAACTCTCACCTTCAGGTAGTTGTCGGTGACGACGAGCGTTCCGTCCTCGAGCGTCAGACCCGGTCGCGTGGTGCCGATCTGGCGCTCGCGGAATCGGGCGGAAAGATCGCTTCCGATCGCACGCAGCGCGGCGCCTCTTTCGCGGATCACGGCCCCTTCCACCTTGCCACGCATCGCCGATGCGTCCGTCCCCGGTCGATCCGAGTACGGGAACACGTGCAGATGCGTCAGCGGCGACCGTGGCAGGTACTCCAGGTTCGCTGCGAAGTCCGCATCGGTCTCGCCAGGAAATCCGACGATCATGTCGGTGCCGATCGAGGCGTGCGGCAGGCGGTCGATGATGCGGTCCACGAGGTCGCGGTAGTACGCCAGCGTGTACGGACGGCGCATCGCGACGAGCATCCGGTCGCTCGCGTGCTGCAGCGGCAAGTGGAAATGCGGCGCGAAGCGGCCTCCGCTTTCCGCGACGAGCGCGACGATATCCGGCGTGCAGTCCATCGGCTCGAGCGAGCTGATGCGGAAGGTGACGTCCACGTCCTCGCGCAGCAGCGCGCAGAGCAGGTCGAAGAGCGAGGACGGCGCTGCCAGGTCGCGTCCGTAGGATCCGAGATGGACGCCGGTAATGGCGACTTCCTTGAAGCCCGCCGCCGCAACCCGCCGCACCTCGCGCAACACGTCGTCCAGCGGCACGCTCCGTCCGGCGCCGCGCGTCGTCGGGATGATGCAGTAGCTGCAGGTCTGATCGCAGCCGGTCTGGACGCGCAGCGTGAACGCAGTCCGGCCGGCGATTCCGGGTTCGATCGTGGCGCCGCACGGCCCTTCCCCGTCGCCAAACCGCTGCGAGGTACTCTCGTAGATGGCGTCGAGCAAACGGCGCTTGTCGTCGTTGCGAACGATCGTCAGGACGTTCGGCAGCGCGGCGATCTCGTCGCCGCAGCGCGAGGCGTAACAGCCGGTCGCGACGATCTTCGCGGACGGATTCTCGCGCGCGACACGGCGGATCGTCTGCCGCGCCCCCTGATCAGCGGATGCCGTGACCGAACAGGTGTTGACGACCACCAGGTCCGCGGACGTCGACGTGGCCGCTTCGCCGCCGGCGGCGCGCAGCTCCTCCTCGATCGCGAGGGAGTCCGCCTGGTTTACACGGCAGCCGAAGGTGACGACGGAGAACTTCATCCTTCGCTCAAAACTTCTAACTTCTAACTTCAAACTTCAAAACTTTCCAAATTTGGAGTTTGGCGTTTGGAGTTTGACGTTTGCAGTTGGCTCAGGCTCCGGAGAGCTTCGCCGCCGCTGCTTCCACCTTCTCGGCCAACCTCTTCTTATAGGCCGCCACTCGATCCGCGATTGCGGGATCACCGACGGCGAGGATCTGCGCGGCCAGGACGCCGGCGTTCGTTGCACCGGGCTTGCCAATCGAGACCGTCGCCACGGGAACGCCCGGCGGCATCTGGACGGTCGACAGCAGCGCGTCCCAGCCTTTCAACGCCGAGCTGTCGATCGGGACGCCGATCACCGGCATCGTCGTATGCGCCGCCACGACACCGGCGAGGTGCGCCGCCGCGCCTGCGCCGACGATGAACACCTTCACGCCGCGGCCGGGCGCTTCAGCGACGAGCCGCATGACCCGCTCCGGCGAACGGTGAGCCGAGGCCACCGTCATCTCGCAAGGGATTTGAAGGTCGCGCAGGATCTCGACCGCGCCCTGCATCACCGGAGCGTCGGAGTCGGATCCCATCAGAATCAACACGGAAATAGTGGTCATGATGCCAGTGCCTTGCGACCGATGTCGCGGCGAAACTGCATGCCTTCGAATGAAATGCGCCCGACCGCATCGTACGCGCGCGCGATCGCGGCCTCGAACGAGTCGCCGCAGCCGACCACGGTCAGTACGCGTCCGCCGGAGGTCATTACGCGATGCGAGCGGCCAAAGCCGGACGCGACCGCATCGGCGCGTCCACACCCGCCGGTCACCGGTGCGCTCGTCGTACCGGAGTGAAAGACGAGCACGTCATCGAGGCGCGCGACCTCGTCGAGCCCGCGGATCGGCAGGCCGGTCTTGACCGATCCAGGATAACCGGCCGATGCGAGCACGATTCCCACATGCTTGCGGTCGGCGAATCGCGGCGCTTCGACGAGATTGCCGTCGGCGGCCGCGGCCAGATACGGCGCGAGGTCATCCTCGATCATCGGGATGACGACCTGCGCCTCGGGATCCCCGAAGCGGACGTTGAATTCGATGACGCGCGGACCGTGACAGGTCATCATCAGGCCCGCGTATAGAAAACCGCGATACTCGTGACCCTCGGCGCGCATCCCGGCCAGCACCGGTTCGACGATCTCGCGCATGATCCGCTGTTGCTGCGCATCGTCGACCAGCGGGCTCGGCGCAAAGGCCCCCATCCCACCGGTGTTCGGTCCTTCGTCGTTGTCGAACACGCGCTTGTGGTCCTGCGCGGACATCAGCGGCGCCGCGCGGGTGCCGTCGCACAGCGCAAAGAATGAGACTTCCGGGCCGGTCAAGCACTCTTCGAGCACGACGCGGGCGCCGGCATCGCCGAACTGCCGATCCTCCATCGCGGCCCGGATCGCTTCGTTCGCCGTGGCCGCGTCCGGCGCAACGACCACGCCTTTCCCGGCTGCGAGCCCGTCGGCCTTGACGACGATCGGAAAGCCGAGCTCGCCGGACTCGACGATCGCGCGAGCGGCCGCGGCTTCGGAGCACACGCGGTAGCGCGCCGTCGGAACGCCGTGGCGCGCCATGAACTCCTTCGCGAACACCTTGCTGCACTCGAGCCGCGCGGCCGCGCGTGATGGACCGAAGAGCCGAAGGCCGCGCGACGCGAAGTGGTCGGCGATCCCGAGCTCGAGCGGCGCTTCAGGTCCGGCGATGGTGAGATCTATGCGCTCGCGCTCGGCAAGCGATGCGAGACCGTCGATATCGGTGGCTGAAACCGGGGCCAGGCGCGCCACGCCGGCGATGCCAGCGTTGCCCGGAGCACAGATGACCTCCGACACCACCTGGTCGCGCGAAAGCCGCCACGCGAGGGCGTGCTCGCGGCCACCGCCGCCGACAACGAGCACTCTCATACCGCTAAGTCCAATTGATTCAGGCGCTTGGAAGGACAGCGCGAAGGTGTGACGGACGGCAAGCTTTGCGCCAAAAATCCAGGTTACCTGTGTTAGCCTAGCATATTCCGTCGGTCTCTACTGGCCCTGGAGGGGGCAGGCACTTCGAGCCGTGACCCGGCGAGAAGAGCCAGATGTTCGAGAACGGCCGCCGAAGGGGGTGTAATCAGGCTTGGCTGAAGTCAAAGTGCAGGAAGGCGAATCGATCGAAAGCGCGCTTCGCCGCTTCAAACGCAAGGTGCAACAGGAAGATATCATCAAGGATATCAAGAAGCATTCCTTCTACCTGAAGCCGGGTGACCGGCGCCGCGCCAAGCAGGCGCTCGCCCGCAAGCGCACTCGCAAGAAGCAGCGTCGCGAATCAGATTAGTCAGTGTGGCAGGACCCGCCGCGCCGGAGCGCAGCCTCGGCGGGCGGGTTCGGCCAGATCAGCGACATGCCGGAGCAGGATCCCTTGTGCCGGCGCGTCCCTCGCTCGCAAAGTGCGGGCACGGCAGTGGTGAGTGTGGAGAGGTAGGGGCCGATGGAGTTCCAGGACAAGACCCTGAATTGCGTGGACTGCGGCGCGGAGTTCATCTGGACGGCGGGGGAACAACACTTCTTCGCGGACAAGAACTTCAAGAACGAACCGAAACGCTGTAAGAGCTGCAAGGCCAAGCGCGCAGCCCGGCCGGCCGGGGCCGGAGGGATCGCGCGCGAGCGGGTGGAAACGACGACGAACTGTTCGTCCTGCGGGAAGGAAACCACGGTCCCGTTCCGGCCGACCCAGGGTCGCCCGGTCTTCTGCCGGGAGTGTTTCCAGCAGAAGAAGTTCGCCGGCGTGTAACCGCCGGTCGAACTGCCTGAACCCGTTTCACCAGACGAGGGCCACGCGCGCGTGGCCTTTTTCATTTCTCATGCCCTTTTCTGAGTCCGTCCCTGAGACGTAAACTGATCGTTCCGCGTCTCAGACTTTTATCGTCATGTCTACAGTCACACCTCGTCTTGCGGGCATCGTTGTGCTCGCCAACCTGTCCCTGACGCTTGCCGCCTGTTCGGGTGGCAGCACGCCAGCCGGGGCCGCCGGTCCGCCACCGCCGGCCGCGGTCGATATGGTCACGCTCGAAGAGAAACCCATCGACCGGACGTCGGAGTTCATCGCGCAGATCAGGTCGCAGCGATCCGCGACCATCCAGCCCGAGGTGGACGGCGTGATCACCCGGATCTTCGTGAAGCCCGGCCAACGCGTCTCGCCCGGCGCACCGCTCGTCCAGATCAACGCCGACAAGCAGCAGGCCGCGGTCCTCAGCACCGAAGCGAGCCGGGCCGGTACCGAAGCGGACGTCACCTACTGGCGCGAACAGGTGAAACGCCTGGCCGCGCTCGTCGAGGCGGGCGCCATCAGCAAGCAGGAGTTCGACCAGGCGCAGAACTCGCTGAAGACCGCCGAAGCGCGACTCGCCGCGCTCGACGCGCAGGTGCGAGAGGGCCGGGTCCAGCTCGAGTACTACCGGGTGAACGCGCCGCAGGCAGGCGTGGTCGGCGACATCGTCCTCCGCGTCGGCGATCGCGTGACGTCGTCGACCGTGATCACGACCGTCGACGACAATTCCGCGCTCGAGGCCGACATCAGCGTACCGCTCGACCGCTCACCAGACCTTCGCGTCGGGCTGCCGGTGCAGATGCTCGACGCGCAGGGGAACGTCACCGCGACGAATCCGATCTCGTTCGTTTCGCCCCGTGTCGACGACCGGACGCAGACCGTGCTGGTGAAGGCGCTCCTGCGCGACGCCCCGGCTGCGCTGCGCACGCAGCAGTTCTCCCGCGCGCGGATCGTGTGGAGTTCCGAGCCGGGCCTCACGGTTCCGCTGACCGCCGTCACCCGTATCAGCGGACGGCACTTCTGCTTCGTGGCGGAACCCGGCGAAGGCGGAAGCGGCCTCGTCGCCAAACAGCGGCCCATCGAGGTCGGCGAACTGATCGGCAACGAGTACGTCGTGATCAATGGCCTCAAGCCTGGAGATCGCGTGATCACGTCCGGGATCCAGAAGCTTGGCAATGGCGCCCCGGTCAAGGGACAGGACTGAAACTCCGAACTACGAACGCCGAACTCCGAACTACAAATGCCGAACTCCGAACTACGAATGCCGAACTCCGAACTCAGGTTCCATTCATAGTTCGGCGTTCATAGTTCGGAGTTTCCGAATCGCGAAATCTCATGGTTGATACGTTCATTCGCCGCCCGATCCTCGCATCGGTCTGCTCTCTCGTCCTGATCCTCGCCGGCCTGGTCGCGATCCCGACCATGCCGGTGGCGCAATACCCAGTACTGGCGCCCCCGCAGATCTCCGTCACCGCGTTCTACACCGGCGCCAACGCGCAGGAGGTCGAGACCGCGGTCACGACCCCGCTCGAACAGGCCATCAACGGCGTCGAGGGCATGCTCTACATGACCTCGACCAGCACGAACAGCGGCGTCTCGACGATCACGATCACCTTCGACGTCACCCGCGACCAGGACGTCGCCGCGGTCGACGTCCAGAACCGCGTCAATCAGGCGCTGGGACGCCTGCCCGCCGACGTGCGCACGACCGGCGTCACCGTCCAGAAACAGTCGACCGGCTTCGTCATGGCGGTGGGCGTCTTCGCCGAAAACGGCGAGTACGATTCGCTCTTCCTCAGCAACTACCTGGACCTCTACGTCAAGGATGCGCTGAAGCGCGTGCCCGGCGTCGCCGACGTCATGATCTTCGGCGAGCGCAAGTACTCGATGCGCCTGTGGCTGGACCCGGAGCGCCTGGCCGCCCGCGCGATCACCGGCGGCGACGTCGTGAACGCACTGCGGGAACAGAACGTCCAGGTTGCGGCCGGCAGCGTCGGACAGGCTCCTGCACCGAGCGGGCAGATGTACCAGCTCAGTGTGCGAGCGGTCGGACGCCTGCGCGAGCCGGCCGAGTTCGACAACATCATCCTGAAGGCGGGCGAGGGCGGATCGCTCGTGCGTCTGAAGGACGTCGGCCGCGCCGAACTGGGCGCCGAGACCTACTCCTCGCAGTTGCGCTTCCAGGGAGTCGAGGCCGTCGGCTTCGGCGTCATCCAGCTCCCCACAGCCAACGCGCTCGACGTGGAACGCGCCGTGTCAGCCGAGATGGAGCGCCTCTCGGAAAGCTTCCCGCCCGGCATCCGCTATCTCGTCTCGTTCAACACCACCGACGTGGTCGAGGAGTCGATCGCGGAAGTGCTCAAGACCCTGGTCGAGGCGATCGTGCTCGTCGTTCTCGTCATCTTCGTGTTCCTGCAGACCTGGCGGAGCACGATCATCCCGGCAATCACGATCCCGGTGTCGCTGATCGGCGCGTTCGCGTTCGTGAAGTTGATGGACTTCTCCATCAACACGCTCACGCTCTTTGCGATCATCCTCGCGACCGGCATCGTCGTCGACGACGCGATCGTCGTGATCGAGAATATCGAGCGGCACATCCAGGAGTACCGGAAGAGCGCGCGCAAGGCGGCATCGGACGCGATGCGCGAAGTCTTCAGCGCCGTTCTCGCGACCGGGCTCGTCCTGGTTGCGGTCTTCGTTCCCGTGGCGTTCTTCCCCGGCACGACCGGGCGGCTGTACGCGCAGTTCTCGATGACGATCGCGTTCGCGGTTGCCTTGTCGGTCTTCAACGCGGTCACGCTGACACCGGCGCTCTCGGCGCTGCTGCTCGACCGTGAGAGCCACGAAAAGGGACGGTTCTTCACCTGGTTCGAAAAGGTGGTCACGGCCGGGACGAACGCCTACGTCCGCGCGCTGCGGGTCGGACTGCGGTGGCGGTGGGCGCTCGTGGCGGTGTTCATCCTCTCACTGGGCGTGACGGCGTGGGTCTACCGGACCGTGCCGCAGGCGTTCGTTCCCGAGGGGGACCCGGGGTACTTCATGGTGCAGGTGCAGGCCCCGCCGGGAGCCTCGCTCGAGTACACGGGGGGAGTCGCACAGCAGGCCGAGAAAATCATCCTCGGGGATCCGGACGTCGAGGCGCTGTTCTCGGTCATGGGATTCAGTTTCGGCGGCGCCGCCTCCAACGCCGGGATCATGTTCGTTCGCTTGAAGGCGTTCGACGAACGTCCGGGGGAAGAGCATTCGCTCCAGGCGGTGCTCGGGCGGATCAGCGGGCCGCTCTTCTCCATTCCGGGCGGGATCGTCGTCGGGTTCCCCCCGCCGGCCATTCCGGGCCTGGGGCGCTTCGGCGGATTCGAGTTCCAGGTGCTCGACCAGACCGGAACCGATATCAACAAACTCGCCGAGGCGACGCAGGCGGTCGCGGCCGCCGGCAACGGATCGCCGAAGCTGCGCGGGTTGTTCAGCTCCTTCACCGCCAACGATCCGCAGCTGCAGGTCACGATCGACCGGCAGCGTGCGCTCGCGCTGGGGCTGCCGCTGAACGAGATCACGAGCGCGATGCAGATCTTCCTCGGCTCGCAGTACGTGAACGACTTCGAGTTGAACAATCGCGCCTACCGCGTCTACGTGCAGGCCGATCAGAAGTATCGTGCGTCGCCGCAGGCCCTGAACCGCTTCTACGGCCGCACGCGCGACGGCGACATGGTGCCGCTCGAGCAGGTCGTGGACGTCCGGGAAGTGACCGCACCCCAGGTGATCAGCCACTTCAATCTCTTCCGCTCGGCGACGATCAACGGATCCGCCGCGCCGGGGATCAGTTCGGGCGAGGCGCTGCAGGAGATGGAACGCATCGCCGCGTCGACGCTCCCCGAGGGGATGAGTTATGCGTGGTCGGGTATCTCGCTCGAGGAAACCAAGGCAGGGCGCCAGTCGTTCCTGATCTTCGGGCTGGCGCTGCTGCTCGTCTACCTGACCCTGTCGGCGCAGTACGAGAGTCTCGTGCTCCCGTTCATCGTGCTGCTGGGCGTGCCGCTCGCCGTCCTGGGAGCGCTGGTCGCCCAGTGGTCGCGCGGACTCGCCAACGACGTGTATTGCCAGGTCGGGCTCGTCATGCTCGTCGGCCTGGCGGCGAAGAACGCGATCCTCATCGTCGAGTTCGCCGAACAGCTGCGCGACCGCGGGATGTCGATCGTCGATGCGGCGGTCGAGGCGGCCCGGCTGCGGTTGCGCCCGATCCTGATGACGTCGCTGGCCTTCATCCTGGGGGTGCTGCCGCTGGTTTTCGCCAGCGGCGCCGGACAGGAAGCCCGCCACTCGGTCGGGACCGCGGTGGCCGGCGGGATGTTCGTCTCGACCTTCCTGAACGTGGTGTTCATCCCCGTCCTGTACGTCGTGGTCCGCACGCTGATCCCGGGCGGCCATCGGCGAACGGAGATGGAAGGGGCCGAATTGGCGAATTCTTGACAGTCTTGAAATCCGCGTAGTACGCTGGCCGGTCTATTTCTTTCGGCAGCACGGCTGCCCGGAGCGATGCTCCGAGGGTTCTGTCAGCACTTGGGGGGCGGCAGACTCTTCGGAGCCGCGGTTTGTCTGGAGGAGAGCGGCAATGCAGATCGACGAACGGGTCGTCGACGGAGTGATGATCCTCGACCTGAAGGGCAAGATGACGCTTGGCGAGGGGGATGAACTCCTGAAGGACAAGATCAACTCGCTTATTCAGCAGGATCAGAAGAAGCTGTTGCTCAACCTCGAGGGTGTGCCGTACATCGACAGCGCCGGTCTCGGCGAAATCGTGCGCACGTACACGACGGTCAGCCGCCAGGGGGGCAAGCTGAAGCTGCTCAACCTCACCAAGCGGATCCAGGACCTGCTGGCGATCACGAAGCTCCTTACGGTTTTCGAGACGTACGAGAACGAAGCCGAAGCCGTCAAGAGCTTCAATACGTAGTCCACCCGAAGCGCGCTCGAATGGCGCGACAGTCAGCTCCGGAGATCATCGAGCCGGCCCGCCCCCCGACGACGCCCGCGACGCGCCGACCGCGGCCGCTCGTCCTCGGCATCGTCCTTTCGCTGCGCCCGTCGCAGTGGACGAAGAACCTCATCGTCTTCGCCGGGCTGATCTTCGGGCAGCGTCTGCTCGATCCTGACGCGATCTGGCGATCCGTGGTGGCGTTCGGCGTGTTCTGTGCGCTCTCGGGGGTCGTTTATCTGATCAACGACGTCGCGGATCGCGACGCCGATCGGATCCACCCGCTGAAGAAGCGCCGGCCGATTGCGTCCGGGGACGTACCGGTCGCGGCAGCGCTCCTCGTCGCCGCCCTCCTCGCCGCGGTTGCCCTGACGGTCGCCTTCGCGTTGCGCCCGGAGTTTGGCCTGACGGCGGTGACGTACGTCGTGCTCCAGGGGCTGTACTCGGGTCCTCTCAAACAGATCGTCATCATCGACGTGCTGACGATCTCGATGGGATTCGTGTTGCGGGCAGTCGCCGGGGCGGTCGTGATCGCCGAACCGGTGAGTCACTGGCTGCTGATCGTGACCGTGCTGCTCGCGCTCTTTCTCGCCCTCAGCAAGCGACGGCACGAACTGGTCCTGCTGGCGGAGGGCGCCACGAGCCACCGCAAGATTCTCCGGGAATACAGCCCGTATCTGCTGGACCAGATGATTTCGGTGGTCACGGCCTCGACGCTGGTGGCCTACGCCTTCTATACGGTCAGCCCGGAGACCATCCAGAAGTTCAATACCGATAAACTGGGGTTGACGCTGCCGTTCCCGCTGTACGGGATCTTCCGCTACCTCTACCTGGTGCATCAGAAGGAGGGGGGCGGCAGCCCGTCGGATCTTCTGCTCAACGACCGGCCGCTTCTGCTGTGCGTGCTGGCCTGGGCGATCGCTGTGGCGCTCATCATCTATGGGCCCTCACAGCTGTTGCGGTTCAGCTAGTAATGAGATGACCAAATCGACAGTCGCTATCCTTCGCACATCACCCGCCACGGTGCTGCGCGACTACCACTCACTGCTCAATCTCGCCGGCTACCAGGACGTCGTCGCCAAAGACGCCGATACGGCCCTCAAGGTCAACATCTCCTGGCACTTCTTCTTCCCGGCGGCGTCCACGACTCCCTGGCAGCTCGAAGGCGTCATACGCGCGATGAAGAAGGACGGCTACGATCCGAACCTCATACACGCCTGCCACAACCGCACCGTGGTCATCGACGCGCATCTCGGGGAGCGCGAGAACAAGCAGGTCAACGTCGTCGACGCTCACGCCCTGCGAAACATCCACATTTACGAGACCGAGGAGTGGATCAACATCAAGGACGCCGTCGGTGATCTGACGAAGAAGTTCACCTGCCTCAATGACGTCTACCCGAAAGGGTTCATGATCCCGAAGCGTTTCATCGGGGAGAACATCATCCACCTCCCGACGGTGAAGACGCACGTGTTCACGACCACGACCGGGGCCATGAAGAACGCGTTCGGCGGCCTGCTCAACGAGCACCGGCACTGGACGCACCCGGTGATCAACGAAACCCTGGTGGATCTCCTGATGATCCAGAAGAAGATCCATCGCGGCGTGTTCGCCGTGATGGACGGCACGTTCGCCGGGGACGGACCGGGGCCGCGCTGCATGGTCCCGCACGTCAAGAACGTGATCCTCGCCAGCGCCGACCAGGTCGCGATCGATGCGGTCGCGGCGAAGCTGATGGGATTCGATCCCATGAAGATGAAGTACATCCGCATGGCGCACGATCTGGGCCTCGGCTGCGGCGATCCGCGCGAGATCGAGATCGTGGGGGACGCGTCGGCGGCGGCCGAGAACTGGCACTTCACGGGTCCGTTCAAGAAGATGACGTTCGCCTCGCGGATGCAGCACAAGATCTACTGGGGACCGATGAAGAAGCCGATCGAATGGTCGCTCAAGACGGTCCTGGCGCCGTGGGCCTACATCGCCAGCGTCCTGTACCACGACAGCTACTGGTATCCCGTGAACGCGAAACGGACCATGGAAGGGGCACTGGCCAGCCCGTGGGGTCGGCTGTTCCGGAACTGGGAACACGTGCAGGCCGACGAGAACGGGTTCCCCGACGTGGGGAGCGACGCCGCACAGATCGAAAAGGTGGGGAGCAAGGCGTTCGTCGAGTCGATCGGCATTCTCGGCACCTGCATCAAGGAAGCGCCCGAGTTCGCCAGCCGTAAACGCCACAAAAGCGAAACCAGCGTCTGACAGGCCATCCTGTCCGCTGGTCAAAGGTATCCATGACCG
Organism: Vicinamibacterales bacterium; assembly: GCA_036401215.1. GTDB lineage: Bacteria > Acidobacteriota > Vicinamibacteria > Vicinamibacterales > 2-12-FULL-66-21 > JACDCA01. The sequence continues at coordinate 13,855 of DASWVN010000209.1, read as the reverse complement.
ACTTTCAAATTCGCTCAGACAACGTCGATGTCGAGCAGATCATGCGGCAGATCCGCGCGCGCATCCGCGAAAAGCGCGGCGTCGATTACACCGAGGAGGAGATCAAGGAACTCGCCCGGGTGAAGCTCGAGAAGTTCCTCGATCCCACAGGTGTCCGATCCGACCTGCTCGCGCAGTATCGCAAGGTCAACGCCGCGGGGCCTGCCCGCAACTACACGTTCGAGAACACGACACTCTTCGAGTCGAGCCGGGGCTGGCTGCGCGCGGTGCGCAGGATGCTTCAGCCGATCCTGAAGCTGTTCTTCAACCCGAACCCGCTCATCGATGCGCTGCACATCCAGTCGTCGTTGAACGACACGACGTCGAAGCGGATGGATCTGCAATACGAGCTGATCCACAACCTGGTGCTCGAAACGACACGCCTCGGCATTCAGGTGAAGAACCTGAAGATGCAGGTGGAGTCGATGTCGAGCCGTCTGGACTTCGACGAGCGGCGTGCGCGCGCGCTCGAAGGGGTCGTGCAATACCGTCCTGGCGCCGTGCCTCCGCTGCAACCGCCGCTCTCGACCGGGCGCGACGAGGCCAGCCAGGAGCGCAGGACGCGCCGCCGGCGGCGGCGTGGCCGCCGTCCGTCGCGGGACGGCGCTGCCGCCGAGGCGAACGGCGCAGCCGGAACGCCGCAGGCCGGCGAACCGGACCGCGGAGGAACCAGCGAGACGATCGGCGGCGAACGCGAACCGGTCGCGGCGAGCGGGCCGGAGGAGTCCGCCGGCGGCGATACCCGCAGTGAGGGTCCTCGACCGGAATGAAGATCGCGGTCGCCGTCCAGCGCTACGGCGCGGACATCGGTGGCGGCGCGGAACTGCACGCCCGGTACATCGCGGAACGGCTCGCGCGGCACGCGACGGTCGAAGTCGTCACGACCTGCGCGCGTGACTACGTGACCTGGCGCAACGAGCGCCCGGCCGGAGTCGAGACCGTGAACGGGATCCCGGTCCGCCGCTTCCCGGTGGATCGCGAGCGGGACCCGCACGACTTCGGACGGCATTCCGAACGCGTGTTCGAGCATCGCCACTCGATTGCCGACGAACTGGCGTGGCTGGAGAGCGAGGGGCCGGCGAGCCGGGCGCTCGTCGACTACGTCGCAGGCGAGGCCTCGTTCGACTGGGTCGTCGCCTTCAGCTACCGCTACTATCACGCGTATCACCTGGCGCGGCGTCTGGCCGCGAAGACGGTCCTCGTGCCGACCGCCGAACGCGATCCGGCCGTGGCGCTGAGGATCTTCGGCCCCGTGTTCAGGTCCGTGCGCGCCATCATGTACAACTCGCACGAAGAGCGGGCGATGATCCAGGCCGCCAGCGGCAACACCGATGTGCCCGGAGTCGTCGTCGGCGTCGGCTCGGAGATCCCCGAGCGTACGGATCCGCAGCGGTTTCGGCGAAAGTTCGGCATCCAGCGTCCGTTTGCGATCTACATCGGCCGGATCGACGAGAACAAGGGCTGCAAGGAACTGTTCGACTTCTATCGCCGCTATGCGGCCACGTTCCCGCGCGGGCTCGATCTCGTGCTGGCCGGCAGCGCGATCATGCCGGTGCCGGACCATCCGCGCATCCACCACCTGGGATTCGTGAGCGACGAGGACAAGTACGACGCGCTCGCCGCGTCGGACCTGCTGATCATGCCGTCCTATTTCGAGAGCCTGTCGATGGTCGCGCTGGAAGCGTGGGCGCTGGGCAAGCCGGTGCTCGCCAATGGCAAGTGCGACGTTCTCAAGGGACAGTGCATCCGAAGCAGCGCCGGGCTGTACTACGAGAACTATGCGGAGTTCGCGGAGGCGCTCTACTCGCTCGAGTCGAACGGGCCGCTGCACACCAGGCTCGGACGCAACGGCCGCGAGTACTTCCGGACGCACTACACGTGGCCGGTCATCGAACGGAAGTATCTCGAGATGTTCGACCGCCTGACGAAGGGAACGCCGGCGCGAGAGATCGAACCGCTTCCGGGCTGGTTCGAACGGCGCAGAAAGGATGTCCCCGCCGCCTCCGAAATCCTGCGATCGATCCCTTCAGGGGCGGTCGTCCCGCAGCGCGCATGAGCGGACGCAGACCGCAGGTCCACCAGGTCCTCGCCACGCTCGGCTACGGCGACGCGATCGGGCACGAAGTGCTCGGGATCCAGCGCGTGCTGCGCGCGGCCGGCTATGCGTCCGAGATCTTCGTCGAGACCGCGGATCCCCGGCTGGAACACCTCACGATCGACTACCGCGAAATGGTCGGTGCCGTCGCTCCCGAGGACGTGCTGATCCATCACTTTTCGATCGGCTCGCGCGCGTCACGGACGGCGTATGCGCTCCCGGGGCGGATGGCGATCGTGTACCACAACATCACGCCGCCCGAGTACTTCATCGGCGTCCACAAGGACCTGGTGAAACTCTGCTTCCACGGCCGCCGCGAGCTGACCGCGTACATCGACCGCTGTGACCTGGCGCTCGGCGATTCCGAGTACAACCGGCAGGAACTCGAGGCGCTCGGCTTCCGCGAGACCGGCGTGCTGCCGGTGGTGCCCGACTTCACGCACCTGGACGGCGGCGTCGACCGCGCCCTCGCGAGCGGGTTCGACGACGGCCACACGAACGTGATGTTCGTGGGCCGGGTGATCCCGAACAAGAAGTTCGAGGACGTGATCCGCGCGTTCCACGTCTACCGCACCCGGCACAACCCGCGATCGCGGCTCCTCCTCGTCGGCTCCTACAGCGGATTCGAGAAGTACCTCGCGATGCTGCACGGCATCATCTCGAAACTCGGCACGCCGGACATCCACTTTCTCGGCCACGTGAGCAACGAGGAGCTTGCCGCTCTCTATGAGGTTGCGGATCTCTTTCTGTGCGCGAGCGAGCACGAAGGCTTCTGTGTGCCGCTGATCGAGGCCTTCTACAAGCGGGTGCCGGTCCTCGCCTACGCCGCGACCGCGGTGCCGGCCACGATGGACGGCGGCGGCGTGCTGTACGAGACCAAGGATCCGCGCCACGTTGCCCGGTTGATGGAAGCGGTGCTCGACGCGCCGGAGATCGAAGAAGCGATCCTCAACGCGCAGGACGCCGCGCTGGAGCGCCTGCGCGCGAAGGACTTCGGCGGCACGCTGCTCCGCTACGTCGACCGCTTGCTGCAGCTGCCGCCACGTCCGGCCCCGGAAGTCGCCTGGGACTTCTGGCAGCAGTTCGATCTGTTCGAAAGGCTCGAAGAACTGCGACAGTTCCGCCCCGCGCTGTACCGCGCGCTTCCGGAAGCGAGCGCGCAGCACGCAGCACCCGGCACACAGCAGCGAGCAGGCAGCACGGCGCCGCGGAGCGGCGCATGAGAATCAACCAGTGGGTCCCGGCGGCGCACAAGGGGGACGCGATCGGCGACAGCGCGCGCAAGGTGCGCGACATGCTGCGCGCGCAAGGGCACGAATCGGACCTCTTTGCGCTGACGATCGACGAGGACCTGAAAGGGGATGTTCGTCCGTTCTCTGATCCCGCGGCCAGGGCCGGTCAGGTCACGATCTTCCATTTCGCGCTGCCCTCGCCGATGACGGAAGCGTTCGCGTCCCTCCCCGGCGGGCGCGTGCTCCAGTACCACAACATCACGCCGGCCGAGTTCTTCGCCCCCTACGATCCGGGACTCTTCCGGCTCGCCGCACTGGGCAGGAGCGAGCTGAAGACACTCGCCGGCCGCGTGGACCTGGCGCTCGGCGACTCCGAGTTCAACCGCCAGGAACTCGAAGAACTGGGGTTCGCACCGACGGGCGTCCTGCCGATCGCCGTCAACACGGCCAGGATCACGGACGCCCCACGCCGCCCGGCGCTCGAGAAGATCCTCTCCGACGGCCTGATCAACATCCTCTTCGTCGGGCGCATCGTCCCCAACAAGCGGATCGAGGACCACATACGGCTCGCCGAGGTCTACAAGCGGTACGTCGACAGCTACTATCGGTTCATCTTCGTCGGCCGCTACGATGGGATCCCGCGCTATTACGCGCAGGTGCGTGCGCTCATCGCCGAGTACCAGATGCTGCCGGATCGCTTCTGGTTCACGGGGCCTGTGTCCGACGATGATCTCGCGGCGTTCTATCGATGGGCGGACGTCTACGTGTCGCTCAGCGAGCACGAGGGCTTCTGCGTCCCGCTCGTCGAGGCGATGGCAGCCGATGTGCCGGTGCTGGCGTATGCTGCGGGTGCGGTCCCGGAGACGCTCGGCGGCGCCGGGGTCCTGTTCTCACCCAGGGACCTGGAGCTGGCGGCCGAAACACTCGGCATGCTCGTCTACGATCGCCCTTTCCGCGAGGCGGTCATTGCGGGACAGCGGCAACGGCTTCAGGATTTCTCGCCGGCGCGCATCGAAGCCCGGCTCAACGACGTCATTGGTCAGTTTGCGTAAATGAAGATAGCTTTCATCGTTCAGCGCTACGGCACGGAGATCCTCGGCGGATCGGAGTATCACTGCCGCCTCATCGCGGAGCGTCTTGCGCCCCGCCACCAGGTCGAGGTCCTGACCACGTGCGCGCAGGACTACATCACGTGGGCGAACGAGTATCCGGAGGGTTCCGACCGGGTCCGCGGCGTCACCGTGCGGCGGTTTGCGAACGCGCAGACGCGGGACATCAACGCGTTCAACCGCTACTCCGAGTGGATCTTCAACAATGCGCACACGCGCGAGGACGAGATGTCGTGGCTGCGTCAGCAGGGGCCGTGGTGCCCGGCGCTGCTCGAGTATCTGGAGCGCAACCAGCATCAGTACGACATTCTCATCTTCTTCACGTACCTGTATGCGCCGACGGTGCTGGGCCTGCGGATCGCGCCGCAGAAGAGCATTCTCGTCCCCACCGCACACAACGAGCCGGCGATTCATCTCGAGATTTACAAGGAGCTTTTCGGCTTTCCGGCCGGGATCGCCTACAACACCGACGTCGAGCGTCGATTCCTGACGACGCACTTCTCGATCCGCGCGGTCGAGGAGGAGACCGTCGGATGTGGGGTCGACCTGCCGCAGGCGCAGCCGTATCCCAGGGATCGCAGCGATGGCCCAGCCGACCACGACGACGTCAACATCGACTCGCCGACGTTCCGTCCGCATCTCGCGCGGCGTGGGACGACGTTCCGGCGGCGGCACCGGCTGCACGGTCCGATCGTTCTGTACGGCGGCCGCATCGATCCGGGTAAAGGCTGCGAGGAGCTGATCGAATACTTCAGCAACTACGTGAGCAACGGCGGTGATGCGTCGCTCGTCCTGATGGGGGTCAAGCTGATGCCCCTGCCGGAGGAGCCGTTCATCCGCTTCGCGGGGCGTCTCTCGGACCAGGAACGGACCCAGGCCCTGGAGGCCGCCACCGTCGTCGCCGTCCCCTCACCGTACGAGAGCCTGTCGCTGCTCGCACTGGAGTCATTCGCGGTCGGCACCCCGATCCTTGCGAACGCCCGCAGCGAGGTCCTCGTCGACCACTGTCAGAAGAGCAACGCCGGGTTGTATTACGCGGACCGGTACGAGTTCGAGGAGTGCCTGCGCCTGCTGGTCGCCGACGCGCGCCTCCGCGCCGCCATGGGCGCCAACGGCCGCGACTACGTCCGCCGCAACTACCGCTGGGACGTGATCATCGGGAAGTACGAAAAGATGTTCGCGAGCTTGAGGAAGAAGTAGCCAACTCCCAACGTCCAACTCCCAACGTCCAACTCACAAGGACCAACTCCCAAGCGCCCAGAGCGCGCAAGCCCTCAGAGGCGCTCTAGCGAGGTGTCGCGGAACACGCCGCGATCCGGGCGTAGAATGCTCTCATGACGTTCACCTCCAGACGCGTGCACTATACGTACGATGAGTACGTCGCGCTCGAGGACACGAGCACCGTACGGCACGAGTACCTCGACGGCGAGATCTACGCGATGGCCGGCGGGTCTCCGGATCATGCGGCGCTCGCCGCGAACGTGATCCGGGCCCTGGGGACTCAGCTTCCGGCCGGCTGCAGGATCTTCACGTCCGATCTTCGCATCCGCATCCCTCAGACGGGCCTCTCCACCTACCCGGACGTTGCTGTCGTCTGCGGCGCGACCGCTCGGGCATCCGATGACCGGCTGGCGGTCACGAACCCGGTGCTCCTGGTCGAAGTCACGAGCCCATCGACCGAGGAGTATGACCACGGTGAGAAGCTGCGGCACTACATGCACGTGCCGAGTCTTCGAGAGGTGCTGATCCTGTCGCACCTCAAGCCCCGTGTCACACTCCACCGACGTACCGGCGACGGCTGGATCACGCTCACAGCGGAGCGCGGCGAGCACATCCAGCTCGAGTCGCTTCACGCCAGCGTTGACGTCGATGCGCTCTATGCGGACGCGCTCGAAGACACCTTCCTGGACCGAAGCCACGACGCGGACTGAAGCCGCGCGTTACAGGCATGAAAGAACACACCCAGGACACTCGTGTCTTCTTCGTGATCCTGGTGTTCTTTGTGTTCGTCGAGAATCGGCGTCGGCCGGGAGGCAACAACTCTCAAGGAACCAAGGGCAGCTTGGGAGTTGGCCACTTGGAAGTTGGGAGTTCGCCGCGGCTCAGCGCTCGTCGGCGGTGGTCACCTGCTCGCCGTCGAAATCCTCGGCGTCCGACTCCGACGCACGCTCGACACCGACGATCGTGCCGCGCTTGCGCCGCGGACGGATCTCGTGACGCTTGATCATCTCGTTCAGCGTCGTCGGCTTGATGTGCAGGAGTTCGGCGGCGCGCTTCTGGACGCCGCCGGCGGCTTCGAGCGTGGACTCGATGAGCCGCTTCTCGAAGTCGGTGATGACGTCGCGGAACGAGATCCCCTCGGGCGGGACGACGAACTGCGGCATCTGGAAGCGCTTGCTGGTCCTGACGTGCTCGGGAACGAGGTCGACGTCGAGGCGCGGACCGGTCGAGAGCACGACGGCACGCTCGATGACGTTCTCCAGCTCGCGGACGTTGCCCGGCCAGTCGTACTCCATCAGCAGATCGAGCGCATCGGGCGTGATCTCGAGCGACCGCTTGTTGTTCTCCTCCCCGTACTTTTCGAGGAAGTGCTGGACGAGCAGCGGGATGTCGTCGCGGCGCTCCCGGAGCGAGGGGAGCTGCACGGTGATGACGTGGAGGCGGTAATAGAGGTCTTCGCGGAAGCGCCCCTCGTCCATCATCTTGCGCAGGTCGACGTTGGTCGCCGCGATGATACGGACGTCGACCTTGATCGTGTCGATGCCGCCCAGGCGCATGAACTCGCGCTCCTGGATGACGCGCAGCAGCTTGGCCTGCGTCTCGAGCGGGATGTTGCCGATCTCGTCGAAGAAGATCGTGCCCTTGTCGGCCAGCTCGAACAATCCCTTCTTCGGATAGACCGCGCCCGTGAAGGCCCCCTTCACGTGGCCGAAGAGATTCGACTCGAGCAGATCGGGCGGCAGGTTGCCCGAGTTGACGGTCACGAACGCACGGTCGGCGCGGGTGGAGTTCTGGTGCAGCGCACGCGCGACCAGCTCCTTGCCGGTTCCGCTCTCGCCGTTGATGAGAATCGTGGTGCGGCTCGGCGCGGCCTGGATGATCAGGTCGAAGACCTGGCGCATCGCCGAACTGCGACCGATGATCTCGCCGAACCGGTTGGACCTCGCCTGCAGGTTCTGCCTCAGGGCACGGTTCTCGGCCACCAGCCGGCGTTGCGCCAGCGCGTTGCGAAGCACGACGAGCACCTCGTCGTTCTTGAACGGCTTGGTGATGTAGTCGAAGGCGCCGCGTTTCATGGCCGCGATCGCGTTCTCGACCGATGCGAATGCCGTGATCATCAGCACCGGCAGGTCGTCGTCGATCTTCTTGATCTCGTCGAGCGCGGTGATGCCGTCCATGCCCGGCATCATCACGTCCATGATCACGGCGTCGAACGGCATCGCCCTGACGAACTCGAGACCCTCAGCCGCATCCGATGCGAGGCGCACGTCGTACCCCTCGCGCTGAAGCAGCGCCTCGAGGATCTCGCGCATGATCTCCTCGTCGTCGATCACGAGAATCGTACCCCTGCGGGCCGGCTGTGCCGATGAGGATTCGGAGGCTGACGCCCTGCGCATCTGGTTCACGCCTGTCTATTCGCCGCACGAGCCGTGTCGGCCCGCGCCGATGCGAGCGGCAGGGTCAGGGTGAAGCGTGTGCCCTGCCCCATGCTGCTCTCGCAACCGATGTTGCCGTTGTGTTCCTGGACGATGCCGTACGTGATCGACAGGCCGAGGCCGGTGCCCTTGCCGATCTCCTTCGTGGTGAAGAACGGATCGTAGATCCGTGACAGCTGGTCGGCCGGGATGCCCGATCCGGTATCCGCCACCTCGATCGTCGCCACGTCCGTTCCGCTCCGGGTGACGATCGACAGCCATCCACCTTTCGGCATCGCGTCACGCGCGTTGAGGAACAGGTTCAGGAACACCTGCTGCAGCTTGTACTCGATCCCGAGCACCACTGGTCCCGTGGGTGCCAGCTCCTTTCGCACCTGGATGCTGCTGTTCCGGAGCTGGTGATCGAGCAGCGACAGCACGTCGTTGACGACGGCGTTGACGTCCACCGGGCCCATGGCGACCTGCGCCGGCCGCGCGAGGTTGAGCAGCCCGTTCACGATCCTGGCGGCCCGGAACGTCTGCCGCTCGATCTTCTCCAGCATCTTCGTCTTCGGATCGTCGGGCGCGGCCCCCTGCAGCAGCATCTGCGTGTAGCTCGAGATCCCCGTCAACGGCGTATTCACCTCGTGCGCGACACCGGCGGCGAGCAGGCCGAGCGACGCCATCTTCTCGGAGATCTGCAGCTGCTCTTCGAGCTGCACGCGCGAGGAGATGTCTTCCATCACGAGGATCGTGCCGGCGATCGCCCCGTCCGAATCTCTGAGCGGCGTGGTCGCCAAATTCACGAGCAGGCGGCGCGGCGGATCGTGCCGCGTCACCAGCGGAACGCGGTAGACGGCCGCACCCTCCGGCGACTCTCGACGGGCCGAGCGCAGCGTCTCGAAGAACGTCTCGTCGAAGATCTCGTCGACGCGCTTGCCTCCCGCCAGTTCGTGCCGGACGCCGTACAGCTCCTCGAGCCGGCGGTTCCAGCGGACCACCCGATCGTCGCGATTCAACACCGCGATGCCGTCGTTCAGCGACTCGAGCACGTTGTCGCTGAACTCGCGCAGCCGATCGAGTTCCTCGGCCTTCACGCGGAGCTGCCGGTACAACCGGCCATTCTCGAGAGCCGTCGCGGCCTGCGCCGCAACCGCCGACAGCAGCGCCATGTCTTCGCTGCTGAGCGGCTCGGCGCTCGCCTTGCGGCCGAGCGCCATGACGGCGATCGTGCCCTCCTTTGAGACGCACGGAACGAAGTAATGGATCCCGGCGTCGCGCCAGTAATCCAGCTCGCTCGAATCGATCCGGCGCTGCGTCATCGGATCATCCAGCGTCAGCGTGTGGCCCGCCACGAGCTTCGTGCCGGCCTCCGAAGTGCGCAGCAGCGTGGGAGGCTCGGAGCTGAACCCGGAGTGCGCGATGGCCACGAACTCGCCGTCGCTCCCCGCGGACACCGGCGCCAGCAGCAGCGCCATGCGGTCGACCAGCAGCGTCTCCACGACCCGGTGCACGAGGCGCTCGCTCAAGCGGATCAGATCGAGGTCGCTGTTCAGGTCCCGCGCGAACCCGACGAGCGCGCGCCGATAGTCGTAGCGATCCCGGTAGTAGACGCGATCGAGGCCCGTCTGGATCGCATCCTTCACCGGACGCGAAAGCAGCACGACGACCGCGGTGGCCAGGAAGGCGATGAGCGGATTGTGCTCGTCGTCGCCCAGACTGAAGGTGCCCGCCAGGCGAAGGAGAATTGCGTAAATCGCGACGATGGCGGCGGTTGCCGCGACGTAGACGAGACCGCGCTTGATGATGACCTCGACGTCCATCAAGCGGTAGCGGATGATCGCGGACGCGAAGGCCAGCGGCACCAGGCCGAGCAGGATGGCCGAGAACTCGGCCCCTGGGATCGGCTCGTAGCCGAAGGCCCACGGCAGCGCGTATCCGACCACGAACGGGGCGGTGCCGAACGCGGTCCCCCAGACGATCCACCGCAACTGGCGGCGAGCCGTGACCGAGCGTACGCGGCCGAGAGCACGGATCATCAACCCGAGGCCGGCGACGAGACTCGCGGCCAGCAGGAGAATTTCGCCGCGCTCGACGAGCGTGATGACGCTCGAGAAGATCGCTCCCTGCTCGCGTCCGCGCAGCATCACCGCGAGTCGCGCCCCGCCCAGCAGAATCGACGGCAGGTAGATCAGCGGCAGCAGCGTTCGGCCCGTGTCGCTGCGCATCCAGCTGTCGGGCCGCTCCGGGAACATCAGCGCGAAGTGCAGGAACAGCGGCGGCAGCGCGAGGAGCGCGATGACATCGCCCCAGTAGAAGACGTAGTCGAGCGGATCCAGGCGTCCGGCGAACGAGAACGCCATCACGCCGAAGAACGCGACCGTCAGCCAGAAGAAATGCAGTGAGGCCTGGTTCTCGGGGCGGCGCACCCGGACCGCCGCGCCGACCAGCAGCGAGAAGATGCCGACCGCAGCGAGAATGTAGTAGATGGCGAGCGAACCGGTCGGGATGTGCGCGAGCGCAACCTGGATCAGCGTTCTCTCGCCGTCGCGCGAGAGGTGATACGTGACGACCTGCCCCTCGCGGGCCGCGTGCAGAACGTCCAGTACCTCACTGACCGAGCCGACGAACGCGCGGTCGACGGTCTCGAGCACGTCGCCCCGCCGGATGCCGGCATGAGCGGCCGGGGTGCCGGGCGCAACCTCCTTCGCAACGACGACGCCGGCCTCCGTGTCGACCCAGAGGACGCCATCCTCCATCTCGGAGAACGTCCAGCGCAGGTGCATGTTGGCGACGGCAAGGCAGAGCAGCACCGCGACGACAGCCATGTGCGCCATCGTCTGGAGCCACTGCCGTCGCTGCGCGTCGGCACCCGAACGGATCTGGGCGGAGGTATGCACCGGTTTCCGCTGCCGAGGCAGCAAACGGCGTTCCCCGACCACGTTCGCCTCGGTCGACATAAACCCTTATCTTGCAGGCATTTTACGCCACAGGCAGGGTGTCTGACAGGAGATTCTCCAACATACCGGAGGGGGCGTCCAAAGTTCCGGATACCGTTGCGGCGCCCCAAAAAGGGGCGCCCTACGTGTCCCTCCCGCGTTCGCCTGTACGTAGGGCGGCTTCAGCCGCGCCGGCGCGAACTGAATCGAATCAGAACTTCACCAGGAACCCGCCGATCACCCGCTTGGGTGGGCGGACGACGAGGAGTTCGTCGTAGACGGAGGCCGGATCGTCGGGATCGCGGAACAGGTTGCGGAGGCCGAGCAGCACCTCCCACTTCGTGCCGGCCACGCCAAACGGCAGCGCCTGATTGACCTGCATGTCGAAGCGGACGTCGATGCCGGGGCGCGTCAGGTCGCTCGACCGGGTGAACGCGGTGTTCACGCGGTAAATCAGGTAAAAGCGCGTGGCGGTCTCGGGGATATCGGTCGTGACCGACGTCGTGATGTCGTGGATGTCCTCGGTCTCCGGCCGGACGACGGCGGGCGCCAGTTCGGTGAACGTCGAGTCGATCGACGTCCAGTTGGCGCGCGCGACGCGGTAGTCGATGGCGCCGCTGACGCGCGCCGACGGGGGGGTGCTGACGCGAATGCCCCAGCCGGACGCGTTGAACGATCCGACGTTGCCGACGTAGTAGTGTCCGATCGATTCAGGACTGCCCTCGGGCGCGAGCCGGAACATCGTCACGAGCTGGTCGTCGACGCGTTGCTCGAACCGGCGGACCGAGATCACGTAGGCCTCCTCGAACTGGTGTTCGAGCGCCAGCTCGAGTCCCCGTGCCCGCTCGACACGCATCTGGCGGCCGTCGAACGGCGCGAACGTCCGTTCCGGCGGCAGCGCGGGACCGGTAATGGCGCGCGGCAGGAATTCCTCGGCGCCCGGGACGACCATTCGCTGCGCGACGAGCGCCGACATCCGCGTGCCCTTCACCGGCTCGATCGTGAACCCGAGACGCGGACTGAGCAGGCCGCGCTGATCGATGTAGTCGTAGCGCGCGAACCAGCTGCCGTAATCCAGTTCGAACCACCGCGTCACTTTCCAGCGGTCGAATCCGTAGAGTTCGGTGGCGTTGCGGCTGCCGTCACGCATCGCAGCCAGCGCGATCGGGTTGCCGCCGTGGTAGTCCTGCGTGCTGTAGGACAGGCCGACCGTGTACGAATGGGATGGCCCCGCCTTCGAGACGAACGACCCGGCGACGATCCAGGACGCGAGGTCCCCTTCACTCATCGCCGCACGGACGGTCCAGTCGCCCGCAGGCGTTGGCGCGCCGAGCGAGAGATAGGCGATGCCGCGCGGCAGGCCGTCGCCGGCGAACAGGTCGGGCCCGAGGGCGCTCGTCGTGAGGAAGTTCACTTCACCCGTGAGCGGATAGTCGGTGAAGAGCGACGTGGCGTAGCTCGCGAAACTCGCCGCGCCACCGATCGCCTTGTCGAACACCGATTCGTCGGAGAACCCCGCGTCGTTGCCGGCAAGGACGATCGCGTTCGACTGGTCCTTCAGAATGCTGCGCTTGATGTGGCGAAGGCGCCACTCGGTTTCGGAGTGGGGGTGCCCCTCTTTGGAATCGTCATTGTTGCTGGCTTCCCTGGTGGTTTCCCCGGCGGGCAGGTTGAAGCCCGCGGCGATGATCGGACGGCTCGGCAGAGGCGTATCGTCTTTGCCCGAGGTGCCGGTCGGGACTTCGAGCCGCCGCATGTGAAGCTGCGGCGCGGTGGCGATCGATCCAGCCACGCGGACGACCTCGCGCTTCGACGCGATGAAACCGCTGCGGTGCGCGCGGATGATGTACTCGCCGGCTGGAAGCGCTTCGGTCCGGAAGCGCCCTGACTTGTCGGTGAACGCCAGCGCCATGGTGGCGCCGGTGGCCATGACACGAGCGCCCGCAATGGGTCCGCCGCGTTCGTCGAGCACGATGCCGGTGATCGCGCCCGCCGACATGCGGGCCACACGCGAGATCTGCGCTTCAGGTTGACGAGTTTCCTGCTGGCCGGACGTCTGGCCGAACGCCGACGTCGGCAGGAGCACCGCTCCTGCACCGACGATCACCGCCGCCGAAAGCACCCGACCGAGGCGTGCCATGGACTCCCCCATAAAGGCGCGATGCGTCCTCGCTACGAACCAGACACCGTGAAGGCGACCTCACGCGTCAGCGTCTTCCGCGACACCAGATCGGTCACCGTAATCCCGAGACGATAATCACCCGGCTCAAACCCGGAAAGCAGGATCCCCTGCCCGGCCAGCAGCGGTGTGCCGGCGGCCGGGTCGAACTGGGGTCCCATCATCGACGGGTTGAACCGCTGGGGAGTGGTGCGCGTCACATAGCGTTCGCCGGCGCGCGCCTGAGGGTGACCCGGCGAGGCCTGATCCCCCTTCTCCCGTACGTCTTTCCTATACAGATGGTAATCCACTTGGAGGTCAAAATTCTTGTCTGGGGCGAATGACGGGTTATAGATCAGAAAGGCCACGATCAGTTCGCGATTCCGGGGGAATACCCGGTCCCAGGTGACGTGGATCCGGTTCGATCCCACCGCATAAGGATCCTCGTCAAGCTCAGCCGCAGGCACCGGCGCCTCCAGCCTTTCGACCCGATCGGCCAGCATGATGGTGCTGGTGGACAGCTCGCCGGTCCAGAAGTCCGGGACCGACAGGTCGTGCAGCAGGACACCCGCCTTCCTGGTGCGCTTGAGTTCCCCTCTGTCTCTGTCCGCGAGTTCCCGAAGGGCCAGGACCGCCCGATACCGTCCT
>DASWVN010000208.1:0-6805 GCA_036401215.1 Vicinamibacterales bacterium | reverse complement strand
CCCGCGATGAACTCGACGCGCTCGTCCGTCATCGCGGCATCTCGGCCCGTGTCGGTTTCACCGGCGCGATCCACGACATGCCTGCCGCCTATCGAGCGCTCGACATCGTCGTGCACGCGAGCACGCGACCGGAGCCGTTCGGACTGGTCATCGCGGAAGCCATGTCGTGCGGCCGCGCCGTCGTGGCGGCACCGGCAGGCGGCGCCGGCGAGCTGTTCGCGGACGGTGTGAACGCGATCGCTGCCCACGGAGGGGATCCCGAGGCGCTGGCGAACGCGCTGGAACAATTGATCGACCAGCCGGAGCGCCGGTTGGCTCTTGGATCTGCCGCAAGGCAGCACGCCGTGCAGGCGTTCGGACGTCCGCGCTTCGCCCACGCGCTGAGTACCGCGTTGCGGATGGAAGATGGCACATGGAAGATGGTAAAGAAACAGACTTGTACGACTTAGTGGAATTCGCCGCTTTGGTGACCCTTCCCAGTCGGGGATGTCGTGCTCTCTTCCATCTTCCATTGACCATCTACCATCCCCTGGACCGATGAACGTCCTGCACGTGCACAGCGGCAACATGTTCGGCGGCGTCGAGCGCATGCTCCAGGCGCTCGCTCCGCGCATCGCTGGTACGTCGCCGGTCGCATCGAGCTACGCATTGTGCTTCGAGGGGAGGACGGCTGACGCACTGCGCGCGGAAGGCGGGACCGTTCATCGCCTTGGAACGGTGAGAGCGCGCCGCCCCGACGAGATCCGGCGTGCGCGCCGCGCCCTGCGCGGCGTCCTCGAACGGGAACGTCCGGACGTGGCCATCGTCCATTCCGCATGGTCGCAGGCGATCTTCGGATCGGCGATTCTCGATGACGGCACGCCTCTCGTGAGATGGCTTCACTCCCCCCAGCCCGGCCCGCGCTGGCTCGAAGCCTGGGCCGCTCTTTCGCGGCCGTCCCTGATCCTCTGTAACAGCCGGTACACGCTCGAGACCGCCGCCGGTCGACCGGCCGACGTGCCTTCAGTCGTGATGTACCCACCGGCAGTCCCGCTGACGGCATCGTCCGGTTCCCGATCGGCCGTGCGCAACGCGTTCGGAACGCCCGACACTGCGGTTGTCGTGATGCTTGCCGCGCGCCTCGAGGCGGGCAAGGGGCATGCGCAGCTGATCGACGCGCTCGCAGCGCTCGAGTCTTCGCGCTGGGAGGCGTGGATCGTCGGAGGCGTCCAGCAGGAAGCTGAATCCGCTTACCTCGCCGCGCTCCAGAAGCAGGCCGTCGAGGCCGGCGCGTCCGCGCGCGTTCGCTTCCTTGGCGAGAGAACCGACATTGCGGAGCTGCTGTCCGCAGCCGACGTGTACTGCCAGCCGAACGTCGCGCCGGATTCGTTCGGACTCAGTTTCGTCGAGGCTCTGGCCTCCGGTCTCCCCGTGATCACCACGCGACTCGGTGGTGCGCCGGAGATCGTCGACGACACCTGCGGGATTCTCGTCCCGCCGGGCGGAGCCGTCCAGGTGACGGCGGCCCTCCGCGCTTTGATCGACGACGATGGGCGGCGCGCACGTTTGGCGGCAGCAGCGAGGGCGCGGGCACGGACGTTCTGCGACGTTCAGGGTTCCGTCGGACGCCTGGCAGAGGTCCTCTCACGAGGTGAGCATTCCGTAGCGCTCGCATGACGACCATCCTGTTCTCCCTGGCAGCCTTCGGGCTGTGCCTGATGGCGGCGAACCGCTCGTTGCGACAGGGCATCCTCGCGCTGCTCACGGTCGGCTACGTCTACGGCATTCTGCGCGCAAACTTTCCGGACACCTACACGTACGTCACGTTCGATGCCGCGGTCATCGGGGTTTATCTCGGACAGCTGTGGCGTCCGATCGATCCCGAACAGCGGCGTCACGTGCACGATCTTCGGCTCTGGCTCGTCGTGCTCATCGGCTGGCCGACGCTGCTGTTTTTCCTGTTCCCGACCGACACTCCTCTCGTGGAACTCGTGGGCCTGCGCGCCAACGTGTTCCTGCTGCCGTTCCTGTTCCTCGGCGCGAAGCTCACCAGCGAGGACCTGTACTGGCTTGCGGTCCGCCTCGCCATCCTCAATGTCGGCGCCGTGGCACTCGGTGTCGTCGAGTTCTTCGTCGGGATCGAACCGTTCTTTCCGATGAACGAGGTGACCGACATCATCTATCGCAGCCGCGACCTCGTCGGCTGGACGGCGCACCGCATTCCGTCGAGCTTCTCGAGCGCGCACGCGTTTGCCGGCACGATGGTGATCACGCTTCCGCTGCTGATCGGCGCGTGGGCACAAAGCGGCCGATCGGAGCGGCTGCAGCGCCATCTGCTGGGAGCCGCGATTGCCGCGAGCCTGCTTGGCATCTTCATGGCCGCGGCGCGCACGCACATGATTACCGCGACCATCCTCGTCGCGATCGTGACGTTCTCCGGCCACCTTCGAGCCGGCCAATGGGTGCGCTGGGTGCTTGCCCTCGGCCTCGTCGCCTACGTCGTCGCCGGCGAAGAACGCCTTCAGCGATTCACGACGCTCCAGGACACCGAGTTCATCGCCGAGCGCTGGACCGGCAGCGTCAACGAAGGCTTCTTCGAGGCGATCCGGACGTATCCGCTCGGCAACGGCCTTGCCGGAGGAGGGACCAGCGTTCCCTACTTCCTGCGCGCCCACCGGTCGCCGTTGACGATGGAGAACGAGTACGCGCGGATCGGCATCGAGCTTGGCCTGCCGGGGCTGACACTCTGGCTCGTGTTCCTCATGTGGGCGTTCGTGCGCTGGCCCGGAGGCGCGAGGGACGGCTGGGCGCTCGGCCGCCTGGTCGGCTGGGTCGCCTGCGGCGTGTTCTTCCTCACCGGTCTCACGGGGATCGGTCTGCTCAGCTCCGTGCCGCAGACCACGATCATGCTGTTGACGATGGGCTGGTTCGTCACGGCGCCGGAGTGGCGCCGCGTCGCCAGACGCCACGCGCCGTTCGTGCCCAGGCCGCGCCGCACCGCCGTCATCGATGCGTCACCCGACGTGGCGCCGGCGTTGGATCCCGCACGTGAATCCCTTTCGAAGGGGACACGCGTGGGGGCCGCGGACGGGGTGCCCCGCCCCGCGCCGCAGGCGCCTCTCACGTGACATGTGCTGTTGGCGCCGAGCACGGGGTGGGGTGTCCGCGGCGGGGGCCCCACGTCCTGCAGCGTTGATCTTCGCAGAGTAGTGGGCGCGGAAGCTGAATGTCACGGACACGACGATTTCTCGGCGGACTGAGCATCGGCTACTTCTCGATGATGCTGACGCTCGTCGTCGGCCTCTGGCTGACGCCGTTCCTGCTCGGGCGCATCGGGACGCACGAGTACGGGTTGTGGCTGATCACCACTCAGATCCTCGGCTACCTGCTGCTGCTGGATCTGGGCGTCGTGGCGCTCGCGCCGCGCGAAACGGCCTACGCGACGGGACGGAGGATCAGCGGGGAGTCGAACGATGTTCCCCAGACGTTCGCGCGCTTCCGAGCGATCGTCCGGTGGCAGGTGATTCCGACGGCGCTCGTCTGCATCGCCTCGTGGTGGCTCGTCACCGCGGCATGGCCGGATTTGCAGGTGCCGCTTGCGATCATCCTGCTCGCGTTCCTCGCGGCATTTCCGCTGCGGCTGTACCACGCGACGCTCCAGGGGCTGCAGGATCTGTCGTATCTCGCGAAGGTCCAGCTCGCATCCTGGATTGCGGGGACGACGGTGACGATCGGTCTGGTCCTCGCCGGTGTCGGGCTTGCGGCTCTTGCGGCCGGATGGGTCGTAACCCAGGCCGCCAGTGCCGCCGCGTGTGCCGTGCGGCTCCGGTCCCAGTTCGACGATGTGTGGCACGCGCCGGCGGTGAAGTCCTCGATGGCCGACACGCGCGATGTGTTCGCGCGTTCGGGATGGGTCAGCCTGTCGCAGGTCGGACAGGTCTTCCTGAACGGATCCGACCTGCTCGTGCTGGGTGCGGTGCTCGGTCCGGCGGCGACAGTCCCGTACGCATGCACGGGGAAGTTGATCACCGTGCTGGCGAATCATCCGCAGCTGCTCATGCAGACGGCAGCACCCGCGCTCGCCGAGATGCGGACATCGGCCACACACTCGGAGATCGCGCGGGTTGCCGGCGCACTCATGCGCGCCATGCTGATCGGCAGCGGCGCCGTCGCCTGCTTCGTGCTGGCGGCAAACGAGGCGTTCGTGTCGTGGTGGGTCGGCCGAGATCAGTATGCCGGCATGGTGCTGACCGTGCTGCTGCTCGCAGTCATGCTCGTTCGTCACTTTTCGACGACGCTCGTCTATGCGCTCTTTTCGTTCGGCTACGAGCGTCGCCTGTCGCTGACGGCGATCTCCGACGGGATCGTGACGCTTCTGACGACCGGGATCCTGTTGATGACCACGGACCTCGGGATCCTGAGCGCGGCGGCCGGTTCGCTGGCGGGTGTCGTGCTGGTCAGCGTGCCGGCCTGCGCGCGTGCGCTCGCGCGTGAACTGCGGATCGGCGTGTGGGATCTGGTCGGATCCCTGCGCGGCTGGGCCGTCCGCTTCGTCATCGCCGCCGCCGCGAGCGTGATCGTGTCGCGCGCGATCGGTGGCCACGGCGTCACTGGCGTCGCGGTCGTGGGCCTTGCGACGGCCGGCATCTACGCCGCGCTGATGTGGCCGCTGCTCATGGAACCTCCGCTCGCCCCCTACGTGCGTGCGGGTCTCGCCAGTCTCGCAGGTGTGTTCGGGATCCGCACCGGTGCGGCGATGGAGCGCCGCGTGTGACGGCCTGGCACATCGTGACCGGCGAGTATCCACCGGCTCCTGGAGGAGTGAGCGATTACACCTACGCCGTGGCCGGTGAACTCGCGGCCGCGGGCGACACGGTCCACGTGTGGTGTCCGGCCGCCGCATCGCCTCCGGATCCGCAGCCGGGAGTCATCGTCCATCCCATTGCCGGCGCATGGACGCCCGGCGATCTGCACCGCATCGATGGCGAGATGAACGCGGCTTCCGATGAGAGAACGCTGCTCCTTCAGTGGGTGCCGCATGCGTTCGGGCGGAAGTCGATGAACGTGCGGTTCTGCCGCTGGATCCGCCGCCGGGCGAAGGCCGGCGATCGGCTCGAGATCATGGTGCACGAGCCCGGGCTCGCGTTCCGCGAAGGCAAGCTCCGCCACGACGTGATGGCCGCCGTCCATCGACTGATGCTGACCATCCTCCTGAGCGGTGCGCATCGGATCTGGACCGCGATCCCGGCGTGGGTCGACAGCCTGCGCCCGTGGCTGCTCGGCCGGAACGATCTCGCGTTCTGCTGGCTGCCGGTGCCGAGCACGCTGCCGGTGGCCGACGCGCCGGATGCCGTCCGCAGGTTTCGGGAAACGAAGCTAACAAAGGCTGACGGCGTGATCATCGGCCACTTCGGCACGTATCAACCCGCCATCCGGCGGACGCTTGCGGAGCTTCTGCCGCGGCTGCTGGCCGCGGTTCCCGACGCGCACGTCGAGCTTCTTGGACGCGGCGGCGAAGCGTTGGCTGAGGAGGTTCGTGCCCGGGTAGGTGGCCAGGGAACCCGAGTGACGGCTTCGGGGGAACTCGACGCCCGCAGCCTCTCGCAGCGGCTTCAGGCCTGCGATCTCCTCGTGCAGCCGTATCCTGACGGCGTCAGTACACGACGGACGACGCTGATGGCGGCGCTCGCCCACGGCGTTCCGGTGGTCACCACCTACGGACGGCTCAGCGAGGGTGTCTGGCGCGACTCCGACGCGATCGCGACGGTGCGCGCCGGAGACGTTGAAGGGATGACGCAACTCGTCGCGGCACTGGCGCGCGATCCCCGACGACGGGCCGCGATGGCGGCGTCCGCGCGCGCGGCCTACGAGGCGCGGTTCGACATTCGTCACGTGATCCACGCCCTGCGAACGGGGGAGTGCGCGACGTGCTGATGCGATCGCGACTGAGGATCGCGTTCGTGGTCCACGACTACAACCGCGTGCAGGGGCACAGCCGGTACGTCGCCGAACTGGCCGAACGCTTTGCCGCCGATCACGAGGTTCACGTCTTCGCGAACCGGTTCGAGGACCTGCCACCGGGAATCGTCCCGCACAAGGTTCCTGCCCTCAGGTTCTCGGCTCTCGCGACCATCTTCAGCTTCGTCGTCCCGGCATCGCTGATGGTCGGCCGCGGCTTCGACATCGTTCATGCGCAGGGCTTCACCGTGTTCAGCCCGGACGTCGTGACCGCCCACATCTCCAATGCGAAGTGGCTCGAAGGGCGCCGGCAGCTCGAAGGCGGGAGTCTCTCCTGGCGTGAACGGCTGTTTGGGGCGCTCGTCGTGCCGGCCGAGCGCCGCACGATGCGAGACGGCCGTGCCACCGCCATTGCGATGTCTTCGGCGCTGCGCGACGATCTGGCTTCGGACTACGGTCGCTCGGCAAAGACAGTCGTCATCCCACACGGCGTCGACGGTCGGCAGTTCCATCCAGGTGTCCGCACCGAGTTCAGGTCCGTCGTCCGCCGGGAACTCGGACTCGATGATCAGGTCCCGCTGTTCCTGTTCGTCGGCGATCTGCGCAAGGGGATGGAGGTCTCGATCCGTGCGCTGGCGTCGGTGCCCTGGGCAGCGCTGGTCGCGATATCTCGAACACCGCCCGAAGCGTTTCGTTCGATCGCCGCCGCGTGCGGCGTCGCCGATCGCGTCCTGCTGCTGCCGGCGACCGATGCCGTCCAGCGCTATTACGGAGCGGCGGATGCGTTCGTGCTGCCGACGCCGTACGACGCGTTCGGCATGGTGATCACCGAAGCCATGGCGTGCGGCCTGCCGGTGATCACCACACC
>DASWVN010000207.1:0-1525 GCA_036401215.1 Vicinamibacterales bacterium | reverse complement strand
CGCGCTGCTGCGCACGCAGATCGGCGACGATAACCTCCGCTGCCTGGGATCGCGCGAGGGCCACGCGTAGATCTCCCTCGC
Source organism: Vicinamibacterales bacterium (assembly GCA_036401215.1). Taxonomy (GTDB): domain Bacteria; phylum Acidobacteriota; class Vicinamibacteria; order Vicinamibacterales; family 2-12-FULL-66-21; genus JACDCA01. The sequence goes on along the minus strand of DASWVN010000207.1, from coordinate 1,444 downwards.
CCTGCTGCGCGCGCGAGATCGGCTAGCAGGCTGCTGAGAAACTCGAGTCTGGGATCGACTCGCTGATTCAGTCCGGATACGGTTGGCGGCATGCGTGGCACCGACGACAAGCAGTCCTCGATGTTCTCCGTCGTGTCGCCGGAGCGGCGGATCCCCCCGGACCACCCGCTCCGGCGCATCAAGGCCATGGCGGACGAGATCCTGGCCGGTCTGTCGCCGACGTTCGACGCGATGTACAGCAACGTTGGCCGGCCGTCGATCCCGCCGGAACGGCTGCTGAAGTCTCAGATCCTGATCGCCCTGTACTCGGTCCGAAGCGACCGGCAGTTCTGTGAACAGCTCGACTACAACCTGCTGTTTCGCTGGTTTCTCGACATGAGTGCCGACGAGCCCACGTTCGACGCGAGTTCGTTCTCACGGAATCGCGACCGCCTGCTCGACCACGATGTTGCCGGGAAGTTCTTCGCCGGCGTCGTCGGGCAAGCGCGAGCCGCGCACCTGATGAGCCATGATCACTTCACCGTCGACGGGACGCTGATCGAAGCGATGGCGTCGCTCAAGAGTTTCCGCCGCAAGGATGAGAAGCCGGAGGATCGAGAGCCGCCCGACGACCCGGGCAACCCGACGGTGAACTTCCACGGCGAGAAGCGCTCGAACGACACGCATGCATCGACGACCGACCCTGAGGCACGGCTTGCGCGCAAGAAGGGCAAGGAATCGAAGATGAGCTACTCGGCGCATGCCCTCATGGAGAACCGCAGCGGCCTGATCGTCGACTTCCGCGTCGAGGAAGCCAATGGCTATGCCGAGCGGCGGGCCGCACTCGCGATGCTCGAGGACAACGCGGTCAAGGATCGCCGCATCACCGTCGGTGGCGACGCAGGTTACGACACCGCGGACTTCGTGCGCGACTGCCGCGCGATCAACGTTACGCCGCACATCGCGCAGACCCGGGACACCCGACGAAGATCCGCCATTGATGGGAGAACAACGCGGCATCCCGGCTACCTGGTGAGTCAGCGAAAACGGAAGCTGGTTGAGGAGATCTTCGGGTGGATGAAGACCTTCGGCGGATTCAGACACACGCGCTTCAAGGGCCGCCGGCGGACGCACCTCGCGGGAATGCTCGTCGCAGCGACCTACAACCTGCTCCGCGTCTGCCGCCTGCTCAGTTCGCCTGCGTGATCCGCGGCCGAGAGGCCGCAAACGGCGACCGCTCAGCTTCACGCCCCCAAGCGAGGGCGAAAGCTCATCCGCTGACTGGGTTTTCTCAGCAGCCTGCTAGATGCGCAGGCCGACAAACGCGCTCGGCCACACCGTCACCGTGACGCCGGTCTCCATCGGCGCGTCGTCGGCGCGGCGCTCGACGTAGAGCGGCGACTCCGTATCGCTCGTGACGTAGGTGTTGAGCATGCCGCCCACGACCACCGCGAACGGGCCCCAG
>DASWVN010000206.1:0-9285 GCA_036401215.1 Vicinamibacterales bacterium | reverse complement strand
TCGCTGATCCGCGCCGGCGATGCGGACGTGCTGCTCACCGGCGGCGCCGACGCGTGTGTCACCCCCGGCATGATCTTCGGATTTTCGAAGATGCGGGTCGTGGCGACGCGGTACAACGACGCGCCGGCCGAAGCATCACGTCCCTTCGACAAACACCGCGATGGCTTCGTGCTCGGCGAGGGGGCGTGGATGCTCGTCCTCGAGCGTGAGGATCGCGCCCGGGCGCGTGGCGCACACGTCTACGCCATCGTCGAGGGCTACGGCTCGACCTGCGACGCCTACCACCGCGTCCAGATGGATCCCGACGGCGAGCAGATCATCCGGGCCATGAGCCTGGCGGTCGAACGCTCGGGCCGCGCGCACGACGAGATCGGCTACATCAACTTTCACGGGACGTCGACGGTGCTCAATGACGCGGTGGAGGCGAAATGCGTCCGGCGTCTGTTCGGTGACCACGCCGATCGGCTGGCGGGCTCGTCGACGAAGTCGATGATCGGCCATCCGCAGGGGGCGAGCGGCGCCGCCGGCATCGTCACCGCCGCGCTGGCGCTTCGCGACGGATACCTGCCGCCGACCATCAACCATCGCGAGCCTGATGCCGAGTGCGACCTCGACGTCATCCCGAACGCCGGCCGCGCCGTGCAGGTCGAAGCGGCGCTGTGCAACTGCCTGGGATTCGGGTCGAAGAACAGCGCCATCGTGCTGGGAGCGGCGAACGGATGAACCTGCTCCTCACCGCCACCGTCGTGTTCGTGCCGATGATCTTCGAGGGCCTCCTGTCGCGCCGCAACGAGCAGCAGCTCCGCTCGATGGGAGCCGAGGAGCCGCATGACGACGTGTACTGGGCGATGCAGCTGGTGTATCCGCTCGCCTTCGTCCTGATGCTGTTCGAAGGCTGGTGGCGTGGCGCGCTGGTGGACGTCCACGTGGCCGCCGGGTTCGCCGTGTTCATCGGCGCAAAGCTGCTGAAGTACTGGGCGATTCTGTCGCTCGGCGTCCGCTGGACCTTTCGCGTCCTCGTCCCTCCGGGATCCACTCGTGTACTCACTGGTCCCTACCGGCTGTTGCGCCACCCGAACTACATCGCGGTTATCGGCGAGCTGGTTGGCGCCGCATTGATGACACACGCGACGGTCATCGGAACGATTGCGGTCCTGGCTTTCGGCATGCTGATCGCGCTTCGCATCAGGGTCGAAGAGCGCGCGCTCGGCCTGCGTTGAACGGCTGGATCGGGCGCTCCGGAGTCTAAGAAGCAGGGAAGGAGAAGGGGAACAGGGAACAGGGAACAGGGAACAGGGAACAGGGATTAGGGAACAGGGATTAGGGATCAGGGATTAGGGAACAGGGATCAGGCACCCGGGATCAGGACAAGTCGCACAAAACCCGTGATCTATAATCGACCAAGATTGATGCAGGGCACACGCAACCGCCTGGTTTCCATGCGGCGGCTCATCGTCGCCCTCGTGGTTGTGTGCGCCGTTGTCGCGTGTCTCGCGGCGGCTGACGTCATCCCGCTTCGTTCGACGGCGGCGCTGGCGACGCAGAACCTTCCATTCCCGAGGAGCGCGTGGGCCGCGATCGCGCACGGCAAGCTCGAGGACGCGGAGGCGCTCGCAAAGGCCCAGCCGGCAGACGATCCCGAGGCCGCCGGCATCCTCGGGCACCTCGCCATCCGCAAAGGACGCTACGACGACGCGGTGAACCTGCTCGAACCGGCTGCCGCGAAGGCGCCTTTGAGCAGCGCTGCGCTCGAGCTGGGGCTCCTGCACCAGCGTCTCGGCCGTGACGACGCCGCGACGCCGCTGCTGACCACGCTCTTCCGTCAAGGATCCAGCACGTCCGACGCCTACGTCGTCGCGCGCGCGGCACGGGCCGCGCAGGCGCTCGGACGTCCGCACGATGCGAACTCGCTGTTCCGTTCCGCATCGAACGCGGTCGAAGGGGACCCGGCGGTCGACACGCCCTTTGCGCTCCTGTTTCTGGATCGCTTCGACGAGGCGGAAGCGGAGCGACGGCTCCAGCTCGTCATCCAGGCGGATCCGCAGTGGGCGCCCGCCTACGCAGGCCTCGGGTGGGCCGTCGCGGACGTGAATCCGCCGGCGGCCGCGGCGGCGGCGATGAAGGCGCTGGAGATCGATCCGACGCTCGACTCCGCCCTGCTGCTGCTGGCGCAGCTGGACCTCGATAACGCGCGCATCGATGCGGCTCGCGAGCGGCTCGCGACGTTGCTTGCGGAGAACCCGAACCATCTCGATGCACGCGCGCTCGTCGCCGCTATCGCGTACGTCAAGGACGATCGCGCGACGTACGAGAAGGAAGTCCAGGGGCTGCTCGCGATTCACCCCGGCTTTGCCGAGGTGTATCGCGTCACCGGAGATCTGGCGGCCCGGAACTACCGTTTCGAGGAAGCGGTGGCGTTGACGAGGCAGGCGACCGAACTCGATTCGACCTCCGCGCGCGCGTTCGGCGATCTCGGCATGCACCTGCTCCGGACTGGTGACGAAGACGAGGCGCGCGCGGCGCTCGAGCGGTCGTTCGCCGCCGATCGCTTCAACCGCATCACGTACAACCTCCTCCTGCTGCTCGACAAGCTCGATGAGTTCACCGTCGTCAAGGAGGGGGACGTCATCGTGAAGATGCACCCCGACGAGGCCCCGGTGCTGCGGGAGTACGCGGTGCCGCTCGCGCAGACCGCGCTGAAGACGCTGAGCGCGAAGTACCAGTTCACGCCGAAGGGGCCGATCCTCATCGAGATCTTTCCCGTCCACGACGACTTCGCCGTCCGTAACCTCGGCCTGCCGGGCATGATCGGCGCCCTCGGCGCGTGCTTCGGCCGCGTCGTGACGATGGATTCGCCGAAGGCGCGGCCTCCCGGCGAGTTCTCGTGGATGGCGACGATGTGGCACGAGATCGCGCACGTGATCACGCTCCAGATGTCGAACCAGCGCGTGCCTCGCTGGTTGACTGAAGGGATCTCCGTCTACGAAGAAGCGCAGGCGCGGCCCGAGTGGGGGCGCGACATGGAAGTGCCCTTTGCCGCCGCGCTCGAACAGGGCAAGGTCCTGAAGCTCACGGACCTCAATGCCGGCTTCACCAGTCCCGAAACGATTGCGCTGGCGTACTTCCAGGCGTCGCTCCTCGTCGATCACATCGTGAAGACGTACGGCGAGGAAAAGCTGCAGGCGCTCGTCCGGTCGTACGGCGAAGGGCTCGAGGGGGACGCGGCGATGACGAAGACGCTCGGCGCGTCGATGGACCAGTTGCAGGCCTCGTTCGACAAGGCGATCGATCAGCGGTTCGCCACGCTCCGCGCCGCACTCGAGCCCGTCGAAGGGCTGAACGCCGCCAATCCGGCGTCGCTTCGCGCCCTGACCGAAGCCCACCCGAACAGCTTCCGTGCTCAGCTGGCGTATGGCCGAGCGCTTGCTTCAGCCGGGGAGAGGGCGGCATTCGAGCCGCTCGAGCGTGCGGCGTCGCTCGTGCCCGTCGCGACAGGCGAGGAGAGCCCGCACGCCGTCATGGCGGATCTCGCGCTTCAGCTTGGGGACGAAGCCAGGGCGCTGGAGGAGTATCAGAAGTTGCTGGCGCACGACCACACGATCATCGAGCCCGCCCGGAAACTGGCGGTGCTGGCCGAAAAGCTCGGCAAGCCGGACGTGGCGGCGTTTGCGTACGAACGGGTCGTCTCGCTCGATCCATCCGACGGCAACGCGCACACGGGGCTCGGACGGTTGGCCTTGAAGCGGAACGATCCCGACCTGGCGGTCCGCGAGTTCAAGGCGGCGCTGGCGCTCGGGCCTGCCGATCGCGCGGGCGCGCATTGTGATCTGGGCGAGGCGTACCTCGCGAAGGGATCGAATGCCGACGCGAAGCGCGAAGCCCTGGCGGCCCTCGAGATCGCGCCATCGTTCGAGCGTGCGCAGGAGCTGCTCCTCAGAGCGATCGGCGGCAGTTCGTCCAGGGAGCCACGGTAATGACTTCCCGGGGCGTCGGCTCGATTCCGCTGGCCGCGGCGGCGGGTCTGACGCTCTGGCTGGCGGCAGGCGTGATGACGCCGGTCGCCGATGCGCAAGTCAGTCCGGTTGCCGATTCCCGCTTCGCCGGTCTCACCTGGACCTTTGCGCGCGTCCGCTACGAGGCCTGGACGATGCCGAGCGGGCGCTTCACGAATCCCGAAGACGAACCCTGGTTCATCGATGCGCCGGCAGCCGAGCAGAACCTTTCGCGGCGGCTGAAGACCGTGACGGCCATCCAGGTGAACGAGCCGGTCTTCATCACGATCGAAGATCCCAACCTGTGGAAGTTTCCCTGGCTCTACCTGGTAGAGCCCGGCAACCTGCGGCTGCGCGACACCGAAGTGCCGATCCTCCGCGAGTTCCTGCTGCGCGGAGGCACGCTGACGTTCGACGATTTCCACGGTCCGGTCGAGTGGGCGAACCTCGAAAGCGAGATGAAGCGTGTCTTCCCGGACCGCAAGATCATCGATCTTCCGCTCGACCACCCGGTCTACAGCTGCTTCTACAAGCTGGACGGGTTTCCGCAGACGCCGGGCCTGGGATCGTTTCTCTACGGACGGACGTGGGAAAAGGGCGGGTTCGAAGCCAGGCTTCGCGCCATCGAGGATGACAACGGCCGCGCGATGGTGCTGATCAACTGGAACACCGACATGGGTGATGGGTGGGAGTGGTCCAATGCCGCGGAGTTCCCGGGATACGTGAAGTTCACGGCACAGGCGTACCGCATGCAGATCAACGAAATCATCTATTCGCTGACGCATTGAAACTTCGAACTATGAACTCCGAACTGTGAACTAGAGGAATACGAGAGTGACGTCAACAGCGGAAATCGCAGCGGTAGCGGAACGGGTGGCGCTGGGGCGCGAACGGATCCTGCACGAGATCCGGAAGGTGATCGTCGGGCAGGACGACGTGATCGACCAGGTGTTGATGGCGTTGTTCACCGGCGGCCATTGCCTGATCACGGGGGTGCCGGGCCTCGCGAAGACCCTCCTCATCAAGACCGTCGCGCAGATTTTGGACCTCTCGTTCAAACGCATCCAGTTCACGCCCGACCTGATGCCTGCCGACATCACCGGCACCGAGGTCCTCGATGAGGACGCCGGGCATCGCTCGCTCCGCTTCGTGAAGGGACCGATCTTCGCGCACATCATCCTCGCCGACGAGATCAACCGCACGCCGCCGAAGACGCAGGCGGCGCTGCTCGAGGCGATGCAGGAGTATCACGTGACCGCCGCGGGGCGGACCTATCCGCTCGACCGGCCGTTCTTCGTCCTGGCGACGCAGAACCCGATCGAACTCGAAGGCACGTATCCGCTCCCCGAAGCGCAGCTCGACCGCTTCATGTTCAACATCGTGATGACCTATCTCTCCGAAGACGAAGAGGTCCGCGTCGTCACCAGCACCACCGGTACGGCAACCGAGACGCCGTCGCGCGTGATGAGCGGAGAAGACATCCTCGAGATCCAGCAACTGGTGCGGCAGGTGATGGTGGCCGAAGAAGTGGCGCGGTACGCCGTCCGGCTCGTCGATGCCTCGCGTCCCGGACGGCAGAGCGACTATCCGTTCATCCGCGAGTGGGTGAAATGGGGCGCCGGCCTGCGCGCGTCGCAGTCGCTGATCCTTGCCGGCAAGGCGCGCGCGCTGCTCAACAACCGGTATCACGTGTCGGTGTCCGACATCCAGGCGCTCGCACGTCCGGTGCTTCGGCACCGGGTGATTCCCAACTTCTATGCGGAGTCGGAGCGCATCACGTCCGATAACCTGGTGGAGCGGCTGCTCGAGGCCGTGCCCGCCCCACGCAGCGGGATGTGACGATGGCTTCGACCGCCCGCGACCTGCGCTTCCTCGATCCCGGCATCATTGCGCGACTCGGGACGATGGAGTTGAAGGCCCGGACGGTGGTCGAAGGCTTTCTGGCGGGCCTGCACCGCAGCCCGTTCAAGGGTTTCAGCGTCGAGTTCGCGGAGTACCGCCAGTACCTGCCGGGCGATGACCTGAACACGCTCGACTGGAAGGTCTACGCCCGAACCGACCGCCACTACGTCAAGAAGTTCGAGGAAGAGACGAACCTCGAATGCCACCTGCTGCTCGATCAGAGCGCGTCGATGACCTATCGCGGCGCCGCGCCGATGAGCAAGCTCGAATATGGATCGGTGCTCGCGGCGTCGCTTGCGTTTCTCATGAACCGCCAGCGTGATGCGACCGGCCTGATCGCCTTCGACGAGCAGATCCGGTTCCGCCTGCCGGCGGCATCGCGTCCCGGTCACCTGAACGCGTTGCTGCTCGCGCTCGAGCGCCTGGAAGGCGGCCGGCGGTCGAACGTCGGCCGTCCGATGCACCAGCTCGCCGAGGCGCTGCTCAAGCGCAGCCTCGTCGTCGTGATCTCCGATCTGCTCGACGATCCAGAGCCGGTGATCAAGGGGCTCCGCCACCTGAAGTTCCGAGGCACGGACGTCGTGGTGTTCCAGGTGCTCGATCCCAACGAGCTGACGTTTCCGTTCAAAGGGTCGGCGAAGTTCACCGACGTCGAGACGGCCGAAGAGGTCGTCGCCGATCCCGCGCGGGCGCGCACGGACTACCTTCGCGAGCTGGCCGGGCTGACGCTGCGCTACGACCGCGACCTGCGCGGCGCCGGCATCGATTACGTGCAGCTCGATACCTCGCAGCCGCTGGATTTTGCGTTGCTGACGTATCTGTCGGCACGGGCGAGACGCAAATGAGTTTTCTCTATCCGGCGTTCCTGCTCGGCGCGCTGGCGATCGCGGTACCGGTCATCCTGCACCTGCTGCGCCGCGACGTGGCGCCGGAACTGCCGTTCACGGCCGTGCGGCTGTTGAAGAAGTCGCCGGTCGAGCGCTCGCGCCGCCGCCGGCTGCGGGACCTGCTGCTGCTGGCCGCGCGCGTGACCGCGCTGGCGCTGCTGGCCGCGGCGTTCGCACGACCGTTTTTCGCCCAGTCCGCGTCCGCGATGCTGCCGCTGCGCATCGTCGCGATCGATCGATCCTTCAGCATGGCGGCGCCGGGCACGTTCGATCGCGCGCTCGAGCTGGCGCGCGCGGCGATCGACGATGCCGGTGTCGGTGCACGCGTCGCGGTCCTGGCGTTCGATGACCGGGCGAGTGTCGTCGCCGAACCTGGCGGGGCAGGCGAAGCCCGCAATGCGCTCGAGGGGCTCGGCCCCTCGTACGGCGCGACCCGCTATGCCGCGGCGATCTCCAGGGCGGCGGAACTCGCAGCCGGCGGCCCGGCACGACTGATCGTGATCACGGACCTTCAGCGCGCCGGGTGGGAAGGGGAGTCGCGGCTGCCGGCGCCCGCGTCGTTGCAGGTTGAAGTCCGGGACGCCGGCGCTCCGGCGATGAATGTGGCCGTGAGCGACGTGCGCACGACCGGCGACGGCGTCGTCGTCGGCGTTCGCAACGCGTCCGATCAACCTCGTACTGGGCCGGTGGTCCTGCGCCATGACGGACGCGAAGCCGCTCGTGCAACCTACACGATCCCCGGGAACACGAGCGTCGACGTGGCGATCGACTGGACGCCGGCGCCGGGCAGCCTTGCCGTGACCATCGAGGACGAAGGGGGTTTTCCCGCCGATGACTCCCGGCATCTGGCCATCGACGAATCCGGGTCGTCGGCCGTCATGATCATCGCGTCGCCCGACGCGCCGGGCTTCTACGTCCAGCGAGCCCTGGATGCGGCGAACACCGGAGATGTCACGACGCTCCGCGCCGTGGCGGTCGCTCCGGCCCAGATCGCCGCCGGACGCGCTGGATCGATCGCGAAACAACGGGCGCTCGTGCTGCTGACGACCCGCGGTCTCGACCGCGCCGCCCGTGAAGGGATTGCGGCGTTCGTCCGCTCGGGCGGCGGGCTGCTGATCGCGGCGTCTCCGGACGTGGAATCGTCGGTGGTCGCCACGATCTTCGGCTGGCCCGCGAAGAGCTTCCAGCTGGCCGAGGCACGCAGGGGATCGCTGACGGCAACCGACGTGCGGCATCCGATCTTCCGCCCGTTCGGCGCGTTCGCGGCGAACCTGGGCAACGTGCGGTTCGCGCGTGCCTGGCGCGTGGACGGCAGCGGCTGGTACGTCCCGGCGCGATTCGACGACGGCTCGCCGGCCGTGCTCGAACGTCGTGAAGGGGAGGGACGCGTCGTGCTCTTCGCGTCCGACCTCGATCGCCGGTGGAACGACTTCCCGCTCCACCCGGCGTACGTGCCCTTCGTTACCGAAACGGTCCGTCATATCGCGTCGAGGACGATCGAGCGCGACACGTTTCTCGTCGGGCGCGTGCCTGCTGCCGTGTCGGCAGAGCCGGGTGTCCATCGACTCGAATCCGGTCGCGTGGTGACGGTGAACGTCGATCCGCGCGAGTCGAGCACCAGCGTCATGAGCCCGGAGGAGTTCACCGCCATGCTCGAGCCGGTAGACGTCACGGAGGTCGACGGCGCCGTGAAAGCGGAACAACTGGAAGCGCGCCAGAGTCTCTGGCAGTACGGGCTCATGCTGATGCTCGGCGTCCTTATCGTGGAGTCGTTCGTCGGAAAGGTGTAGGGGGAAGTCGTGACCGAGACTGACCGGCTGCGATCGCTGATCGTGGCGGTGCGACGACGGTGGTTCATGACCGTCGCACTGCGAACGGCGGGGATTGCCATGGCGGTCGCCGCGCTGCCGATCCTGGCGGCCCTGATCGTGTACAGCCTTTTCGCGCTCGACGACGGCCCGCTGCTGCTGCTCGCGTCGGCCGCCACGCTGTTGTCGATCACCGCCGCCGCGCTCGCGATCCGCCGCGTGGAGCCACGGCCCGACGACACGCGCGTCGCGCGGTTCATCGAAGAGCGTGCCGAGGCGCGGCCCGGCGTTCGTCCGCTGGACGACGCCGTCGTGAGCGCGGTGCAGGCGTCACGGACCGCTGAAGGCGACCCGCGCGCGTCGTTTGCCTCGCTGGTCGTCGGCGCGGCCCTTCGGAAGCTGGACGGCATCGATGCGGCGGCCATCGTAGAGCCGTCGGCAATCAAGCGCGCCGCCGCGGCCGGAGTGGGTGGCGCCGCACTGCTCGCCTTGACGTTCGTGATCGGGATGCCGGCACTGCGGCACGCCATGGAGACCGCCCGGCTGCGTCTGTTCCCCGGGTCTATTACGGTTGAAGTCTGGCCTGGAGACACGCGGGTGCTTGCCGGGCAGCCCGTGAGGATCAACGCTCGCTTGCACAGCAGCGAGGGCAGGCTCGAGCACGCCGTGCCGAAACTCGTCGTGACCGACGGGACC
>DASWVN010000205.1:0-6289 GCA_036401215.1 Vicinamibacterales bacterium | reverse complement strand
GTCTTCATGGTGTCGCCGAGATCGCCGACCTTGAAGGCCACGTTCGAGAGCGCCGCGGCCGCTTCGGCCTGCGCCTCCTTGATCTTCACCTGCGAGATCTGCTTCTCGACGCGGCGCACCTTGTCTTCGAACTCGCGCTGAGCGAGCTTGGCCTGGCGCAGATTTGCGTCGTAGGCCTCCTCGGTCTCCTTCAATTCCTGCGTGTCCGTGGCGAGGTCGGCCTTCAGCTCCTGAAGCTCACGCGCGAGCGCGCCCGCGAGTTCCATGTTGCCGGCCCGGTGATTGGCGAGGATGCGCCGCTCGAGTTCCTGCGCGCGCGCCGCCTTCCCCTTGACCTGCGCCTTCAGCCGCTCGGCGACGCCGGCCATGCGCGCGAGCGCGAGGTTGTACTGCGTCATCTTGGTGCGGAACTCGGTCCGCGCCGCCTCCATGAGCGCCTCGGGATTCGCCTCCTCGAGGCCGCTGATGAACAAACCGAGAAAGCCGCGAAACAGCCGGCCGATGCGGGCAAACATTATGGGGGCCTCCTTAAACTCCAAACTCCAAACTCCAAACTTCAAACTTCAAACTCCAAAGAAGTTCGTCGATCTCGTCTTTTTTGGAGTTTGGCGTTTGTAGTTTGGCGTTGACATCCTCTACACAAATCTCCTCAACGCGTCGATCTGTGTTTCGAGCTCCTCGGGAGTCAGGGATCGGAAGCGCTCCGGCAGGAAGCGCACGTCCGTGCACTCCTTGACCGCCACCAGATCCATGTATTCCAGCTTTCGCGTGTGCGGGCTGGGACGCACTTCCTTCAGAACGTCGGCAAGGATCTCACGGATCGGGCGTTTGGGCGCATCGCTCAACTCGTGCTGTCTCAACGCTCTGACGAGCACCCCTTCCAGCTCGTTCCCCCCCAGCTGCGCTCCATCGGCGAGCGGTGGTAGATCCCCGGCAGTCAGCGGAAACTTCAGCTTTTTCGCGATCGCCAGCAGCAGCGCGCGCCCTTCTTCGGGCGTCTCCGGCGGAAAGAGCGGGATGTGGACGTCGAGCCGCCCCTGGCGCTTGAGGTCGACCTCCAGCAGGTCCGGCCGCGAGGTGGCGAAGACCCAGATGATCTTCCCGCGGTTGCGCGTGTCGCTCATCTCCTTCGCGAGCATGCCGTAGACACGTCCCGAGAGCCCGCTGTCTTCGTCGCCGCCGCCGCGCTTCCCCGCGGCCTGGTCCGCTTCGTCGACGAAGACGACGACCTGGCCGACGGCGCGGAGGACGGCGAAGATCTTTTCGAGGTTCGACTCCGTGGCCCCCACCCAGCGATCGCGGAAGTTCTTGAGCACGACGCACGGGATCCCGATCTCGCCCGCCCAGCACTGGACGATGAAGGTCTTGCCGGTGCCGATCCGGCCGGCGATGAGATATCCCATCGGCAGCGCGCGCAGCGAGCCTTTCTTCAGCAGCAGCGTGTCCTCGCGCAGCCAGGCCTTCACGGCTTCGTGGCCGGCGACGTTGTCGAGCGTGAACGGCGACTCGACGAACTCGAGCAGCCCCTGGCACTCGCGTTCGATCAGGTCCTTCTTGATCTGCGACAGCCACGACGACGTGATCGCGTTGTGGTTGCGGAGCGCGACGCTGATCGCCGTCCTTGCCCCGACGCGGCTCAGGCCCGTGAGCCGTGAGCCGAGCGTCTCGAACGGGACCTCGGTCTTCGCGGGAAGGTCCGGCAACACACTCGTCGCCAGCGCCTGCACGTAAGCGCTCATCTCGACTTCGTCCGGCAACGGGATGTGCAGCGGCGCCGCGTGCGGATTGTCGACGACGAGATCGTTGAGGTCGCGCAAGCCTTCGCTGATCAGCACGGTGACGATGTTCGCCTGCGTGATCGCGGGATCGTTCGCCCAGCCGAGCACCTTCACGATGTTGGCGGCAAAGCCGCCGCCGAGCTGCAGCGCGTCGCCGCGCGGAACGACGAATTCAGCGAACTCGATGACGACCGCGATCCGGGGTGCGCGGTCCGCGGTGCGCTGTGCGCGGTCCGCGGTGCGCGGTGCGCGGTCCGGGGGCGCAGAGGAGACAGACGGCGCAGAGGCGAGGGCGCTGAGGTTCAGCGTGCGGAGCAGGTAGCGGTCGATCAGTTCCAGCGCGGAGCCGGGCTCGCGGAGAAGTGATTGGAGGTTCCCCTCGCGGCCGAGGGCCTGGTCCAGCCAGTTGCCCCAGTCCTGCGAGCCTTTGGTGGCGCGGACGCCGCGGCTGCGGTCGTAGCGCAGCACGACGTCGTAGCTCGGGAACATCACCTCGTCGAGAAACTGCGGCACCGACAGCATGCGGCTGCCGTGCGGGACGACGTCGAAGACGTTGCCGTGGATGAGGAACTGTGCGGCCGATCCCGAGCGGAACAGGTCGCGCATTTCGACTGCCCAGCGTGGCAGCTCGTTCATTGACTCTCCCTGGCGCGGGCGTCGAGCGTCAGCGGCGGCGGCTCGGTCAGCAGGTCCTCCATCGCGCCGTACACCTTCTGCTGATCGCGGATGAACTGTCCCGTGCCGCCGAGCGTCGCGGCGATCTGGTCGATCCGCTGGGAGAGGATCTCGGGATCGGTCGAGAGCGCCGCCTGCTCCCGAATCAGTTCCACCTGCTCTTCGATCCGCAGGAGTTCCGCGTCGATGTAGGTCAGCTTCTGCTCCCCTTCGGCGCGCTGTTCGATCCGCTGTTCGAGGATCTCGAGCTGCCCCTGGATGCTGCGACGGAGATCGGCCGGGCCGCCGCCATCGCGCAGCTGACGCTGGAGGCCGTCACGGCGGGTTTCAAGGAGCGCGACGTCCTCCCCTTCCTCGACCACGCGAAGGATCATGCTGCGCGCGACGAGCAGGCGCAGGAACATCCACGACAGCCGGCCCAGACTGTCGACCTGAGCCTCGATGCCCTCCAGCGTCTCGGCGCCGGCGTGGGTCTGAAGATCGATGATGGACGCGCACCGCCGGGAGAGGGCGGCGAAGCGCTCGCGATCGTTGCGGTCGAGCCGCGAGCGGAGCCGGTCGATGCGCGCGTTCCATTCCGCCCGGGCCGCGGCCAGCGGGCGGGACGCCACGGCGCGCTGGAAGCGGGCGTTCGTGGCGAGGGTGAGCAGATAGCCGAGTTCGAGGCCGGCGCCGAGCACCCAGAAGCCGGGGTTGGCGAGGCCGAGCAGGCCGAACGCCGCCAGGCCGACCCAGTTCGGCGCAACGAACATGCCCAGGGGTCGGGCGTTGAACGCCGCGGCGACGTACTCCAGGAACCCCGGCTTGGACGCCATCGTTGCGCACAATTGTGGCCGAGGGGGGGACGGGCGGGCAAGGAGGCGTCGGTGAGTCGCGGGTCTGCCCCGCCGAATGGTGCGGTGCGGGGTCCGGGGTGCGGGTCAGAAGATCGGGTGGATGTTGACGAACAGCGCCTGGCAGAGCATGTAGAACATCGCGAACGTGCAGAGAATGCCGGCCTGCGTGATCGTGGCCCGGAACGTCGCCAGCCACAGGAACAGCGGGAACATCACCGCGGTGTAGCGTCCGAGCCCCTCGAACTCGTTCGACGACAGCGGCAGCGCAAGGTTCGCGGCCACATAGAGGGCGTATGCGGCGCCGAACCGCCGCCAGATGAACGGCACGGCCACGATGCCGGCCGCCGCCGCCATGCCGTTGAGGAAGTCATAGGGTCCGGTGGTCCGCGTCGTGAGGAACGTATACAGATCACCGATCCCGGCGACCAGCGTCGTGAACAACGCCGACGGCACCTGGCCGGGCGTGTAGTTCCACCGCTGAATGCTGTGCGCATACTCGATCAGCGAACCACTGAGCGAGTAGGTGTAGACGCTGTAGACGACAAGCCCCAGGGGCACGGCGGCGAGGGCCGTGACCGCACGGCCCGCCTCGTTCCGTTCCGACCGGCAATGCTGGTAGACGATCCATGCGAGCGCCGGCAGGATCAGGATGCCGTTGACGCGCGTACACGTCACCAGCGCCCCGGCGATCCCGCCGAGCAGCCAGTGCCCTTTGCGAAACGCGTAGAAGGTCGTGACGCTCAGAAAGAGAAAGAGGCTCGTCGGATACACGGCGCCGTAGAAGAAGGCAAACGGAAACACCGCGGTGTACACACAGGCGCGAGCCGCCCCGTCATGATCGAGATCGAGCCGCGCGAGGCGGTACAGCATCACCATCGCGCCGGCGAACGCCGTCCAGGAAATGATCATCCCGGCGATGTAGTAGTTGGCCTGCCCGCCGCCCATGAAGTAGCCGAGATAGCCCATCGACACCGGGTACGCCGGGAAATACGCGAGGTTGCTGCGCCCGCCGTCCACGAACTCGTAGCCATTCCGCGCGATGCCGAAGTACCACCCGGCGTCATAGCGCGCCAGCGCATCCCAGAAGTAATGCGGCCGGGCGAACACCGAGAACGGCTGCGTCTGGTCGAGCGGAAACACCACGTTCGAGAAGAACGCCGCGAACGCGCTGATCGCCCGCCAGGCCAGCGCCGCCAGGGCGATCTGCAGCAGAATCCGCCCAAGGCGTCTGCCGCCAGTCTGGAAACCGTCCATCGCGGAAGCCGCTGGCCTGGAGGCAGGCGCGGGCCGGAGGACGGGAATCCCGCCGATCCTCTCCTGTCGGTACATTGGGGTGTGGAACGAACTATACCCTGAATGCCCGAGCTTGCACAGAGGGGCGAGCGCCTGCGGCGTGCTGGGTGCTGAGTGCTTGTGCGGTGCTGGGTGCCGTCGTCGCAACGCGTGGAATGTGCCGTCGTAGGGCGCGGCTTCACGCCGCGCCGCGAGCAGGGCGCGAAGGCAGTTAAGCTAAAAGGAGATGGTTCCTTCGTTCGTCCGAAAGCTCGGCCTCGTCGCAATCCTGTTCTTTACCGCAAAAGGGCTGCTCTGGCTGATCGTTCCCTTCCTGATCTTCAAGTGGGGTTGTTGACCCGCCTTCGCGCTGCGCGCTTCGGCGAGGCAGGCTCTGCGGGGCCCTATCGTTCCGTCTCCTTCAGCAATTCCACCAGATAGTGCTTCCACACGGCCGCCGCGGTGTGCGTGCCGTGGCCAGAGGTCCGGTCGGTGGCGGGCATCACGATCGCACGTCCCTTCGGAACCCGCTTGATCTCGGTTTCGAGGATCTGCAGCTCCGGCGGATTGATAATGTCGTCGGCGAAGTTGATCGCCAATAGCGGCGCCTTGATCTTCTCGAGGCCGGGTCCGGGATCGTAGTCACGCGACGCTTCGAGGGCGTAAAGGATGTTGTTGGCGTCCCCGGTCTTCATGTAGTTGGCGACGTATTCGTCGAGTACCCGATCTGCCTCGGCGAGCGTCGGTGCCGCCTGATGGCGGCGAACGGGATTGCTGCTCACGAGCCACAGCATCTGCGCGGCGGTGCGCAGGCTCTGCGGCTGCGTCGTGTAGTCGCCGTTCTTCCATTCCGGGTCGTCGCGAATCGCGTCGATGACGACCCGCCGCCAGGCACGGTTGCGGGAGCTGATCTGCGTCGGCAGGCTCGCCAGCGGCAGGAGCGCGTCCATGAAGTCGGGATACCGCGAGCCCCACATCCACGTGTGCATGCCACCCATCGACGTCCCCATGACGAGCCGCAGGTGGTTGACCCCGAGACCTTCGGTCACCAAACGGTACTCGGCCTCGACCATGTCGACGTAGCCGTACCGCGGAAACTTGGCGCGCAGACCGTCGCTCGGCTTGCTCGATCCGCCATGTCCGATGTCATCCGGAAGAATGACGTAGTACTTCGTGATGTCGAGCGGCTGTCCCGGGCCGAACAATTCCCCGGCGAAGTTGCGGCCGACGAACTGTCCGCCCGTCCCGCCGGTCCCGTGCATGATGAGGACCGCGTTCCGCACGATCCCCTGCGCATCCTTCTGCGGCGTGCCGTAGGTGCGGTAGTGAAGCCGAAGCTCCGGCAGCGTCTCGCCGGAGGTGAAGCGGAAGTCCTTGATGACGAAGTCACCTTCAACCGGACGCGGGAGCGTGGACTGCGCCGGCTGCAGGAGGGTGAGTGTCAGCAGCAGACTGAGTGAAAGCATGCTGCGATCTTAGCGCTAGTTCAATTTGAAGTTCACCGTGACCGTCATGATGACCGGTACCGGCACCCCGTTGAGCGTTGTCGGCGTGAAGATCCACTGCTTCACCGCAGCCAGTGCCGCGTCGTCGAGGAAGGGCTTCGACTGGACCACGCGCGCCTCCTTCACGCGTCCATCGATCCCGATGATCGCTTCCACGACGACGACGCCCTCGATGCGAGCCTGCTGCGCCATGGCCGGATAGACGGGCGGAACGTGGCGGATC
>DASWVN010000204.1:0-5216 GCA_036401215.1 Vicinamibacterales bacterium | reverse complement strand
CAACGCGCTCGATCACGCGCTCTTCGTGCCGGCCAACCCGGCGCAGCGGGACGACCTGCTCACGGTCTTCGTGCTCGAGAAGGCGCTGTACGAGCTGAACTACGAACTCAACAACCGCCCCGACTGGTTGCGGATACCGATTTACGGGATCCAGCGCCTGCTGGCCTGATCATGGCTGCACATTTCGGCGCCGTACCGACGCAGGGCGGGGTCAGGTTCACCGTCTGGGCGTCGAAAGCGGATCACGTGCAGCTCGTGCTCCACGACGGCGCCGCCGCCGGCACGCACACGCTCGCACCCGGCGCCGGCGGGGTGTTCGAAACGTGGATCGACAAGGCGTCCGCCGGGGATCGATATTCGTACATTCTCGACGGATCGAAACCGCTGCCCGATCCCGCCTCGCGCTTCCAGCCCGATGGCGTGCACGGTCCCTCGCAGATCGTGGATCCGACGCTGTTTCGATGGACCGACCGCGGCTGGCAGTCGCGGCCGGTCCGCGATCTGGTCCTCTACGAACTGCACACCGGCACGTTCTCGCCCGAAGGCACGTTCAACGGCATCAGGGAACGCCTCCCCTACCTGCGTGACCTCGGCATCACCGCGATCGAACTGATGCCGGTCGCGGATTTCGCCGGCGACCGGAGCTGGGGCTACGACGGGGTCGCGCTGTACGCTCCGTCACGCGCGTACGGCTCCCCGGACGATCTTCGCGGGCTCGTCGACGCCGCGCACGCCCACGGCCTCTCCGTCATCCTCGACGTCGTCTACAACCACCTGGGCCCCGAAGGCGCCTATCTTCCGGCGTTCACCAACGAGTACTTCACGAACCGGCACCAGACGCCATGGGGCGCGTCGGTGAACCTCGACGGCCCCGGATCCCGCAATGTCCGCCGGTTCATCCTCGACAACGCGTGCTACTGGATCCGCGAGTACCACCTCGATGGCCTGCGACTCGACGCCACGCACGCCCTGATCGACGACAGCCCGAGACATATCATCCAGGAGATCGTGGAAGCCGTCCGCGCGGAAGCCGGCCGCCACATCATCGTTCACGCGGAAGACGACCGGAACATGGCGCTGATGGTCGAAGACGTCGCGGCAGGCGGATGGGGCCTCGACGGCGTCTGGGCCGACGATTTCCACCACGTGCTGCGCGTGATGACGGCCGGCGACACCCACGGCTACTACCAGGATTTCGCCGGGCACACGCGGGAACTCGCCACCTGCCTGGAAGATGGATGGCTCTACTCGGGCGGGCACTCGGAGTACATGAAGCACCCGCGCGGCACGAGCGCGGCCCGGATCCCGATGCAGCGGTTCGTCGTGTGCATCCAGAATCACGACCAGATCGGCAATCGAGCCATGGGCGAACGTCTGCACCACACGGTTTCACCGGAGGTGTGGCGAGCGATGAGCGTCGTGCTCCTCACCGCGCCGATGACGCCGCTGCTGTTCATGGGACAGGAGTGGGCGGCCTCGACGCCGTTTCAGTACTTCACGGATCTCGAGCCCGAACTCGGGCGCGCGGTCTGCGAGGGACGCCGGAGTGAGTTCAAGGCGTTCCCGGAGTTCGCCAGTCCTGCTGCGAGCGGCCGCATCCCGGACCCCCAGGCGGAGAGCACCTTCGCGAGCAGCCGGCTACGCTGGGACGAGCGGTCTCGCGGTGAACATGCTCGAACGCTCGCCCTCTACCGATCGCTCCTGGTGCTGCGGCGTGAGCACGCGGCCCTCGCCGGCAGCGACCAGCCACGCGGGACCGCCGTGTCCCCCGACGACGAGAGCATCGTCGTCCGGCGGAGCGAGAACGGCGAGACCTTCTGGGTGGTCGCGCGGTTCAAGACGGGCGGCACGGTGGACCTCGGCGACGCCGCAGCCACGATGCGCGCCGGCGCGTTGAGCGAGGACCTGGAGATCACGCTCGATACCGAGCATGGTGAGTTCACGGCGGATCCTCAGGCAATCGACGTCGACGGCCCGGTGATCCGGTTCGCGCGAGCCGGCGCCGTGATACTGAAAGAACGATGACCCACTCACGGTCCACACCGCCGCGGTACCTGCCGCTGTCGACCTATCGGCTGCAGGTGCACAGCGGCTTTCCGCTGCACGATGCGGCGGCGGTCGTGCCCTACCTGGCCGAATTGGGAATCGGGGCCTGCTACACGGCGCCGTACTTCACTGCGGCGCCCGGCAGCACACACGGCTACGACGTCTCCAACCACAACGAGATCAACCCGGAACTGGGAGGCGCCGCGAGTCACGCGCGCTTCATCGAGGCCTTGAAGGCGCACGGTCTCGGTCACATCGTCGATTTCGTCCCGAACCACATGGGGGTGGTCGGCCCGGGTAATTCGTGGTGGCGCGACGTTCTCGAGAACGGCCCCAGCTCGCCGACGGCGAAGTTCTTCGACATCGACTGGGCTCCGACCAAGACCGAGCTGCACGCGAAGCTGCTGCTGCCGATCCTCGGCGACCAGTACGGCCGCGTGCTCGAGCGCGGCGAGTTGAAGCTGGAGTTTCGGGATGGCGTGCTCGTGCTTCGCTACTTCGAGCACGAGCTTCCGATCAATCCGCGGCAGGCGCCGCGCGTGTATCGGCTCGCCGTGGAGCCGCTGACCGCGGAGCTGGGACCCGACAGCCCTCACCTGCACGAGTTCCTGAGCATCCTGGCCTCGCTCGAGAACATGCCGGCCTACACCGAGCAGAATCCCGATCGGATCGCGGAACGCCAGCGTGAGAAGGAGGTCGCGCGCAATCGGCTCGCGCGGCTGGTACACGAATCCCCGGCGGTCGCCAGACGCATCGACGATGCCGTCACCACCGCCAACGGCACGCCGGGAATCGCCGGGTCCTACGACCTGCTGCACGCGCTGCTCGAGTCGCAGGCCTATCGGTTGTCGTACTGGCGAACGGCGTCACACGAGATCAACTACCGCCGCTTCTTCGACGTGAACACCCTGGCCGGATTGCGGGTTGAGGAACCCGACGTGTTCGAAGCCACGCACGCGCTCCTCGGCCGCCTGCTCGGCGACGGCTCCGTCCAGGGTGTTCGGATCGACCATCCCGACGGGCTCTTCGATCCGAAGCGCTATTTCGACATGCTGCAGGAGCTTGCCCGGCGATCGAAGGACGGGACCGCTTCGGGCGGCGACGGCACGATGCTGTATGTGCTCGCCGAAAAGATCCTTTCGGCAGGCGAGGAGCTGCCCACGTCCTGGGCGATCCACGGCACGACGGGCTACGACTTCCTCAACGACCTGAACGGCGTGTTCATCGATGCCTCACAGGCGCGCCGGGTGCGTCGCGTGTATACGAAGCTCACCGGTCGGGGCGAACCGTTCGACGACGTGCTCTACGACGCGAAGCAGCTGATCATGACGACGGCGATGTCGAGCGAACTGAACGTCCTCGCGCACATGCTCGACCGGATCGCCGAGAGCAACCGGCGCTCGCGCGACTTCACGCTCGACAGCCTTCGTGACGTGATCCGAGAGGTGGCCGCCTGCTTCCCCGTGTACCGCACCTACGTCACCGAGGCGGGGTGGACCCCGTCGGACCGGTCGGTCGTCGAACGCGCGATCGCGCGCGCCCGCCGGCGCAACCCGGCCATGGAATCGTCGCTCTTCGACTTCTTCCGCGAGGTCGTGCTGCCTCGCGATCCGTCCGACACCCCGCCGGCGTCCGGGAGCGAGCGCCGCGGCGGCTACCCGCCGGCGGACAACAACGAGGTGCGGGCGCGCCTGCGGTTCGCGATGAAGTTACAGCAGTACACCGGCCCCGTGCAGGCGAAAGGGCTCGAAGACACGGCGTTCTACCGCTACAACGTGCTGTTGTCGGTGAACGAAGTCGGAGGAGATCCGACGCGGATCGGCCGCCCCGTCGACGACTTTCACCGGAAGAACACTCATCGCGCGCAGGCGTGGCCGTTCGACATGCTCACGACGTCCACCCACGACACGAAACTGGGTGAGGACGTCAGGGCGCGGATCAACGTGCTCTCGGAAATCCCCGACGACTGGGGGCGCGAGGTCGCCCGGTGGATGCGCACCAACCGCGCCCATCGCCGCATCGTGGACGGCGACCCCGCTCCGGACCGGAACGACGAGTACCGCCTGTACCAGGTCCTGCTCGGGGCATGGCCGCTGGAAAACACCGGGCAGCCCGTGAGCGCTGCCCCACCCGAATTCGTCGAACGCATCGCGGCCTACATGCTGAAGTCGGTCCGCGAAGCGAAGCTGCACACCAGCTGGCTGACCACGAACCAGGCGTACGAGGATGCGATCACGGGCTTCGTCGAGCGGATCCTCACCGGGCCCGGGGTCGCCAGGTTCCTCCCGGCCTTCCTCCCCTTTCAGGAGCGGGTGGCTACGCTGGCGCTCGTGAACTCGCTTTCGCAAGTCGTGCTGAAGATCGGCTCCCCTGGCGTCCCCGACTTCTATCAGGGGACGGAACTCTGGGATCTGAACCTCGTCGATCCCGACAACCGCCGTCCCGTCGACTTCGCGTTCCGCGAGCAACGCCTCCGCGAGATCGATGGAGAGGTCGACCCTGCTGAACTGTTGCGGACGTGGCGCGACGGCCGCATCAAGCTCTTTCTCACCCGCCGCGGACTGCAACTGCGGCGCGAACTGCCCCACGTCTTCGTAGGCGGCGACTACACACCTCTGACGGTCGACTCCAGTGTTCCCGGCGACGCGGTCGCCTTCGCACGGACCTCCGGCGATGACGTCGTCGTCGTCATCGCCGCCAGATTGTGCTCCCGCCTGTGGATCGACGAACAGCCGGTGCCTCTCGGCGGCGAAAGCTGGAAAACGACGCGCGTACTGCTGCCAGAGACGCTGCGAAACCGAACCTTCCGCAACGTCCTCACCGGCGCCGAGATCCGTCCCACTCTGGCGGCCGAGAGCGGCTGGATCTTCGTTGGGGAGGCCTTCGAGAAGCTGCCGGTCGCGATGCTGCGGGCCCTGTAGTGGCCATCTGCCAATGCTGAATGCTCGGATGACCGCGGGCGCCGGCACGCGAGGCGCCCGCGCGTGTCAATGCTGAATGCTGAATGTTGCAGGACGAGACCCATTCAGCATTCAGCATTCAGCATTCAGCATTCGTCATTCAGCATTGACGAGCGTCAGCGCTCCCTCTTCCCGTTCTGCTGGGCCTCCCTGTTCAGCTCCACCATGTCGACGTTGCGTGAGGAGTCGCCGAGCAGGTGGCGGGCGAAG
>DASWVN010000203.1:0-57233 GCA_036401215.1 Vicinamibacterales bacterium | reverse complement strand
AGTTCTCCCGCGTGATCAACGCGGGCCCCATTGAAGCGCGAAGACGGTAATCGCGACCTCGATCTGGCCCGACGCGTTCTCCCGCGTGATCAACGCGGGCCCCATTGAAGCGCCCGCATCCGGCCGAACGCCGTCAGTTCGCCGTCCGTTCTCCCGCGTGATCAACGCGGGCCCCATTGAAGCATGGGCGTGGGGTCCGAGGTCTACGGCGCCGTGCGGTTCTCCCGCGTGATCAACGCGGGCCCCATTGAAGCGACTGGTAGATCTGCGCGAACTGCTTGTGGATGTTGAGGTTCTCCCGCGTGATCAACGCGGGCCCCATTGAAGCAACGGTACCTCCCGGTCGAACAGGCCGCAGAGATCGTGGGTTCTCCCGCGTGATCAACGCGGGCCCCATTGAAGCCATGAGGGCCGATCCACTGACGACGCGCTCTTCGCCGTTCTCCCGCGTGATCAACGCGGGCCCCATTGAAGCGCCGCGCTGCGGGCGCGCTGGCGTTGGTGACGTGGACGTTCTCCCGCGTGATCAACGCGGGCCCCATTGAAGCAACCGGCGGTGGCAGTCAATCGTGTGGCAGCGAGGACGTTCTCCCGCGTGATCAACGCGGGCCCCATTGAAGCGGGACGATCGTCAGCGTGAACGTGAGGGCCGGTGTCGTTCTCCCGCGTGATCAACGCGGGCCCCATTGAAGCTTGAACAGGTGCGCCTCATCGATCAGGAGGGCATCCACGTTCTCCCGCGTGATCAACGCGGGCCCCATTGAAGCGGCCCAAAGATCAGAAGGGCCACGCCGGCGATCACCGTTCTCCCGCGTGATCAACGCGGGCCCCATTGAAGCCCCGACGAACTGATGGAGGACCGCCCGCGCGTAAGGGTTGTTCTCCCGCGTGATCAACGCGGGCCCCATTGAAGCCTGACTCCCACCACCGTCACGGTGATCTGGCTGTCGGTTCTCCCGCGTGATCGACGCGGGCCCCATTGAAGCCCCTTGACGGCGTCGACGAGGTTGTCGGCGTCCGCCTGGTTCTCCCGCGTGATCGACGCGGGCCCCATTGAAGCATGACATGACGCAGACACATCCGGCAGTCGTTTGGAGTTCTCCCGCGTGATCGACGCGGGCCCCATTGAAGCGAGAGGCATGGCTGACGAACATCCAACCCTGGAGTCGTTCTCCCGCGTGATCGACGCGGGCCCCATTGTAGCGCGCTCCGGGGTGAGCTTGTGGGTGGACGGCTTGCCGTTCTCCCGCGTGATCGACGCGGGCCCCATTGAAGCGTGGGATCGGAACCGCACCTGAGCGGCAAAGGCTACGTCCACCTGCGACCAGCGAAAATCAGCATTCACCCCGCACCCCCGCCCCCCGGAAACCCCGAACCCCGAGCCCCGAGCCCCGAGTCCCCGCCCACCCAGCACCCAGCACCCCGCACCAGCACCCCGCGGGCCGCGGTCAGCGGCCCGCGGACTGCTACAATTGACGGTCACGCCGCCCCTATGAAAGTACTCATCGCCAACCGCGGCGAGATCGCCGTTCGGATCATCCGCGCGTGCCGCGAAATGGGGATTCCCTCCGTTGCCGTGTACGCCGACTGCGACCGCGACGCCAGGCACGTGCGCGAGGCGGACCAGGCCGTCCACATCGGTCCGAGCCCGGCGGCGCAGAGCTACCTCCGCATCGACGCCATCCTCGACGCCGCCAGAAAGACCGGCGCGGACGCGATTCACCCCGGCTACGGCTTTCTGGCCGAAAACGCGGCCTTCGCGGCCGCGTGCCGCGACGCGGGGCTCACCTTCATTGGACCGTCTCCCGAATCGATCTCGCTCATGGGCAGCAAGACGGCCGCCCGAGAAGCAGCGATCCGGGCCGGCGTGCCGGTCGTGCCGGGGCTCGAGAAACCCTTCGCCGCCGGTGCGACCGAGGACGAGATCGTCAGGACAGCCGCGGACGTCGGATATCCGCTCCTTGTAAAGGCCGTGGCGGGCGGCGGCGGCAAGGGGATGCGGACGGTCGAAAAGCCGGACGATCTGCTCGCCGCAATCGCCACCGCGCGCTCGGAAGCCGGGTCCGCCTTCGGCGACAGCGCCGTCTACCTCGAGCGGCGGATCACGAAGCCGCGTCACATCGAGATCCAGCTGCTGGGCGACCAGCACGGGACCGTGATCCCGTTCGTCGAGCGCGAGTGCTCGATCCAGCGCCGGCATCAGAAGGTCGTCGAGGAATCGCCCTCGATTGCTGTCGATCCCGCGTTGCGCCGCCGGATCGCGGCGGCGGCCGCCGCCGTGGCGAAGGCGGTCGGCTACTACAACGCCGGCACGATCGAGTTCCTCCTCGACGAGGACGGCGCGTTCTACTTCCTCGAGATGAACACGCGCCTCCAGGTCGAGCACCCGGTCACCGAGATGGTGACCAGCATCGACCTCGTGCACTGGCAGATCCGCATCGCGCGCGGCGAGCGGCTCGACATCGATCCGGAACGCGCGCTGACGCCGCACGGCCACGCCATCGAGTGCCGCATCTACGCCGAGGACCCCGACATGAACTTCATGCCGTCCCCCGGGCTCGTCCGTGGTCTCCGTCCGGCTTCCGGACCCGGGATCCGCGACGATGGCGGCGTGAGCGTCGGCTATACGGTTCCGGTGTTCTACGACTCCATGATCGCGAAGCTCGTCGCGTGGGGAGCCACCCGCACCGATGCGGTCGCGCGGATGCGCCGCGCGCTCGGCGAATATCAGGTGCTCGGCATCAGGACCACGATCCCGTTCTTCCTGTGGTTGACGCGCCAGCCCGAGTACATCGCGGGGGACTACGACACGACTTATCTGGACCGCCTGCTCGCGTCCCGCCACGAAAGCTTCAGCGAGCTGGACGGGACCGACGAGGACCTCGCCGCCATTGCCGCCGGCCTCGACGCGTATTTGCGTGCGAGCGCGGCAGCCGCGAAGTCGCCGGCGGCACGGTCCGGTTTGTGGAAGCAGGCGGCGCGGGCCGAGGCGCTGCGCGGATGACCTTCGAGATCGAGGTCAACGGCCGCACGCGGACGGTTGCCGTCGAGAAGGCCGCGGGCGGAACGTATCGCGTCTCCCTGGACGGACACCCCCGCAACGTCGACGCCACGCGCGCCGGTGTCTACGGCCTCTCGCTGCTCGACCTCACGAGCGGCATCGTCCGCGACGTCCAGGTCACGCCGAGCGGCGCGCGAAGTGAGTTCCTCGTCACCATTGGCGGCCGCACGATTGTCGCCGCGTTGAATGGCCGTCGAAGCAAGCGAGCCGGCGCCGACGGCGGCGGCGCGGACGGCGAACAGGCGGTCACGGCTCCCATGCCGGGCCGGGTCGTCCGCGTCCTGGTCTCGCCGGGCGACGAAGTCGCCGTCCGCCAGGGTGTCGTCGTCGTCGAAGCTATGAAGATGGAAAACGAGCTGCGATCGCCCAAAGCCGGCCGCGTCAAGGAAGTGGCCGTGGCGCCCGGCACCTCGGTCGAGGCCGGCCGCACGCTCGTTGTCATCGAATGATCGATGGACCTGAAAGACGACGAGCCGAAGCCGGCTGCCCCGGAGGAGACTCCGAGACCCTCTGACAGGCGCCGCCGCCTGAAACAGTGGAGCCTGTACGCGCTCGCCTTCGTGACCGCGGTGTTCGCCGCGCTCGTCGTCAGCTTCTTCACCGTGGACCTCGGGCCCTTCGTCAAGGCCGAAGCCGAGCGTCAGGGTTCCAACTATCTCGATCGCAGGATGACGATCGGCCGGATCAAGGCCAAGGTGACGCCCGGCGTCTTCGAGTTCGACGATGTGGTGATCGAGGGGCTCGAGCCGGGAGATCGTCCGTTCCTGCACGCGCGCCGCATCACCGTGTCACTGCCGTGGTGGACGATCTTCAGCCGCCGGCTGATCATCGAGTCCATCCAGATGAGCGACTGGGAGATGGTCGTCGAGACCTATCCCGGGGGGCGCCACAACTTTCCGCGCGTGAAGGGGCCGCCGCGCGATCCCAATCGTCCGCAGGGCCCGAAGCGGTTCACGACGACGCTGAGCCAGGTGCTCGCGACCGGTGGCAAGTTCACGTATATCGACCACGGCACGCCGTGGAGTATCGACGCGCCCAGCCTGCGCGTGATGATGTACCGCCGCGACGCCCGCGACGACTACGGCGGCACCGCGTCGTTCGACGACGCCACGATCCGGATCCAGGAGTACGAGCCGTTTGCCGCCCGGATGAACTCGCGGTTCAGCCTGAAGGGCGCCGACATCCACTTCGATCGCATCGACCTGCTCACCGATGGCGCAACGTCGATCCTCGAAGGCGACATCGAAATGGACAACTGGCCGGAGCAGATCTACAGGATCCGGTCGAAGATCGACATTGCCACGCAGAAGGGCATCTTCTTCACGCACGATCCCTTCACCGCGACGGGTGACGCCGAGTTCGATGGCACGTTCCATTTGCCGAAGGCCGGGGGACGCGAGTTGAAAGGATCGTGGCGCACGCCGATGGCGCGCGTGAAGCTCGGCGAGAGCACGTGGCAGTTTCCAAACCTGCGCGGCAACGTCCTCTGGCTGCCCGACCGGCTCGAAGTCACGGATGCGAGGAGCGGCCTGTACGGCGGGACCGCGCAGTTCGACTATCGATTGCTGTCGCTCGACGACAAGTCGGGCCCGCGCCGCGCGATCTGGGACGTGAAGTACCAGAACGTCGACCTCACGCAGCTGACCGATTTTCTCCAGCTCGAAGGGATCCGTTTCGCCGGCCGCGCGACCGGTACGAACCGGCTGGAGTGGCCCCTCGGCGGCTGGGCGAAGCTGCGCGGCAACGGCGGCGTGACGGTGACGCCGCCGCCCGACGTCGAGATGATGGGCCGTGAACTGCGTCCCGGCCTCGTTGCCGCGCAAGCTGCGCTCGGTCCTGAAGCGGGCCCGTTCAATCCGCGGGCGCCGCTCGGTTACGTGCCCGTCGCCGGCCAGGTGACCTACACGCTCGATCCCGAATGGATCACGCTCGGAGAGAGCTGGGTCGCGACCCGCAAGACCTACGTGTCGTTCGATGGCCGGACCGCGTGGCGCCAGCGTTCGCAGATCCCGTTCCACGTCACGAGCCTCGACTGGCAGGAGTCCGATCGCGTCTTTGCCGGGATCCTCACTGCCCTGGGCTCGCCCACGGCCGCGGTTCCCGTCGGCGGCCACGGCGAGTTCACGGGAGTGATGCTCGGCGCGTTCAACGATCCGCGGATCGAAGGCACGTTCAGCGGCGATCGCATGCGTGCCTGGG
This sequence comes from Vicinamibacterales bacterium, assembly GCA_036401215.1. GTDB lineage: Bacteria > Acidobacteriota > Vicinamibacteria > Vicinamibacterales > 2-12-FULL-66-21 > JACDCA01. The sequence continues at coordinate 51,973 of DASWVN010000203.1, read as the reverse complement.
ACGTCGTCTGGGGCCGCGGATCCGCCGACATCGTCATCGAGAACAGTTATGTGGACGTGAGCCGCAGCTCGCTCGTCAGCGGCGATGCCGAGATCAATGCCACCGGCCGGTTCTCGCTCGGCTATCCGCGGAAGGACGGTGGGGAAGAGATCGACGCCAGGGTGGTCCTGGACCGCTGGCCGCTGGCCGATCTCCGGCATGCCTTCGAGCTGGATGACTGGCCGGTCGAAGGCTTCGTCTCCGGCGAGTATCTGCTGACCGGGCTCTACGAGACGCCGCACGGCAGCGGGACGATGATCATCGACGACGGGATCGCGTACGGCGAGACGTTCGAGCGTGCGGTGTCGAACCTGCGGTTCGAAGGCAACGGCGTCCGTCTCGAGAAGTTCGACGTGCGCAAGGGGACGGCCCCGTCCGCCGGCGGTTCGCCAACGGCGGGCACGATGACCGGCGCGGCGTGGATCGGCTGGGACGGGACCTATTCGTTCACGGCGGATGGCGAGCGGATCCCGGTCGAATCGCTGAAGACCCTCGAGTATCCCCGGGCGCCGCTCTCGGGCATCATGCGGTTCAAGGCGTCAGGAGCGGGCACATTCGAGGTCCCGGAGTACGACGTGGCGTTCGGCATCGTGGACCTGTTCGCCGGCGACGAAGGGATCGGCCAGCTCTCCGGCCACCTTGGCCTGCGCGGCGAGCTGCTGTCGCTCGATTTCGAAGCCGCGTCTCCACGACTCAACGTGTCGGGCGCCGGACGGATGGCGCTCAACGATGCGATGGACTCGGACCTGAACGTACGTTTCACCGAAACGTCGCTCGACCCGTACTTACGGTTCTTCGAACCGCGGCTCTCGCCGTTCACGCGCGCGGTTGCGGGCGGCACGGTGCGCGTCACCGGCGAGCTGACCAACGTCGATCACCTCGTCGTCGAAGCGCGCGTCGAGAATCTCGACCTGACGCTGTTCGACTACGAGCTGCACAACGATGGCGTGATCGAGATCGATCTCGACCGCCACATCGCGCAGATCGGCCGTCTGCGGCTCCGCGGCGAGGGCACGCAGCTCGAGGTCACCGGCAACGTGAGCCTGCACGACAGCACGATCGCGGTGAACGCCACCGGGGATGCGAACCTCGGCATCCTGCAGGGGTTCTTCAGGGACCTGCGGACGTCGGGCGCGGCGGCGCTCGCGGCCGGCATCTCAGGCACGTTCGACAAACCGGCGTTCTCCGGCAAGGCAACGCTCAGCAACGGGCGGATCCGCCACTTCCTGATGCCCCGGTCGCTCGACCAGATCAACGGGACGGTGTCGTTCGATGCCGGCGGGATCCGGCTCGACAACGTCACCGCGAGTCTCGGCGGCGGCGCGGTGACGTTCGGCGGACGCATTCCGCTCGAAGGGTTCGTTCCCGGCGAGCTGAATCTGACCGCGGTCGGCGAGCGGATGCGGATGAACTATCCCGAGGGCTTCCGGTCCGAGATCGACGCCGACATCCTGCTCCGGGGCACGATCGACTCGCCGCTGCTGACGGGGAACGTCACGGTCCGAGACGCCGTCTACAACCGCAGGTTCGAAACGACGCCGAACCTGTTCGACTTCCGCGGCGAGACGTTGTCGGTCGGCGGACCGGCGACGGCGTCCGCGGTTCCGCTGCGGTTCGACATCCAGATCGATGCGCCGCGCGGCACGCTGCGGATCGAGAACAACGTCGCCCGGCTCAGAGCGGAAGCCGACCTCCGCCTTCAAGGCACGTACGACCGTCCGCAGCTCTCCGGCCGCGCGGATATCAGCGGCGACGTCGTCTTTGAAGGCAACCGTTACGTCGTCACGCGCGGCACGATCGATTTCATCAACCCGGCGAAGATCGAGCCCTACTTCGATCTGGAAGTCGAAACGCGCGTGCGCTACGGCGATCAGACCTATCGTGTGACGCTCGGCGCGCTGGGAACGGTCAATCGCATCGCGCCGACGATCATTTCGGATCCGCCGTTGCCGACGGCCGACGTCATTGCGCTGCTGTTCGGGCAGGATCCCGCATCGGGCAACCTCAGTGAGCTTCGAGGGTTCAGTTCCACCGCGGCGGCGCAGAGCGAACAGGATCTGCTCCGCGGATTGACCTCGCGTCTGCTGCTCAGCCCCGTGGTGGCCCCGGTCGGCAGGGTGGCGGAGGAGCTGCTGGGCAGCGGAACGACGGTGGCGATCACGTCGAGCATCGGCGCCGAGGGGGATCCTCTGTCAGCGACTCGTGTGGTCATTGGCCGCCGGCTGTCGAGCCGCGCGTTCCTCACGTTCTCCCGCGGACTCGGCAACTCGACTCAAGACCATATCTTCGTGCTCGAGTACGACCAGAGCGATCGACTGAGCTGGATCATCACCCAGAATGGCGACCAGACCTTCGCCATCGACTTCCGCGTCCGGCGCGTCTTCTGATGGGTGTTCTGCTCGCACTGGTCCTAACCGTCGCCCAGGTCCAGACCTCACAGCCCGTGCTCTCGCCGCAGGTCCTCTCCCCGGCGGCGGCGTATGCCGGCCGAACGATCGTCCGGATCGATCTTTCGCTCGAAGGGCAGATCATCGAGGACGCGATGCTGCGCGACCTGCTCGAAACGCGCGTGGGATCGCCGCTGTCGATGGCCGCCGTGCGTGAAACGATCGCCCACATCTACAGCCTGGGCCGGTTCCAGGAGATCACCGTCGTGGCCACCGACCTCGATGGCGGAGTGGGGCTGCGTTACGAACTCGTTCCGGTACACACCGTCATCCGAATCGAATTCAGCGGCAATCTCGGATTGAGCGAGCGGACGCTGCGGAACGCCGTGACTTCGACCTTTGGCCGGTCGCCGGCGGCCTCGCAGGCGTCGCGGGTTGCGGAGATGCTCCAGGGCTTCTATTTCGAGCGCGGGTACCTCGGCGCGGCGATTCGTCCCGTGCTCCAAGAGGTGCACGACCCCGAAGGCACCATCCTCAACTTCGAGATCGAAGCCGGGGCGAGGGCGCACGTCAGGAACGTGGATATCTCGGGTGATCCGCTGGTGACGCGCGAGAAGTTTCTGTCGGAGATCGGGGCGACGCCGGGACGCCCGTACGAACGGGTCGAAGTGGATCGGCGGCTGAGCGAGTTGGTGGACGAACTTCGCCGCCGCGGCCGCTTCGAGGCCCGCGGCAACCACCGGATCGTCTCGCAGTCCGACGATGGCCTCAGTGTCGATCTGGCGGTGACGATCGATCCGGGACCAGAGGTGGTCGTGCGGTACGAAGGCGATCCACTGCCGAAGGACCGGATCGACGAGCTGGTGCCGATCCGCACTGAAGGGTCCATCAACATCGACATCCTCGAAGATTCGGAGCGGCGGATCGTCTCGTTCCTCAACCAGCAGGGGCACTGGAAAGCGACTGCGACCGCCGCCCGGCGCGATCTGAACGGCCGCGTGGAAGTGGTCGTGACGGTGAACAAGGGGCCGATCTACAGGATCGACGGCGGCCCGCAGGTCAGCGGCAACGCATCGGTCCCGCAAGAGGAGATCCGTCCGCTGCTCGAGGACCTCCGCGGCGGAGAACCGTTCATCGCCGCGAACCTCGATCGGGCCTCGGCCGCCATTCGCGGCATCTACCTGCGCCGCGGCTTCGGACAGGTGAAGGTGGATTCGGCGGCGAACGAGTTGCCCGCCGCTCCGAACGGAGAAGGGCGCATCAAGCCGGTGATCATCATCACCGAGGGACCGCTGATCCGCATCGGCGAGATCACGTTTGCCGGCAACAAGGCGGTGAGCACCGGCGAACTTGCGGCTACGGTCTCACTCGAGCCGGGCGCTGCCTACTATGAGCCCGCGGTGATCGACGCGCGCGAACGCGTCCTGAGCGAGTACCTGAACCGCGGCTTTGCTTCCGCGAGCGTGAAGATCGTGCCGAATCTGACCGACGGCTCCCGGCTGGATCTTCGCTTCGACATCAACGAAGGCGCTCAGAGCATCGTCGATCACATCCTGGTGCTCGGGAACGTCAAGACCGATGCGCGGATCATCGAGCGCGAGATCCAGTTGAAGACCGGTGAGCCGCTCGGCCTCAACGCGCTCTTCGAAACCCGGCGGCGGCTTGCCGAGCTGGGGCTGTTCCGGAGGATCGAGATCGACCAGGTCCAGCACGGTGAATCCGCCCGGTATGACATCCTCGTCCGGGTCGAAGAGGCGCCGTCTACGACGATCGGCTACGGCGCCGGCGTCGAGCGGAGCACGATCTTCGTCACTGGCGCCGATGGTTTCGCGGAAAGCCGGGTCGACCTGGCGCCGCGCGGCTTCTTCGAGGTCGGCAGGCGCAACATCGCGGGGAAGAACCGTTCGGCGAGTCTGTACACGCGTCTCGGTCTGCGATCCGACATCGATCCGGAAACCGGCACCGGTCCCAGATTCGGGTTCCCGGAGTACCGCGTCGTCGCGACGTTCCGCGAGCCGCGGACGTTCGGGTGGAACGCCGACTCCACGATCACCGGCGTCATCGAGCAGGGACGCCGCGCGACGTTCAAGTTCAGACGCAGGGGCGTCAACGCTGAGATCGTCCGCCGGCTCACGCCGGGGATCCGCACCGGCCTCCGCTACACCTTCGCGACGACGCGCACGTTCGACGAAGCGTTGACCGAAGAGGAGCTGGCGGTCATCGACCGTGCGTTCCCCGAGGTGCGGCTGTCGGCGTTCACCGCCACGGTGACCCGCGATACGCGCGACGACGCGCTCGATCCGACCCGTGGCGTGTTCATGAGCGCCGAAGGCAGCCTGGCTGCGCGAGCGCTCGGCGGCGAGGTGGGGTTCGTGAAGTCCTACATGCAGGTGCAGGGGTATCGTCCGCTGCCGCTTGGCGACAGGGTCGTGCTCGCCGGCAGGGTCGCGGTGGGGCTTGCCGACGGCTTTCCTCGCGAGGTCACGTTCCCGGTTCCGGCGACGATCGAAGACCTGCCGGCGAGCGAGCGGTTTTACGCGGGCGGTGACACGACGATCAGAGGTTTCGAGCTGGACCGCGTGGGCATGCCGAACACGATCACCGATAGTGGCTTCCCTCGTGGCGGCAACGGGCTCCTGCTGCTGAGCGGCGAACTGCGCGTCCCCGTGTGGAAGAACCTCGGCGCCGCCTTCTTCATGGATGCGGGCAACGTTTACGAGCGCGTGACGCAGATCGATCCCGGTGAGCTGCGCGGTGCCGTTGGCCTGGGGCTCCGCTACAACCTGCCGGTCGGTCCGGTGCGTCTGGATCTGGGCTTCAAGCTCGATCGCCGCAGCATCGCCGGCTCGCTCGAACGTCGTCACGAATGGCACTTCAGTTTCGGGCATGCATTCTGATGTCGCATAAGCGCGTTCTGGCAACGGCGGCCGTCCTGGTGACCTTGTGCGGCTTTCCCCTTTGGGCCGGCGAACGCCAGTCGCAGGTTCCCCAGAACGGCCAGGTGATCGACCGCATTCTCGCGACCGTCGGCGGGACGCTCGTGCTTCAGAGCGATGCCGTGGCGTTGATGCGACTGGGGGTGCTCGAGCCTCCGGCTGGACGCGATCCACTCCAGTGGGCGATGGACAGGCTGATCGAGCGGCGGCTGATGCTCATCGAAGTGGATCGCTACGGTCCGCCGGAACCGGATCGCGCCGAGGTCGACCGCCGGATGCAGGCGCTCGATGAGCGGATCGGTTCGGGCGATCGGCTCGATGCGATCCTGCGCGAGGCGGGGCTGACGGTCGATCAGCTGCGGCTGCACGTCCGCGACGAGCTGCGGATCCAGGCCTACATCCAGCAGCGCTTCGGTGCGACCTTTCAGCCGACCGAAGACGACATCATTGCCTACTACCGGAACAACCCGGGCCGGTTCACGCGCGACGGCAAGCTCCTGCCGTTCAGCCAGGCGCGTGAAGAAGCGCGCCTCGCGGTGCTCGCGCTGCGCCGCGACGCCGCCGTCCGCGAGTGGCTCGCCGATCTACGCCGGCGCACCGACGTGCAAGTGTTGTATTTGCCGGGACGGTAATACGGCGCCCTGGTTTTGCATGGCACCCCGTAAAGGGGTGCCCTACATGGGTGCGTAGGGCGCCCCTTTATGGGGCGCCGAACACACGTTGGCGAGATAGCGGTGGGTGACGACGTAGGAGATGACGCCGATCACCAGGGCGCCGGCGGTGGAGCCGACGAGGAACGACCAGAGGAACGGCGACGCAATGTCGAGCGCCTGCGTCCAGAACGCCGGACCGGTGAGCGGCAGGTCGAACAGGCGCGCCAGCGAGCCGGAGACGTCGGTCGCCGCAGGCGCCCGGAGCACCAGCGCTCCGGCGGCGGTGCTCAACGTGTACCACGGGAGCATGAGCCACGGCAGGTTCGTGCACAGACCGGCGAAGACCACAGCCCTGCTCAACCGGAACGTAATCGCCGCGCCCATCCCGAGCAGGATCTGCAGTCCAAGAAACGGGGAGAAGCTCAGAAAGACACCGAGGGCGAAGGCGGCGGCTGTCCGGCGCGGCGGTCCTGCGCTCTTCAGGAGCTCGATCAAGCGTTCGCGCATGCGGCGCATTATTCAGTGCTGATGGCCGTGACGCGGACCCAGTCCACGGCGGCAGAGAGCATTCTACTGTCGTCGCCCTTGCCCACGTCGACCGGCCGTGTCCCCCGTGCGAACGCGAGCTGCAGCCGGTTGACGCCCGCCCTCCACAGGCCTTTCTCCACTTCTAACACGGTTGTCGTCCATCCGGGCTCGAGCGTGGCTTCGGGCCCGGCAGTTCCGTTGATGATGAGCCGCACGACCTGTGCAGGCGCGCCATCGTAATCGAACGGTAACGCGTGTATCTGCACGCGCAGCGTTGCCGCATGATCGAGCGGGATCAGCATTCCCGCCGAAGCTTCCGCCCAGCGGAAGGTGACCGGGCCGGATTGTTCGGGGGCATGCCACCCGGTCTCGAGCCAGATGTGGTCCCCCGGTCCGCCGACGTCGATGCGCCCGTACGGCCGGAGCGGATCCGAGAGGAACCGGTTCGCGTCCAGCAGGTCGTATGCGCCGATCGGCACGTCGTTCCGCGCGGCGAAGAGGAGGCTCGCCGGATACGTGAACGGATGGCCGAACCAGCGGTGGAAGGCGCGCGCCTGATGGGCGCCTGCTTCTCCGAAAGAGACGGTTTCGCCGATACGAACGTGTCCGTCGTGCGCGGCGCTCATCAACGTCAGGTTCCACAGCACCAGCACCGCGCCTCCGGCTCCGACGACGCGCAAGGGGTGGCGTCGCGCGGCGGCCGCGGCACGATCCGCGAATGCCGCGACGCCCAGCGCGAACAGCGGCAGCGTCCCCTCGAATCGCCGTCCGCCGAACCCGGCGCTGCCCCACCAGTCCTGGATCGACGCGTTGAAGTAGGTCATCACCGCGATCGCCACGATCGACGGGACGCCGATCGCGGGCCGCGCATACGCGAACACGAGGAGGCCGATCGCGCCGACGTAGAGGATCGGTGACCAGCTGAAGAGTCCGTTCCGCGATGACCACAGGATGTCGACGAGGTGCGGGTCCCACCAGCGGATCTGCGGTCCAACAGGAGACACTGCCAGGAAGCTTCCGTAGATCGACTTCCATGCCAGCATCTGTGGAACGAAACCCACCACCGCACACAACGTGAAGAGCGCGCCGGCGATGAGCGTCTCGGTGGCGAGCCGGTTGTTCTTCGTGCGCGCGGCCGTCAGCAGGAACGCGAGCGCTTCAGAGGCCGGCAGGATCGCAAACAGTGCGTTCTGCCAGCGGATCAGCGTGATGAACCCGGCCAGCAGCCCAAGCAGCGCCCACTGCAGACGCGTCCTCCGGCCGTAGGTCGCCGTCCAGAACCAGGCGAAGCCCGCGACGCCCGCCATCGACGGCGCGTGCGTCATGCTGGGTTCGCGCACGGCGTACCAGAGCATGAACGATCCAGCGATGACGAAGACGACCGCGGCCGCGGCGAGCTTCGTGTCGAAGAAGCCGAGGACCAGGCGATACGTGAACCAGCATCCGAGCAGCGCGTAGAAGAGCCCCGCGATGCACACCGCCTGGCGGTAGGGATACGAGATCCCGTTGGTGCTGACGTTGGCGTCGCGCGCATTCAGCGCCTTCGCGACCGGATGCGCGGCTGCGAAGAAGGGCGACCAGACGATGGCCGGACCGATCGTCCACGCCGACTGTGCGTACCCCGTAGGTGTGGGCTCGAACAGATGCGCCTTGTCGCCGAGACCGAGCAGCCGGTAGTCGTTCGAGAATTCGACGTCGCGGTCGAAGACCAGCGACCGCAGATACGAGAAGTAGTAGAAGCCGTCGCTCTGGAGGCGCGCGCCAAGGTGGATCTGGGTCGCGACGCCGACGGCGAACAGGGTCGAGAAGACGAAGGCCGTCCGGCGGCCGCGGACGCCGCTCGACGCGAGCAGGCCGATGATTCCACCGGCGATCGCAAGACCAGCCAGCGGACCGAGGTCCGGACGAGTCCCGATGATCGTCTCGAGCAGCGATCGCCGCGCGACCTCGCGCGCACACAGCTCCAGGGTGACGAGCGCGAGGACCGTCCACGATCCCCAGCGGACGAACCTCACGGTGCCACCTTGAGGATCCGCAACTCCGGCCCCGGCTGATCGTCAGCCGGCGTGAACCGTGCAACCTCCTGCGCGTGCGAGAACAACACCATGTAATCGTTGAACTCGTGGCGGTACACCTTGGGCGACATGAAGTACGGCCCGTAGCATTGGGATGACGCAACCAGGTAATCGACTCCCGCCTCCAGGTAGTCCTCGTAGGTCCGGTGGCGCAATTGCGGGACCCGCTCGTCACGGTACGTGCTGGAGAGATTCAGGTGGCCTCCTTCCAACACGATCGTTGCTCCTTCGGGGATGTTGTCCGCGATCCATCGATACGCGAGATCCACCGTGGACGTCGCCGAGATCATGCGGTTGAACTGGATCGCGGTCGCCGCCGGCGGCGCGAGCAGCGTCATCGTCAGCAGCACGATCAACGTCGTCCTGACACCACGCGGAAACTGGTAGCGCCTGAGAATGCTCACCCCCGAGATGACGGCAACGGCCGCGAGGATGCAGAGCATCGGGACGATCGGCAGCAGATACCGCGCGTAGATGATCCGCTGCTCGGCGATCATCAGAAAGTAGGGGATCGGAAACGCGAGTGCGAGGGCCCACGGAACCTGGTTCGGTCCGCGCAACGCGCGCACGAGGCCCATCACGAACCCGACGCCGATGAGGACCATTCCAGGGGTACCGAACTGCAGCCGCAGGTGTTTCAGGTAGATCACCTCACCAGCCTGGACCGGCTGAGCTGCGTTGCGGTACTCGGCGGTCAGGCTCGCGAATCGATCGAGGAATCCGGGAAGATCGAGAACCGTGTAGGGCGCCGCCACGAGAAAGGCGACCGCCGCGGCGCCGATCGCGGCCAGCGAACAGGCCAGCCGCGACGGTCTCGCCGATCGTGTCATCCAGCACGCGACCAGCGGCATGATCAGCGCCATCCCGCCGTTGTATTTGACGGCGGCCGCCAATCCTGCGGCGGCACCCGCGAAGGCGAACGCCCGCAGCGCCGGCCGCTCGTGCGCGCTCAGCGACAGCAGCATCGCCAACGCCACGAAGAAGGTGAGCGGCACGTCGGTGAGCACGTAGTGGGAGTAGCGGACGTGCAGCGGCATCACCGCCATCAGCGCCGCACCGAGCAGCGCATGGCGGGCGCCCCACCGCATCCCGATCTGGTAGACGACGAACACCGTCGCCACGCCGAAGGCCGCCGTGACCGCGCGTCCCCAGAGATAGAAGCTGTCGCTCGTCGCTTCTGCCAGCGAGTTCCAGGCGCCGGTGATCGCGCCGGCGATGAAGCGGACGATCGACACCGCGAGCTGGATGTAGATGTGGAGCTGCCCGTAGTCGAAGAAGTGTGGATCGAGCGATCCCTCCTTCATCATCCGGAACGCCCGTTCGACGATCTCGGGTTCGTCGACACTGACGCCGTAAGGGATGCCGTGCCCGAGGCTCCAGTACCGCAAGGCAGCCGCGGCCCCCAGAACGAGCACCAACCCTACCGTCGAGGGCCGCGTGTCGCTCGCCTCGCGCCATTCCCGAAGTCCAATTGACAAATCAGATGCCCTGGGTGGATGCCCGTAGCTTACTACGGGCGCCGCAGCAGGCGGTCGTACAGCGCGAGCGTCTGTCTGACCGTTGCCTTCCATGAAAATTCCTCTTCCACGATCCGGCGTCCGGCGGCGCCCATCTCCTGGAGCCTGACCGGATCCTCGAGCGCGCCGCTGAGCGCGGCGGTGAGCGCGGCGGGATCTCCGGCCGGCACGATCCAGCCGTTGACGCCGTTTCTGACCTTGTCGGGCAGGCCGCCCGCATCCGTAACGACACACGCGCGCCGGTGCGCCATGGCTTCGAGCGTGACGAGCGAGCTGCCTTCGTAGAGCGTGGGATGGACGAAGAGGTCCGCCGCTTCGTACCACGCGTGAAGGTCCGGATCCGGCACCCTGCCGGCAAGCACGACGTGCCGCGCGAGCCCGAGCGAATCGATCAGCGATTCGAGCCGGCCGCGATGAGGCCCGTCGCCGACGAGCACCCATCGCCACCGTCCGCCCGCGAGGCGGCCGGAGTGTTCGCGAAGCGCCGCGAGCGCCTGGGCCAGCAGATGAAAGCCCTTGTTCTCCTCGATACGGCCGACGCTGAGGAGCACGAGATCATCCTGGACTCCCGAGCTGGAGCGGATCGCCGCACCATCGGCGGGCGTCGCAAGCGCGTCGAGATTCTCGAGATCCAGCGCGTTTGGGATCGTCGCGATCCGCTCGCCGGCAACGCCCAGGTGTCTGCGGACCACGGGCACGAGCGCACGGTCGGTCGCGATCACGGCGTCCGCCGCCGCCGCGCACTCGCGGACGGCGCGCCGCAAGGGCAGGTAGGCGAGCCGTTTCAGCCGCGCGTGAGACGGATCCGTCGCTCCGAACTCTTCCATCCCCTGAGGATTGAGAACGAGCGGCGCGCCAGATCGGGCCCGCTGACGCGCGTAGCCGAGCACGCTCGCGCCAAAGCCATGGACGATGTCGATCTCTCCGCGCGCAACGAGCGTCGCCGCGGCTTCACCCGCGCGGACGCCGAATCGCGGATACGCGGTGCTGCGGTCGACGACCGTCGTGCCCTTGCGTCCGGCGAAGGGGAACGTCCGGTACGGCACGAACTGGATCGATATCTCGGGGTGGACGTCGCCAGGGTGTGTGGCGGGCCGCGTGATCAGCGTCACCCGCACACCTTCACGGACGAGGTGTCGCGCCAGATCGTAGACGCTGCGCTCGAGGCCGCCCAGCCCGTGAAGCGGGAAGACGGATCGCGCGGTAATGGCGACGCGCATCGTCATGCCGGCCGTCCGGCGAGCAGTTCGTGATACAGGGCCTCGATTCTGGACACCACGATGGCCGAATCGAATCGTTCCACGGCGCGGTTGGCCGCCGCGGCGCCGAGCCGATGTCTCAGCACTTCACCGTGGCGGAGCCGTCGCACATCTTCCGCGAGACCGTTCACGTCGGTCGAGAGCAGTCCGGTGATCTCGTCTTCGATGATGTCGGCGGTGCCGCCGGTGAGCATCGCGGCGATCGGAATCCCGAGCGCGCTCGCTTCGATGAGTACGCGGCTGAGCGACTCGGGTCCGCGGGAGGGAAAAATCAGCATGCCGGCATGCGCGATCCAGGCGGCGGTCGCGGCGGCATCGAGCCAGCCCTTGAAGCGGACGTCACGTCCACTCCGTCTGGCCGCCGCCGCGAGCTTCGTGTGATCCGGACCATCGCCGACGATCACGAGCGGCCAGTCCAGGTCCGCCCGCACGATCGCGTCGATGAGGAGGTCCGTCCCCTTGTTCACGGCGAGCTTCCCCACATACAGCGCGTACGGTTCGGGCATCGGCCGCGTTTCGGGCGCGCGACGCCGCAGCGCATCGATGTTGACCGGATTCGGAATGATCTCGAGGCGAGTGCGCTCGAGTTCCGGCGCGCGTTCGCGCAGGTCACGCGCGATGACCGAGCTGACCGCGATGACGGCATCCGCCGCGGCAAGCGTCCGCCGCTTCGTGGCCATGTTCGACACGAGATACCGGCGTGCCAGGTACTGACCGAAGCCGGCCAGCCCGATGCGTGGCTGGCCCTGCTGGATCCCCGCGGCGCGCGAGCAGCCCGGACAGAGCGCCAGGGTCGCGGGTGAATGCAGAAGGTCGGACCGGTAGCACACCGGCCAGTAATCGCGGACGGTCACGACCGACGGGATGCGGGTGCGCCGGGCCGCGACGACCGAAGGGGGCGCGGAGAGCACGTGCTGGCCGTGCACGATCTGAATGCCGTAGCGCCCGATCAGGTCCTCGATGCGCGCCGCGACCCGCGGGTAGAGCCGTTCGTTCTTGAAGTAGTTCCGGATCCCCGGGATGGGGGGCGCGTAGGCATGGAACTCGAGAACCGGAATGCCTTCGAATTCACGCGTCCGCTCGCCGACCTCTTCGCCGGCGGCCACCTTCAACACGGTGACCTCGTGGCCGCGGTCGCGCAGCCCGCGGGCCAGCTCGTAGGTGCTCCAGCCGCTGCCGCCGCAGCGCGGAGGAAACGAGTCGGTGGGGAGAAGAACTCTGAGGCTTGTCAATGCTCAATGACGAATGACGAATGACGAAAAGAACTTCAGGCTCGCAGCCGCCGATCCAGGGCTTCGCAGTGTGCGCTCCAGCTGTACTCGCGGACGGCCCGTTCTCTGGCGGCCGCGCCGAGTCGCTTTCTCAGTCCGTCGTCGGCAAGCTGCTCGAGCGTGCGCGACAGAGCGCCGTCGTCTCGAGGATCGTACAGCAGTCCTTCGCGTCCGTGCTCGACGAGACGGGGGATGCGCGCCACCGCAGGGGCAACGACCGGCAGGCCCGACGCCATGTACTCGAACATCTTCAGCGGCGACCAGTAGAACCCGAGCGACAGCGGTTTGTGCGCCGCGATATCGAACGGCGCCACGCCGATGTGCGCCGCCGCAAGCGCGGCGGGCATCTGGTCGTGCGGGAGCGCGCCGGTGAAGACGACGCCCTCGAGTCCGGCCGTTGCCTGACGGACGGCCGGCAGCTCCGGACCGTCGCCGATGAAGAGGGCCGAGATCGCGTGATTGCCGCGCTCGCGCAGCTGCCGGATCGCGCGCGCCAGGTGGATCGCGCCATGCCAGCTCCGGAAGGCCCCGGCAAACACCGCGACGATGCGTTCGGGCGGGCGGTCGTCGGACGCAGGTCGAAACCGGTCCGTATCAGCGCCCCACTCGATCTCGAGGATGCGCGACGACGGCGTCTCCGGCGGAAGCACGGCGGCGTTCGGCGTCACGACGATGTCGGCGGCCGCGCAGAGGCGCTCGCGCCATCGCTGCATGGGCCGGAGGATGAGCGCGCGATCGATCGTCGCCTTGACGGATCCGGGATGGTCGATGACCGGCGCGTTCACTTCGAGGACGGCGCGTGCGCCGGCGCGGCGCGCATGCAGGATCGCTTCGCCGCCGAGGTTGTAGTAGCGCTCCATGATGACGTCGGGCTTCAGGCGGTCGACGATCCGCCGCACCGCCGGGCGCCGCATCCAGCGCAGCTGGTTGGCGCCGAGTGGCGGAGCCATCGGGATCCAGTCGACGTTCCCCTTCGGAAACGGCCGTTCCCCGGGCGTGACCAGCACGTGCACTTCGTGACCCAGTGCGGCGAGCCCTTCGGCGACCGCCGTCACGTGCGTCGATCCTCCCTTCGTTCCGGGCACGACCTGGTCGATCGCGGAGTAGAGGATGCGCATGATCACTTCTTCACGAGCAGCGCGAAGAAGGGTCCCGACGTGATGCGTCCAAAGAGCAGCAGATCGAGCTTCATGACGAACGAGAGCGCCCGCAGCGCCAGATACGTGGGCCCGCGCTTCGCAATTCGAGCCTTGGCCGCCGCCCGAGCCTCCCGAATCGCCGCCGCATCCAGTTCTGAAGCCTTCTCGACTGTCTCCGCGACTGTCTCCGCGACCTTTGGCTCCTTGGCAGTTGGCTCCTTGGCAGTTGGCTCCTTGGCAGTTGACTCCTTGGCAATTGGCCCTTTGGCAGTTGGCTCCTTGGCAGTTGGCCCTTTGGCAGTTGGCCCTTTGGCAGTTGGCCCTTTGGTAGTTGGCTCCTTGGTAGTTGGCCCTTTGGCAGTTGGCTTTTTGGCCAGTTCGCGCGCGCGTGCGCGCCGCGCCATCGCCCGCTCGGCCATCCGCACCAGGATGTTCTCGACGAACCCGCCGACGATCGGCGTGTAGAAGCGGATCCTTCCGATCCTGAAGCCGGCGGCGTCCACCACCTCTTCGAGATGTGGAATGTCGCGGAGCGGGTTGAGGTGATCCGACTTGCGAAGATGCTCCTGGCGCAGATCGACCAGACCCAGCCGGTCGAGCCTGGCCGCGAGTTTGTTGATCCACCGAAGGCCGGCGGCGATCGGCGCGTTCTTGCGAACGTGCGTGTAGACGAAGAGCGACCCTCCCGGCTTGAGCACGCGCGCGGCTTCCGCGAGCATCCCCGCGAGCGCGTCCGGCGAGAGATGCTCCAGCACGTCGAGCGACCACGCCTTGTCGAACGTGGCGTCGGCAAAGGGGAGCGTGCGCAGGTCGCCGAGCATGAGGTCCACGTCGCGGCGCGCCTCCTGCGAGAAGAACGGTGCGATGTCGACCCCGACCATCGTGGCGCCGAGGTCGCGGTTCCAGAGCAGGGCGCGGCCGCTGCCGCACCCGAGGTCCGCGACCAGTTCCCCGGGCCGTGGCGCCAGGAACGCGCGCAGCATGTCGTTGCGGATCCGCGACCCGAGCAGCGGCGGGGAGACGCGGTCGTGCCGTGCGTCCGCGTGCAAGGCTTCGTCGAGGTACTTGGTCTGTTCCTCGAACATCCGGCGCGGCCGCATGTCGAGATAGTCCCCGCGGCGTTCGTATCGCCGGCCGCAGCCGCCGCAGACCAGCGTGTCCACATCCAGCTCTCCGCGGCAGTCCGCGCAGCGCACGATCGAGAGCAGGCGATCCGAGATCATACGCCCAGCACTTCCTTGAACAGCCGCTCGAGCCGTTCGGCGCGCCGTGCCCATGTGAACTTCGAGACGTGCGAGAACGCGGCGGCTGCCAGTCGCTCGGCAAGCGTCGGGTCGGATACGAGCCGCTGCACCGCGCCCGCGAGCGAGGCGGGATCGCCCGGCGCCACGAGCAACGCGTGCTCGCCGTGCGTCAGGACCTCGCGTACGGACGGCAGGTCCGACGCGACGATCGCGCGGCCCGCGGCCATGTACTCGAACAGCTTCAGAGGGGACGTGAAGTTCGTCGCGATCGCCGATCGCGGGTTCGGCAGCACCAGGATCGTCGCGCGCGCAAGGTGCGCGGCCACCTGCGACGGCCCGACCAGTCCGGTGAAGGTCACGCGGTCGGCGAGACCGAGTTCCGCAGCCCGCGTGCGGAGGCGCCCGAGGTCCGGTTCCGCCTCGTGGCCGCCGACGATCAATCCGCGGATCCCGGGCAGTTGCGCCAGCGCTTCCAGCAACACGTCCACACCCTTCCAGGCGTACAGATGCCCGGCGTAGGCGACGAGCGGTTCCGCCGGGGGAGACGCCGGAACGGTCTGCGGCTTTCGGACGCCGTCGGCGGCGATGGTCAGGTGGAGCCGCGTGCCGAATCGTTTGAGCAGCTGGTCCCTGAGCGCGCGCGTGATCGTCACGTACCCGTCGGCGTGCGTCCACACGAAACGTTCGCGGCGTTCGAGGCGGGCGAGCTTCGAGGCGCTTGCCGGCGCCGCCGTCGCAACGAGATGCGGAAGCGCGCCGGCCACGTCCGGAGCGTAGCCGTGCGATTCGTACACGACCGGCGGACGCCGGGTGTGCGGCAGATGAAGCAGGGCCGAGGCCACGCCGAGGTCGCGCGTCATGATGATGTCGGCCCGCGCCTTGCCGAACGTTCGTCCGAAGGCAAACGACAGATACCCGAGCCGGGCGAGGATCCCGGCGCCGGCCGGCGCCGCGGCGCGTTCGATGACCAGCCGCGGGTTGGCGTGCAGCCCGTAGAACTCGAATGGATCGCGCGCGGGCGATCGCGTGTCGCGCTTCACCACGAGGTGCACGTCGTGTCCGCGCTCCGCCAGCGCATGGCAGGTTTCCATCGTCTGGATGCCGTTCGCGCGTTCGAGGGGGAAGCGGATGTCGGCGAAGTAGAGCAAGCGCATCAGCGGATCGACTCGCTCGGTGGGGACGCGTAGAACGACTGCCGGTCCGTGAGGTAGCGGTAGGCGAGCGAGGGAGCCGACAGCGGGAACGTGACGAACACGTCATACGCGTTGCGTGCGGGTTCGAGCCGCTGGCGGTCCATCTGGCGGGTCGCAAAGAGCGCCATCAGCGCGACGTTCCACCACACGCACAAGACGACGGCCACGCCGAACGCCGCTCGCGGCCAGCCCACGCGAGTGGCCGCCTGCCGGTTCCTCCCTACGCGCACGCTCCCACGGACGCGGTCCCACAGGGCCGCGAGCCCGATCACCAGGATCGGCGTGAGACAGACGAAGCGTCTCTGCCCGAACGCCCCCGCGACCGTCCAGGATCCGACGCTGCCGGCGACGTAGACCTGCGTCGCGGCCATGAACAGCAGGAACAGCCGCATCCGTCTGTCCCGCAGCGCAAAGAGTCCGGCGATCGCGATCAGCGCCAGCGGCGTCCACACCAGAAATCCGTGATTCGGCGATCCGAGGACCTGCAGCGCGTGCGGTGAGTGCCACGCCATCTTCCGCGAGACGTGCTCGGCCGGGCCGGGATAGCCGTTCAGCGCGTTGTAGGCGAACAGTTGCGGCGAATAGCCGATGACGAATGCCGCGACGCCTGCAGCCGCCGCTCGCGCAACCACGGCTGGCGAGAAGCGGTCGCGCAGGTTGGTCCACGCGAAGTCCAGCGCCGGCCCGAGCGAGAGGAACGCGTCCTGCTCGCGAACCATCGCCATCAACGCGACGCTGAGCCCCAGCGCGAACGCGCCCGCGGCCGTCCATCGCGTCCGCACGTGAAGCCACACGTTGATGAACAGCGCTACCGCGAATGCCGAGCACGCGTGCGCGAAGCCGGGGGCGACGTACATGTAGAAGAGCAGCGGCGTGCCGATCCAGACCGCGAGTCCCGCCAGGAGCGAACTGCCGCGGGTCTCGTGCCCGAGCAGCAGGCGCGCCGCGCGGATCGACAACAGGACCGCCAGGAACCCGTAGAACGCCGACCCGTACGCGACCGCGCTGATGTATGGGGCCGAGAAGCCGTCCGCTTCGGCGCGGCCGGTCACGCGCGTGAACAGGTCCGCAACCGCGTAGAACGGCAGCCACAGCACCGCCGACCCCATCGTCGCGTAGTTCACACGCCTTCCCACCGCGGTTTCGCGTTCGAGGAACGTCTCGTGAAAGCCCTCGGACCTGGCGATGTGGCGATCGTAGAAATACCGGTACTCGTTCTCGAACGACACGTCGCCATCGAAATACAGCGACCGCAGGTACGCGAAGTACTCGATCTCATCCGATGCGTACAACCTCGTCGTCACCATTGGAAGCGACACGACGAACAACACGGCGAGCAGGCCCAGCTCGCGTCGGGTGAGAAGGAAGAATCGGCTCAGGTAATCGAGAGGGACGATGAACGAATGTTACCTCAGCGCGTGGTTCAGGATCTGCGCGAGATTGAAGCCGGCATGGCTGATCACCGGCGCAACGATGCTGCGGCGGCGCAGGTAGACGAGACCCCAGATGGCGCCGAGGATGGCGGTGGCGATGGCGGCATCGTGCCCCTGCTCCCAGTGGCCCAGGCCGAAGAGCGCGCTCCAGATCACGACGCCGTAGATGCCGGGGCCGAGGTATCGCTCGAAGCGATGGACGATGAACGCGCGCTGGACTTCCTCGCGGACCCCGCCGGCAATCATCACGACCACGGCGAAGATCGCCGCATCGGTCCGGTTCTGGAGCATGTCCTGGAACGGGTTCCGCGCGACGTTGTGCAACTGCGGGACGAACGTGAGCACGAGCACGAGGATCACGACCACCACGCCGAAGATCAGCGGGATCATCGCGACGCCGAGCAGCATCTCCCGCAGCAGGCGAACGCGGCCGAGCAGGACGTCGCGCACCGGCTCGCGGTGCGCCCGAAGCAGGAGGATCACGAGCCCGACGACGAGCGCCGCGTCGAGGAGCGACAGCGTGAAGACGAACTGCGGATTGAGCCCGCCTTCCGCCCCCTGGAATGGCATCCCGAAGCCCCTGAGCACGCCGATCAACAGGAGCTGGGTCGGCAAACCCGAGCACATGATGATCTCGAGGATCGCGGCCGCGCGCTCCGCGCGCAGCGGCGCTTCACGCATGCCGGGATTCGGGGCTGGGGACTCGGGGCTCGGGGACTCGCCATCGTGGATAGGAAGGCGAGCTTCATGGGGTGGGAAGTCGGTCAAATTCCTACGAGATTATCAAGTCCCAACTGCCAACTACCAAACTCCAAATTCCAAATTCCAAATTCCAAACTCCAAACTCCAAACTCCAAACTCCCCGCCTTCGCCAAGGCTCCGGCGGGCAAGCCGGACCGCGCCCTTCGACTCGCTGCGCTCGCTCAGGGCAGGCACCGCGCACCGCGCACTCCGGACCGCGCACCGCGCACCGCGCACCGCGCACGGCGCACCGCGTTCACCGCACGGTCATCGTCAGAGGCGCGGACAGCTTGACCGAGATCGCCGTTCCGGCCGGGAGCCGGACTTCCTCGCCGCGTGTCGCGAGCACGACACCGGTCCCGGCGCCGCCGCCGATCACCGCGCCTTTGGCGGCGCCGTCGCCTCCGCCCACGATCCCTCCGATGATCGCGCCGCCGACCGCGCCGCCGCCGATCGTGGCCGCATCGCGCTTCTTCGTCGGTGGCGCGACCCGCGACACCGTGGCGGTGCGCAGCGCCACCTGCCCACCTTCGCCGGGAAGATCGGCCCGCGTGAACCGGAACGCCACGCGCGCCCGCCCCTTCACCTTGGCCGAACGGGCGGCGTCGGTGACGTGGCCGACGAGGACGGTCCCTTCCGGGAGCGCGGTGACGCCGTCGATGGTGACCGCACGCCGAAGCGTGGCACGGACCGGATCTTCGACGCTGCTCCTGTCGGACGCGACCGTAGTGCGCAGCGTCAGCGGCAGGGTCGTCCCGGCCGGGATCGTGACTTCGCGCATCCGTGGCTCAGGCGTCGGCTCCACCGTCGCCGCTTCGGTCGGGCTTTCAGGAGGTGAGGGGGGAGTATCCGGCGTCCCTGCCGGGGCGTCTCGATCCGCCGCCGCCGGGGCTTCGGCGGTCCCGGTTGTTGCAGGCGGTTGAGCCTGGCGGCTGTCGCCGGACCCGTCAGGATTACCGGGTGCGCATGCCGCTATCGTGATTAATCCAACAAAAATAAGGAGTTTTCTCATCATTCGGGGACCTCGTTCACTCAACCGTGCAACGAAAGTGCCTGAAGAGGTGATTACAAATCCGAGCTCATCCGTGTAAAATTTGCCCTTCGGGTGTCATTGAATGTAAGAATGACATTATGGAATTTACGGACGAGTCAAACGACATTCTGGATCCGTCCACCGGCGAACGCGTTCTGATCGTCGAGGATGACCCCTCGACCCGGACCGGTCTCGCCGAGCTCGTGCAAGCCTGGGGTTTCGTCACCGACGAAGCGCCCGATGGTGAAGAGGCGCTGCGCAAGGTGACCACGTTCCGCCCCGCGATCATCGTCAGCGACCTGGTGATGCCGCGCATGGGCGGCCGTGAGCTGTTACATGCGCTTCGCGATCAGCTGTCGGACATCACCTTCATCCTGCTGACTGCGCAGGGCACCGTGGAGAGCGCGGTCGAAGCGATCAAGGATGGGGCCTACGATTACCTGAGCAAACCGGTCGAGCCGCCGCGGTTGAAGATCCTTCTCGAGAAGGCCGTCGAGCGGCAGGCCACGCTGCGCGAGGTGCGCACGTTACGACGGCAGCTGCGCGAGAGCGGCAGCTTCGGCAGGATCATCGGCAACAGTCCGGGGATCCGCGGCGTGTACCGCGTGATCGAGCAGGCCGCGCCGACCAATGCCTCGGTGCTCATCTCGGGGGAGTCGGGCACCGGCAAGGAGCTGATCGCCCAGACGATCCACGAACTGAGCCCGCGGCAGGCGTTCCCGTACGTCGCGATCAATTGCGCGGCGATCCCCGAAACGCTGCTGGAGAGCGAGATCTTCGGTCACGAGAAGGGAGCGTTCACGGGAGCGCACGATCGCCGCACGGGCGTCTTCGAGCTGGCGCATCGCGGGACGCTCTTCCTGGACGAGATCGCCGAGATGCAGCCGGCGACGCAGGTGAAGCTCCTGCGCGTGCTGCAGGAACGCACGTTCCGTCGTCTTGGCGGCCGCCAGGAGCAGTCGGTGGACGTGCGCGTGATTGCCGCGACCAACGTCAATCCCCTCGACGCCGCCCGGAACGGCAAGCTGCGCGAGGACCTCTACTATCGGCTGAACGTGTTCAACATCGAGCTGCCGCCGCTGCGCGAGCGGCGCGAAGACATCCCGTTGCTCGTGCAGAGCTTTCTCAACGAGTTCAACCGGGCGAACAACAAGGCGGTTCGCGCCGTCGAGCAGGACGCGATGTACGTGCTCGAACACTACCCGTGGCCGGGCAACATCCGCGAGCTGCGCAACGTGATCGAACGGGCGACGATCCTCGCCGACGGGGACTTCATCGAGGTGAAGCACCTGCCGCCGACACTGGTCGCGAAGGGAGAGGAAAGCGTTCCAACCCTCACACTTGCGCCCGGCACCACGGTCGACGAAGCGGAGCGGCAGCTGATCCTCCTGACGCTGGAGCATTGCCGCAACAACAAGACCCGCGCCGCCGAAGTGCTCGGCATCAGCCTGAAGACCCTGCACAACAAGTTGAACAGGATGAAAGAGCAGGCCGGGGTGGCTCGCTGACGCGTGTCCAGTACGAATGCCGACTGCTGAATGCTGAATGTGTTCTGCTCATTCGGCATTCGTCATTCAGCATTGATCGCGACGCAACGGAAGCGTTGACCTCGACGCCGGTCCGACGCGCCGGCGTGACCAGATGTCCATAAAAGCCAAACAAGTTGCCGGGGTCACGACGCTGGTCTTCGTCATCGTCGCGATCCTCAGTGCATACCACCTGTCCGACCTGACGCAGCGCAGTCTCGAGGAGACGGCGCTGCGCGGCGAGATGCTGGCGCGCGTGGTGTTCCAGCGCGCCCGCGAAGTCGTGCCGCCGCCGGGGACCGATCTGCGGCAGGCGCTGCGCGAGGATGGGGGCGTGCGTTCGATCCTGGCGTCGACGCTGGCCTTCGAGACGACCGTCACGTATGCCGCGATCGTCGACGTGAACGGGGTCGTCATCGCGCACGGGTTCGAGTCGCAGGAAGGGCGGAAGATCCCCGAGCAGGAAGACATCACGACGGTGATCCAGGCCGGCCCGATCGAGCAGCTGCGGACGGTGATGTTCTCGGACCGGACCTTCGAGGTCCGTCAGCCGATGCTCGCCGGTGAAGAGCCGTTTGCCGACATCCGCATCGGCGTATCGATGCCGCTGATCAAGGACGAACTCGAGGAGGCGATGAAGCGGGCGGGCGGGAGCATCCTCGCCGCGCTCCTCATTTCGTCGCTCGTCGCCGTCGTGCTCGCGCAGTGGATGCTGCGGCCGATCCACGTGATCCAGAGCGGCCTCACGCGGCTCGGTCGCGGTGAGCTGGACGTCTCGCTCGATCTTCCCGGCGAGGAGTTCCGCGATCTCGGCAGCTCGTTCGAAGCCGTGAGCGCGCAGCTCTCCGCCGTCCGGCAGAAGCCGCTCCCGGGCGCCGCCACCGACCTCGAGTCGGTGATGGAGAACCTCGAGGATGCGGTGGCGCTCGTCTCGCCGTCAGGCGAGACGATCTTCACCAACGCGGCGATGAAGGCCTTGCTCGAGGAGCATCGGGACCATCCGGCGATCCGCGCCCTGATCGACCAGACGCTGGCCGGCCGGAAGAGCATCGGTCCCGTTCCGCTCGAGACGACAGCCGACGGCGACAACGAAGCGACGCCGGAGCACCTGCTGATGACGCACGCGATCGAGGACGGCTCCGGCCGGTTCATCGGCGCGATGCTCGTGGCGCGCAACCTCGGATATCTCAGCCACGTGCAGTCGACGCTGAACTACTCGCGCAAGCTCGCGGCGCTCGGACGGCTGATGGCCGGCGTCGCGCACGAGGTGAAGAACCCGCTCAACGCAATGACGATCCATCTCGAGCTGCTCAAGCAGAAGCTCGAAGCGCAGAAGGCGATCAGCGAAGGACGCGCGCCGAAACCGGTCGCCGGCAAGAGCATCGAGACCGAGAAGCACCTCAGCGTCATCGCGCACGAGATCCGCCGGCTCGACGAAGTGATGGTCGGCTTTCTGAAGTTCGCGCGGCCCGACGAGTTGAAGCTGCAGCCGGTCCAGCTCGCCGACATCATTTCCGACGTGGTGACGACGGTCTCGCCGGAGGCGGAGAAGAATGGCGTGGCGGTCAGGGTCGACTGTCCATCGACGCTGCCCGACATCAACGCCGATCCCGGCATGCTGCGCCAGGCGATCCTGAACCTGGCGCTGAACGCCTGTCAGGCGATGCCGGACGGAGGGACGCTGCGGCTCGCGTGCCGCGCGACCTCTCCCAGGTTCGTCGAGGTCGATGTGGAGGATACTGGCGTCGGGATCCCGCCCGAACACCTGAGCCGGATCTTCGACCTGTATTTCACGACCAAGGAAAAAGGGACCGGCATCGGATTATCGATGGTGTACCGGATCATCCAGTTGCATGATGGTGAGGTAGAGGTCCAATCCACGCCGGGCAGCGGAACGCGCTTCCGCATCGTGTTTCCGCAGGCGTGAACAGAGAGATGCAGATGAACGCTTTTCTTCGATCCCTCGTGCTGGCGGGTCTCGTCGTCATCAGCGCGACGGCGTGCGCGACCACGCGGGCCGAGGCGCCGCGCGAGCGTCTGGTTCCGCCGCTGGATGTGCCGATTCCGCCGCCTCGGGTGATTTCGCCGCTTCCGGTTCCAGAACCGCCGCCGATTCCCCCGGTCAACAACATCTCAGGCGGAGCCGCGCCTGCGCCGGCCAAGCCGCGGCCGGCGAAGCCGGCCGAGAGCAGCGCCAAGCCGGAGAAGCCCGAGGAGAAGCCCGAAACCCCTGCGCCGCCCCCCGCGCCGGTCCCGCAGCTGAGCATCCCCGAAGCCGGTGACACCTCGAAGCTGACGGCTGACACGCGAGCCACGATCGACCGCACGCGCGCGGCCCTGGCGAAGATCGACTATCGCAAGCTCAGCGAACCGGGGCAGAAGAACTACAACGACGCCAAGCTGTTTGCCGACCAGGCCGAAGCGGCGCTGAAGGCGAGCAAGTTCCTCGAGGCGAAGGAACTGGCCGAGAAGGCCGAGCGGCTGGCGAAAGCGCTCCAGGGACGGTAATCCGCGGTGCGCGGTGCGCGGTGCGCGGTGCGCGGTCCGGGGTGCGCGGTGCGACGTGCGACGTGCGACGTGCGGCGTGCGACGTGCGACGTGCGACGTGCGACGTGCGACGTGCGGCGGTTTCAGGTAGTTTCTCGGAACTTCACCTCTAATCAGTAAGCGAAGCGACTCACGCGGGTGGCCGCGAACGGGGCGGCCCCGGTTTGCGCGCAGGCTCGTCTCCCTCCGCTGGACCCTCGGATTCCACTCGCAGACAAATAGGGCGAACGGAAGAACTGCGCGCCAATCCGTGCAAATTGTCCATTACTGGCGTCGTGACCAGAAATGATACACAATATCTAGTGGATTCCCGCTTGACATCCACGGAAGCGAGGGCGATATTGGGTCTCCGCAGCGGGGCGCGACGGACGAATTCCCACCGGCCGGACAGGCCCCGGAGAAGCTGCGAAAACCAATCATTTCAGTAGTTTTGGCGGATCCTGCCTGGGGCGGGTGGGGATTCATTTTCGGAGGGGAACAATGCAGAAGGGCGCTGCCAGCGTAGGCCCGGTCTCGAGGCCGGGTGAAACGGAACCGACCAGCCCGCACACTGCCATGCGTCCGGCGGGACCCGTGTCTGCGCCGGGGCTCGAATACAACCGCTTCTTTGCGAAGGAGGGCATCGATCCGTTCGACGAGATCGAATGGGAGACCCGTTCGGCGGTCATCGGCAACGAAAAGGGCACGGTCGTTTTCGAGCAGCGTGACGTCGAGATCCCCCGCTTCTGGTCGCAGCAGGCCACCAACATCGTTGTCTCGAAGTACTTCCGCGGCCAGCTCGGGACGCCCGAGCGCGAGCGCTCCGTCAAGCAGCTGATCGGCCGCGTCGTCGATACGATCACCGCGTGGGCGCGCAAGCAGAGCTACTTTGCGAGCGAGGACGACCTGCAGGCGTTCAGCGACGATCTGAAGCACCTGCTCGTCTATCAGAAGGCCGCGTTCAACAGTCCGGTCTGGTTCAACGTCGGCTTCGAGAAGCATCCGCAGTGCTCGGCCTGCTTCATCAACTCGGTGCAGGACACGATGGACTCGATCCTGGGTCTCGCCAAGACCGAGGGGATGCTGTTCAAGTACGGCTCCGGCACCGGGTCGAACCTGTCGAACATCCGTTCGTCGTTCGAGCTGCTCGCCGGCGGCGGCACCGCCTCCGGTCCCGTGTCGTTCATGAAGGGCTTCGACGCCTTTGCCGGCGTCATCAAGTCGGGCGGCAAGACGCGTCGCGCCGCGAAGATGGTCATCCTCAACGCCGACCACCCCGACGTCGTCGAGTTCATCAACTGCAAGGTCGAAGAAGAGAAGAAGGCCTGGGCGCTGATCGATGCCGGCTATGACGGCTCGTTCACCGGTCCGGCGTACGCGTCGGTGTTCTTTCAGAACTCGAACAACAGCGTACGCGTGACCGATGAATTCATGCGCGCGGTGCTGGACGACAGCGACTGGCAGACGCGGTCGGTGACGACCGGCGAGGTGGTGTCGACGTACAAGGCGCGCGAGCTGATGCGGCAGATCGCCGAGGCGACCTGGATCTGCGGCGATCCCGGCATGCAGTTCGACACGACGGTCAACGACTGGCACACCTGCCCGAACACGGCGCGGATCAACGCGAGCAATCCGTGCTCTGAGTACATGTTCCTGGACGATTCGGCGTGCAACCTCGCGTCGATCAACCTGATGAAGTTCGTCCGCGAAGAGGACAACGAGTTCGACGTGGTCGGCTTCGAGGCGGCCTGCCGCACCATGATCACCGCGCAGGAGATCCTGGTCGACAACTCGAGCTATCCGACGCCGGCGATTGCGAAGAACAGCCACGAGTATCGTCCGCTCGGGCTCGGCTACGCGAACCTCGGCGCGCTGCTGATGTCGCGCGGCCTGCCGTACGACAGCGACGCCGGCCGCGACTACGCCGGCGCGATCACGGCGCTGATGCACGGCGCCGCGAACGCGCAGTCGGCGCGGATCGCGCGCGACCATGGCGGCCCGTTCGCCGGGTACGAGAAGAACAAGGAGCCGATGCTGCGCGTGATGAAGAAGCATCGCTCGGCGCTGAAGGACATCGACAAGACGAACGTGCCGAAGGACCTCTACGAGGCGGCGAAGGACGTCTGGGACGAGGTGCTCGAGCTGGGCGAGCAGCACGGGTTCCGCAACGCGCAGGCAACCGTGCTCGCGCCGACCGGCACGATCGGCTTCATGATGGACTGCGACACGACCGGCGTGGAGCCCGACATCGCGCTCGTGAAGTACAAGAAGCTCGTCGGCGGCGGTCTGATGAAGATCGTGAACGGCACCGTGCCGATGGCGCTCGAGAAGCTCGGGTACACCGCGCCGCAGGTGAAGGAGATCGTCGAGTACATCGACGAGAACGAAACGATCGAGGGCGCGCCCCACATCAAGGATGCGCACCTGGCGGTGTTCGACTGCGCGTTCAAGCCGGCGCGCGGCGTGCGCAGCATCCACTACATGGGGCACATCAAGATGATGGGCGCCACGCAGCCGTTCCTCTCGGGCGCGATCAGCAAGACCGTCAACGTCCCGAAGGAAGCGACCGTCGAGGAGATCGAGCAGGCCTACATCGATGCCTGGCGGATGGGCGCGAAGGCCGTATCGATCTACCGTGACGGCAGCAAGCGGACGCAGCCGCTGAACACGTCCAAGGACAAGTCGGCGTCCGCGGCGGCGGCAGCCGCCGCGTCGACCGGTCCGGTCCGGCGCAAGCTGCCCGACGAGCGCCACGCGATCACGCACAAGTTCGACATCGCGGGTCACGAGGGGTACATCACCGTCGGGCTGTTCGAGGACGGCACGCCGGGCGAGCTGTTCCTCGTGATGGCGAAGGAAGGCTCGACCATCAGCGGCTTCGCCGACGCGTTCGCGCAGGCCATCAGCTACGCGCTGCAGTACGGCGTGCCGCTGCAGGACCTGGTGGACAAGTTCAGCCACGTCCGCTTCGAGCCCTCGGGGATGACGAAGAACCCGGACGTCCGCTTCGCGAAGTCGATCGTCGACTACATCTTCCGGTGGATGGCGACGAAGTTCCTGTCGCAGGACGCGCAGTTCCGCGTGGGGGTGAACGTCGCCGAACCGCTGGAGACGACGCCGGAGCAGCTGCCGCTGGACGTAGCTGCCGCCGCCGGCGCGTCGCCGACCGGCGCGATCACGTCGCCGAAGATCGCGTCGTTTGCCGCGATGCAGAACCAGGAGGACGCGCCGCCGTGCTCCACGTGCGGGTCCATCATGGTCCGCTCGGGCTCCTGCTACAAGTGCGCGAACTGCGGCAACACCAGCGGATGTGCGTAAGCACATCCGCCCGTGTTGCCAGTCCCGAGCGAGCGTGGCGAGTCGAGGGGCGGCAATACGGTGGGTGCGGGTAGGCGGGCGATCTTACCCGTGGAAACACAAAGGGCCGGTGCAAGCCGGCCCTTCGTGTTTCTTTGCGTCATCACTCATCCCGCGTTGCTCGCGCCAGGCGCCTTCCTCGCGAGATTGGTCTGCGTATCATAGGGGAATGCGGAGAACCCACGTGCGCGTCATGTCCTTTCTCGCCACGTTGCTGCTCGTCTTTCCGATGACACCCTTGGCTGCCCCACCACAAACGGGCTCGCTCGCAGGCATCATCACCGACCCAGCCGGGCAGGGTCTCCCGGGGGCGCGAATCAGGGTGATCGCCGCGGATGGGCACGTGCGCGAGGCGACCACTGACACGGTTGGCCGTTACACGATCGGCCAGATGCCATCGGGACGCCATCGCATCGAAGCCGCGATGGCCGGCTTCGAGACAAAAGTCAGCGCGGTGACGGTCGTCGCAGGCGGGATCACAGACTGGAGCGGCGCCCTCCTCCTCGCCGGCGCCGTCATCGGCGAGGCCTCGATCGAACGCCGCGTGATGCGGGAAACCGGGTGGGAGGCCCTGGATTGCGGCCGCCACGCCGCGCCCGCCGAGGCCGACGCCCTCGAGAAATCGCTCGCCTGTGCGGTCGACGCGGCACGGCGCCACCAGCCATTCGCCGTGATCCTCCAGCGCGTCACGGGAGGGCATCACGCCGGGCATGGACTCCTCGGCGGTGCTGGTGGCGTCATCCAGCGTTTCGAGTACGAACGGGGCGGGCTGACGTTCCGGATCCGGGTGTGCGCCTCACCCGGCGTTGCGTCTGTGGACCGGCACGCAGGCGCCGGGTTTACCTGCGCGCAGTAGCCGTTCCCCGGCTCCTTGACGCTTTTCGCGCGCCGGCAGTAGAATCGGCCCGCTTCGGTGACAGATGACTCTGTTCACGACAGCGTCAGAAGAGGGGATGGCGAAGGAGCAGAAGGTTCTGTCGGCGCTGTTCGCGCGTCCGCTGATCGTCGCGTGTCTATTGGCAATCGTCATCGCAGTGCCAAGTGCGAGACGCGGCTGCTACACCTGCGCGGCCGACCCGAACGGCGGGCCTGGAGCGTCCTGCTACGACGGCAGTCATCCTGATGGCTGGCAGGGCCGCTCGGGGTGTATCCCGTCGGACACGACACGCGCGTGTTATGTCGGTGGCGATTGCTGCGTGGGCAGCGGGTGCAAAGACGATCCCCCCATCATTATTGCCTGACGCATACAGAGTTGCCTGCCGTGACGGTGAGTAACGATCACTCCCTCGCGTTACGACGTTATCGACAGCTGCTGGACGTAGCTGTCCTCGTGTGCGTCGCGCTTGTGGGGTGGCGGCTCGTCGACATGTTCCCCGCCCGGCACGCGCCGCCGATCGAGCGGGGTGCGGTTCTTCGCCTGCCCGGAGTCGACTGGGCGGCCGCAGACAGGAACGTCGCGCTCGTGATGAGTTCGACGTGCGAGGCGACCCGCGCGAATCTTTCCCTGTACAGACAGGTCGCCGAGCGTATGGCCGCGGCGAACCGATCGCGCTTCCTCGTGATCGGTCAGGAGCCGGTGGACGATATCCATCGCTGGCTGTCGGTCGCAGGCATTTCGAAGTATGTAGCGGTTCGCACCTTCAACGCTGCCGACGCAGGGCTGACCGTCACACCGATGCTGCTGTCGGTCGACGCGTCCGGCGTCGTGTCCCGGGTCATCACCGGGACTGTTGCGGAACCTGCCTACGAAGCCATCGTGGAGGAACTCCTCCGATGACCATCACAGGGCCTCGCCTGTTGCTGCTCGGGATTGTCGTCATGGGCACCGCGGCAGCCGCTCGTCTCGTGGTGCCTGACAGTGTGGTGGATGCACTCACGCCGGGTGCTCGCGTCGAGTACGCGCAGCCGCCGCGGGGGGCCCTCGGGATCGGCCTCTCCGGCGCTTTTACCGACACCCAGGCGGCTTCCCTCGGTCTCGATCGCGCTGTCGGCGCCCTCGTCGTCCAGTTGTGGACGAACGGTCCGGCGCATGCGGCAGGTATCCGCGTAGAGGACGTCATTGTTGAGTTCGATGGCACACCGGTCGCCAGCGGAAGGGAACTGGCAAAGCTGATCGGCGACTCCCGGCCCGGCGAACACGTGACCATCATCGTCATTCGTGGCGGCAAACGGATGACCCTGCGCGCCACGATACGAGAACCCGCTGCGCAGATGTCGGGCGAGCCGTTCACCAAGGTCTATCCTGATGAACCCGACATGTCCGATGACGCCTTGGACATGCAGTTCGGAGAAGCCGCAGACAAACCGGCCGGACGGCAGCGCAAGGGCGTTCGCATCGATGCGGTGCGTCAGGGGGGCATCGCAGACAAGGCCGGCCTTCGCAGCGGCGACCGGATCGTTCGAATTGACGGGATCGATATCGCCACTGAGGCGGACGCGATTGCGGCGCTGAAGGGAACCTCGAATCCCACCCACCGGATCGTAATCGTGCGCGACGACGGTGCTGGAGGCGGGATCGAGCAGCTCGTCTTCATCACGAAGTCGGTCTAGCCTCGACGCGTGCACGACCTCCGGTTCGCGACTCGATTCTTCGCGCGGCGCCACACGTTCACCATTTTCGTCGTTGCGTTTATGGCCGTCACCGCGGCCCTGGCGTCGGTCGTGTTCTCCGTCTATGACCAGGTCGTAGTCCGGCCGCTTCCGTTCGAGGAGCCAGGCAGGCTGGTCCTGCTGGAACGCGAGCACGTGCTCGTGGAACACGCGAAGGGCGTCCGACTGGCACCGCGTGACGTGTACGAGCTCCCGCAGTTCGACAGCTTCGGCATATACGACACCGGTTGGGTCACGGTGCTCGCCGGGGAGAACCTTGTCCGACTGCGCGCCGCGGCGGCGACGGGCGGCGTGTTCCAGGTGCTCAGGGCGCGCCCCCTGCTCGGACGGACACTGGAACCACAGGACGATGCGGCGGTGCCGGTGGCCGTTCTCGGATACGACGTCTGGACGCGTTATTTCAACAGTGACGCGGGCGCAGTTGGAAGAACAATCCACATCAACGATCGGCCGTTCCTCGTCGTCGGCGTGATGCCGCAGCAGTTCTCGTATCCGGGTGTCAGCCTTTGGCTGCCGCCGCAGGCCGATCCCCAGATGACAGCACCGATGTTTCGGCCCACCGTCATGGCTCGACTGAGCCACGGGGTCTCACGCGAGGCCGCGGCGGAGGCCCTGGCGCGACTCCGGAGGCAATTCTTCGGAAATCCTGCTGGCCGGCCCGCACGTCCCATCGCTCCATTGGAGCGGCCGCTCGCCGCAACCTACGGCCGCGTGGCGAGGGCCCTTACGGTCCTAACCGGGTTGTTGCTCGTCGCGGCGTGTACGAACGTGGCCGGATTGCTGATCTCCCTGACGTGGACACGCCAACTCGAGTTCTCAACGAGGATCGCCCTGGGCGCAAGTCCCGGCCGGCTTCTCCGACAGATCACCGTCGAGGCCGGTTTGCTGGCGAGCGCCGGCGCAGCCCTCGGCGTGGCGCTCGGCTACGCCGGATGGCGGAGGTTCGTTGCAAGCCTGCCCGTTTCTTCAATCGAAGCCGCGTTCCTTGTGTTCGATGCGCGCGCGCTCGCCGTTGGCCTGGCCGTGGTGTTCCTGTGTGCGGCGTTGGTATGTGCCGTCGTGTCGGTCCCGGCGTTCCGGCAGCGCAGCGTGTCGAGTGAGCCGACGTTCGCAGCTCAATCGAGGATACGCGGTGGATGGCTGATCACCCTGTCGTCAGGCGCGGCGGTCTGCCTGATGTCGATCGTCAGCGCCATGTATGTGTCCCTGGCAGCCGAAGCCGAACGAAGCCTCGGATTCTCGAACGATCGCGCGATCGCGATCGAGGTCTCGCTTCCGCGGTCGCGGTACAGAGATTCTGAGACCGTGCTGGCATTCGCCGGTGAGGTGACCTCCCGCTTCTCTCAGGATCTCGGCAGAATTGCGCTGACGGACGTTCCGCCGGCGAGCGATGTCCGGCCCGCCGGCATCGTGCTGAAACTCGGCACCGATCCGGCGGCATCATCGCGAGTCGAGGACGGTCCTGGCGGACGCCTGCGGGTTGTGCTGGCCGATGGGCCCGTGGCGTCAGTCGTGGCCGTGACGCCGACGTACTTCGACATCATGGGCGTGCCAGTGCTCGCCGGACGCGCGTTCACGGACGATGACGGGGCGGGCAGTGCGGAGGTGGTGGTGCTCAGTGAAGGCGCCGCACGAAGGATCACGAGTAACATCGCCTCGCTGATTGGCCAGACGCTTTCGAACGGCGCGGGAGGCCAGTGGGACATCGTCGGCATTGTCGGAGATGCCAGTCTCATTCCGCACCCCCTCGCTCCTGGAAGGAAGGAGCTGCAGGTCTACCGTCCGTTTCGCCAGCTGGTTCCACGCGACCGCCTTGGGATTCTCATCGATCCGGGGCCGAACCCCGACAGCGCCGTTGCGGCGCTCCGGCACGACCTTCTTCAGATGGATCCGACGGTTCCCATGTTCAACGTCAGAAACATGGGTCGGCTCGTGGCTGACACGTTCGCCAGAGAGCGGTTCATAACGGGGTTCGCTGGACTCGTTGCTCTCCTCGTCCTCGGATTGTCCGCGGTGGGTGTTTACGGAACCCTCTCGCAGTTCGTGGGGCAGCGGATGCGAGAGTTCGGCATCAAGGTGGCCCTCGGCGCAACCCCGCGTACCTTGTGGCGTCCGATCCTGCGATGGACGCTGATCTTTGTGCTCGTCGGGTCTTCCTGCGGCGCCATGGCGGGCATAGCTGTCTGGCGATGGCTGGCCACGTTCACCGTAGGGGCTCAACGTCCGTCTGCGTCGATGCTGCTCTGGTGCGCGGCCATTGTCGCCATCGTTGCTGTCTTCGCCGCTTCTGGTCCGGCGCGTCGCGCATCCAGGGCGGACCCTGCCGAGTTGCTGCGCGCGAGCTAAGGCTTGTTTGTTCCGTCCTGGTGGTCACCTGGCCTTGCGCAGCATCCACGACATGGGGTACATCAGGAAGACGGGCGCCACACAGCCGTTCCTGTCGTGCGATCAGCAAGACGGTGAACGTGCCGAAGAAAGCCTCGACGCGCAGTTCCGCACCTGATCATGTCTACGAAATCTCCCTCATTGTTCGATGACGACGCGGAATTCGTGGCCACGCGCACGGCGCTGGCCCGCCGCGCCAATCCGCTTGGAGCCAGCAAGAAGGCGAAAAGCGTCAACCGCCTGCTCCAGCAGGTGGAATCGCTGCGCCAGCGGTTCGAGAAGGAGAAGCGGCGGCTCGACGAGGCGCTGATCTTTCACGCGGGTCACCTGCGGCATCGTTACGACCGTGTGGCGGCCCTGCGGGCGGATGGCGTCCGTGGTCTGGCGCGTTTTCTGGACGATCCACGGATCGGGAAAGCGGACAGGCGCAATCTTCGGGAGTTCCTGAAGGAGCAGCTCCAGGGGGTCCTGACGCACGTGCAGGTGCCGGATCAGGAGATCACGGACCTCTTCGAACGGCTGCACGGCGTCAGCTACGAGGAGGCGGCCGCGAGCGACATGGAGCTGATGCGCTCGGAGATGGGCGCGATGTTCGAATCGCTTGGTCTCGACCTCGAGATGCCAGAGATGCGCCCCGACATGAGCGAGGAGGAGATCGCGCAGGAGGCCGCACGGCTCGCCGAGCAGTTCAATCAGCAGCAACAGGCCTGGACCGAGCGTGAATCCGCGCGGCGCAAGACGAAACGGGAGCTTCGCGAGGAGGCGCGGGCGGAGCGGCGCGAGCGGGCGCACAAGCTGAGCATCGGCGCCATCTACAAGCGGCTCGTGAAGACCCTCCATCCGGATCTCGAGCGTGATCCGGCTCTGCGCGAGCGGAAGAGCGCCGTGATGCAGGAGGTGACCGCCGCCTACGCCGCGAAGGATCTCCCGGCGCTGCTTCGGTTCGAGCTGGAATGGATCGACGGCGACGTGGTGGACGCAGCCAGGAAGACCGACGAGACCCTGAACGCGTACGCCGAGCTGCTGCGCGAGCAGATCACGCAGCTCCGGCTGGAGCTTGCGGACCTGCCGTTCCATCCGCGCTACGCGGACCTGATGCCCGCCAACGATCCGTTCGGAGTGCCCGGGGAGATCGACGGCCCCGCGGAGGTGCAGCGCCTCGATCAGGTCATCGCCTCGCTCACGGCAGGCCTCGAGCGGCTTGCGGATCCAGGCGCGGCGCTGACGGAAGTGCGGGGCCTGTTACGCGAGTACAAAGCGCAGCTTCGGCAAGCGCGGCACGCGTTCGGCCGCCGGGCTCCCTTCTAGTCAGGTCTCCAACATCAGTGCTGCGTCCGTATCGTGAAACAGGTCGATGTCGCGGGAGATCCGGGGCGAAGACAGCGCGTCGCTCAGTGCCGTGCCCCCGGCGACGTAGCTTTCCCCGGAGGCGATCCGCTGACGCGCTAGGAGACGGCAGACGTGTCGCTGGAAGTCGGTGAGAGCCATTGCCGGAGACGGGCGGCGGCGCTGAACGCTTCGCGATCGCCGTACCGTTCGAGATAGTCGAGCACGCGCAACACCTCGGTTCGTGATCGTGGGTAGTAGTCGGCCTCGAGAAACCAGAGACACCGCGCCCGATAACGGTCGACGAGCGCCCGGACTTCCGCCAGCACTTCCTCGATCGGCCGGGCGGTAGCCGCGTCATGCATGACGCGAGTATAGCCTGACCCTTGGCCCACAAGTCCGCCCCTTGGGAGACAGAACTGCGGCCTGGCGCAGGCGACAGCAAGACATGCAGCGTGACGCCGCAAATGACCCGCAGGGAAGCTGGATGCTGAAGCGGCGCTGATAACGACGCCGTGCGGTCTCCAGGCCTGCTCGCCACGCCAAACCGCCGCATCGGGCGTTACACTTGACCGATGTCATCCAGACCGGGACGGAACGAGCCGTGCTCCTGCGGAAGCGGTCAGAAGTACAAGCGCTGCTGTCTCCCGCGCGAAGAGGCCGCGCGAGCCGAGGCGCTGCGACAGCAGACGTTACTGGACGACGACACCTTCGAAGGCGACGAGTTCGAGGACGATGGCTGGGATGCGGTCGAAGGTGACGTAGCGCCATTTGATATCGCGGCGGTCTCCTCCGTGCGGTACACGCGCGGCTTCGCCAGCACGATGAAGGAGATCGAGCAGGGTGATGGCCTCCACGTCATCGAGTGGGTGGCCCCAGCCATTCCTTCGTCGCTGCTCGAACTCTTCGCGGACGAGGAGATCGAGGCACTCGACGGACCGTGGGGGGACGAAACCGTCGCCAATCCCATCCAGTTCGACCTCATCGAGGTCGATACCCCCCGCGACGGCCTGGTCATCGAGGTCTTCAACCGCGCGGTCCTGCTCCTTCACGACAATACCGAGCTGACGCGCAGCATCCACCGGATCTGCGTCGGCCTCGATCGACTGGCGGGAGGAGAAGCCGTGGCTGTCGTGCCACCTGGCGTCCCCTCGCCAGATACAGTCGATCCAGTTGGCAGCGTGTCCGTCGCCGAGGAGGCGGTGGATTTCGCGGCGCTCCGGAAGACGCACGGCCGGCAATCCGGCATCTGCCAGCTCTGCCACCTCGAGATCACCCGATCGAACGCCGGGAAGCATTTCGCGAGCTGTGCTCCGGCGCACGACGAGGGCAAAGGAACGTTGCAGACCTT
This sequence comes from Vicinamibacterales bacterium, assembly GCA_036401215.1. Lineage (GTDB taxonomy): Bacteria > Acidobacteriota > Vicinamibacteria > Vicinamibacterales > 2-12-FULL-66-21 > JACDCA01. The sequence continues at coordinate 17,444 of DASWVN010000203.1, read as the reverse complement.
GTTCCGATTGCGGGTCACGTCGCCAGGCCTGCCAGCCTACTGGCTGGAACTGGAGGTGCGCGACGATGCGCGGCTGACGAGTCTCGATCAGTTCCTGCGCGACCTCTGGCTGGAATGCTGTGGCCATCTCAGTCAGTTCGGGATCGGAACCGAGGAGTATGCATCGCAGCCTGCCGATTTCGGGCTGGCGAGGCTCGGATCGCCGCAGCGAACGATGGCATCCCCGCTGTCGAAGGCGTTGACGTTCTGCGACGGCCGCTTTTCGTACGAGTACGACTTCGGTTCGACGACCGTGCTGCAGCTCGACGTCAAAGGCGAGCGAACGGGCCGCATTGGGCGGCAGGCCGTGCGGCTCCTCGCCAGGAACACGCCGCCGGTGTGGCCATGTGCGGTCTGCGGTGAGCCGGCGACCAGGATCGACGTGGAGGCGTACGGCTACGGGTACCTGTGCGACCGGCACGCGTCCGGTCGCGAGGCGCTCCTGCCCGTGGTGAACTCGCCACGGACGGGTGTGTGCGCATACGCCCGTGACACCTGTTGACACCGTGACGTCCCCCGGTGCGGTGTCACCTGGCCGCACCGCACGCGACAGCTAGCGTGTCAAAAACGCGAACCGATTCGGCCTGCCGAGCGAGTGTTCGCTGTCGCAGGCGACAGTAGAACATGACTGTGCTGACAGGTAAGCCTGGCTTGACGGCGGCCAGCGTCCTGCGCGACCTTACGCCCGAACAGCAGGACTGGCTCCGCCACTCCGAAGCGCTCTGGCGGAAAGCGCACCGCATCGCTGCCGCGCACCCGGAGCACGATCCGTCGGATCTCTATCACGCCCTGCGTGCCCTGGAGCGAACTCCGACCGAGCGCCTCCGCGCCGGACTGCAACGTGGAAGCTTCTTGCGGTTCCAGCAGCAGCGGGTTCTTCGGTGGTATCGTCGACGTGGTGCCTGCCCGCCCTGATTGAGAGGGAACCATGGTCGTGCTCGTGCTCCTGCTCGCGCTCTCGATACCTCAGGATGCCCCGCAGGAGAAGCGAAAGATTCCCGAGGATTCCGTTCAGCTGACGGTGGTCGGCTGCCTGAAGGGCCGGGTGCTGAGGACGCTCGAACAGCGCCCGAGAGACGTCGAAAGCGGTCCGAACGTCGGGCGACGCACGTTCCGGCTGGCCGGCAAGAAAGAAGTCATGAAGACGGTCAAGAAGTACGAACGCCAGATGGTTGAGGTCGGGGGCCTCGTCCGCCGTGCGGATCTCGACGACAAAGGCGTCACCGTCGGCGGCGTCACCATCTCCGGCGGACCGCCCGTGGCAGGCCGCAATCCCGGCCCGGGCGCGAACATCCCAGTCATGGACGTCGAAACGGTCCGGCTTCGCGCCGGCTCCTGCAGCAGCGGTTCATAACGACCACAACGCGATGGCCACCAAACCCGGGCGCAACGACCCCTGTCACTGCGGCAGCGGCAAGAAGTACAAGCGGTGCTGTCTCGACGCCGACGCCGCGGCAACGTCCGCGGCACTCGCAGCCGAGCGCGATCGGATGAACGCCGAGGACGACCGGCTCGAGGCGGCCGGCTTCGGGGACGGCGATGAGTTCAGCGACGATTGGTTCCCCGACGACGACGACGACCTGGAGATGGCGCCGCCGTTCGAACGGGGAGACGTGCTGCTCGTCAACTACGAGCGAGGATTCGCGCAGGGCCCCGAGCAGATGTTGTCGGGAGAGAACTTTCAGGTGACCGAGTGGATGGCACCCGATATCCCTGCCGAAATTCTCGAGACCTTCGAACGTGAAGCGGTGTGGGAGCTGCACGGCGCGTGGGGTGACCCGCGCGTGGCGCATCCCGTGCAGTTCGATCTGATCACGATCCAGACGACGACGGGCGAGGTCGTCATCGAGGCGCAGAACAGGGGCGCGTTGCTCGCGGTCGGCGGCGGCGACGAGGATCTCGCCAGCATCACGCGCGTCTCCGTCGCGCTGGAAAAGCTGGCGAAGCAGGGCACCGGACGCTCATGGATCTCCCAGGCGGAGGGCGATGACGCCGCGTTCGACGATGGCATGCATTACGATCCGGACGCCGGCCCCGACCCCTCCGAGTGGCTGGCGTTGAGCGAGGCGGAGCGGATCGAACGCGTTCGGTCCTGGCACACGACGCGTCAGATCCCGATGCCCAGCCCACAGCTGCACGCAGTAGTACACACCGTCATCGAGAACCAGATCGCGCTGCGGATACCGGAGGTGATCGACGCACTGGACCGGCTGCGCAGCCAGGGTTTGACGCGGCACGACGCGGTTCACGCGATTGGCGCGGCGCTGTCCGAGGAGATCTTTCCCGTGCTGAAGGGAACCGCCAATTACGATCTGAAGGCCTCCTATCTGGATCGGGTGAAGCGCCTGACAGCTGACGACTGGTGGCGCCTGGCCGAGGACGACGAAGAGGGCGAGCCTCGCTGAGGGGCAGCCGATGACGCAAGAGTTCCGCGTCGGTTCGGACGTTCTCCACCACGAAGCCGAGTAGTTGGAGACGCGACTCCTCATCGCAAGGCAGCCTCCCCTGTCCACGACATCCTCATAGCTGGCCGGCCGCCACGCGGAAGGCGGCTTCAGTATTGCGCCCACCACGGCATCGAGCGCCACAGAATATCGACCTCCGATTCATGCCAGGCCCCGTCGAGGGTGGAGGTGTGGCGCTCCGCCCGAAATGAGAACTTCCTCAGGGCGCTGCTGACATTCGCGGGAACACCTGCCGATGGCTGTCCAGCGGGCGCCAATTAAGCGTTCACACACATACGACCAGGTACGGCGCTACGCTGTGGACACTGTTCACTAGACACCCACGCGAATTCCTGATCCCTGTCCGTCCAAATCTCCAGACATGGAGGTCACGACGTGACATCAGGCCTGGACGTGCTCAAGAAGGCCGCTCTCCATATCGGTGAACCCTACAACCTGGGAGTGGTCGTTCCGAAGGACAATCCCGCCTGGCGAGGCCCGTGGGATTGCGCGGAGTTCGCCTCATGGTGCGTCTTCCAGTCGAGCGACCGGCTGTACGGCTGTGACAACAATACCGGCAATCCGGTTCGCGCAGACGCCTTCAGCGGCTACTGGCGGCGCGACGCCGCCGCGATCGGCCGGACCATCAGCGTGGCGCTCGCGGCGCAGACCCCGGGCGCCGCAGTGCTGCGCTTCCCTCAGCCCAATCTGATCGGGCACGTCGTCTTCTCCAACGGCGCTGGCGGAACGATCGAGGCTCATTCGAGCGCTAAGGGGGTCATCCGTTCGACCCTCGCCGGACGACGGTGGGACATCGGGGTACTCGTGCCGTGGATCGACTATCAGCATGCGAGCGACCCGGTAGTTGTGACTTCCCCGTTGCTGGTCATCCGCCTGACCACCCCGCTGACGCGCGGCGCCATCGTCAAGGAGATTCAGCGCCGGTTGAAAGGCGAAGGATTCCACCCTGGTCGAATCGATGGGATCTATGGGATGCAGACCGTCGCCGCGGTGAGCGGCTTCCAGATCGCCCGGGGACTGGTTCCCGACGGAGAAGTCGGGACTGAGACGGCTGCGGCGCTCGGCGTCAGCTTCCCGGGCTAGCCCATGCCACGTAGACGACGGGGTCCTCGCACGAGGCATGGGGGGTGGAGGTCATCATGGACACGGTGAGGGTCTTTCGCGGAAGTGTGCTTTTGGTACTCGTGGCGCTGGCGATCTGGCCGGCTCCGGCCGCGGGTCAGGTGTTCAGGGACTACGACTGGTTCGAACCGCTCGTGGCGGAGCAGCGTGCAGCCCGCATCGCGGTGAACTTCGGCGGTACCGACGCCTTCGAATTCTCGATCGAGCCGGGCCGCCGGTTCGTCTGGGATATTCACCTTGGCCGTGAACTGCCGATGATCGCCTATGTAGCGGCCGAAAACCCCGGCATGTTCCGTACCGGTGAATGGGGGGTCGGTCTCTGGGCGCCTGTGGGTTTTCACATGATCGAGGACTTCAAGGATGCGTCCAATCCGATCATCAACACGGACTACCGCTTTGGGACCATGCTGAAGTTTCGCTACGCTCTCGCCCAGGAGCGCTGGATCCAGGCGCGGTTCGTCCCATGGGCGCACGAGAGCACTCACCTCGGGGATGAGTTCTCGCTCACTGCACAGCAGACGTTCCCGCAGTTCGAGCGCATCAACGTCAGCTACGAGTACTGGGAATACAGCGTGGGCCTCGAGACACCGCGCTGGTCGGTGCGGCACGGAGGCCTGCGTCCGTGGGGCAAGGATGGCTATTACTCGGACCACCTCCTCGAACCCAGTGGCCGTCAGATCCCGACCTCGCACAGCAATTTCGAGCCCTCGTTCGGGGGCGAGTATCGCCACCCGCACGGTGATGGCTCCTGGTCTCCGTTTGTTTCAGCCGAAGCTAGGCATCGCATCCTCTATGACTACCGGAAGCCGTCCTCGAGCACGCCTGAAGAACGGCAGTGGTCAACGACCCTGGCGGCGGGCATTCGCACAGCTCCAGCTTCGCACACGCCGGCGACGATGGCTTTAAGCGAGATCTACGTCCGCTTCTATCACGGAGTGAACCCGCACGGGCAACTCCGTAACCAGCGCGACTACACCATGTTCGGGGTGGGCTTCAATTTCCGGGTCAAATAGTGGAGGCGTTGTGGCAAGCTTCAGCACGGATGTCCTGATCTGGACGCACTACTTCGAAAAATTCACAGGAAAACTCGATCCGGATCGTCTGGCTCGCTGGGATCTGGCGATGGAGGAGTCTTTTGGCTCGGCCATCAACGCGGCGTGCGAGGAGAAAGGGATCAGGCCCACCAAGACGAACCGATCGCAGATCCTCGCGCTCGCCATCATCACTCGGGGCAGCGAGCTGAGGGGACGGGTACGCGCGGCGGCCGCGTTCTATAGGAAGAACGTCCTGGATAGCGGTATCGAGTGACGGCACACCTGGCGTGGGGCGGTTCAGGGCGCCTCCTCCGCATCAGTCCACTGGCCCTATCCCACGCCGCCGGAAGATCCCCTTCAGCGCAGAGACGTGACGTCCGTCGAAGAGATTGCGGTCGGCGTCCAGGATGGCGCGCGCCCCTTTGGCAAATGGCGTGCTGTAGTTGCGGCCCGGAACCTCACGACTCCGGCGAATGCGCAGCGGTCGCGGCATGAAAATGCTCAGGTTGCGCCGGAAAGCCTGGCACAGATGGATCGGTCGCGCTGAGACGAAAACCTCCGGTCACGTCCGTCCATAAGGCAAGACCAACCGATTCGATCTCTCCTCTGTTCGGAGGCGTTGATGGCCCGACCAGTTCGCTGGCTGATGCCCGCGTCGTTCGCCGTGCTCGTGGCGACACTCGCGTTCATGATGCTGCTCATCGTGATGGCGGCCTTCGGCAAACAGGTGCCACCAGGGAGTCGCTACCTTGTGGTCATCGTCCTGGCTATTGGGGCCGCGTTCGGCGTCGGTGGCCTCGGGGGAGCCGCGGCACTCAAAGGCAAGATTCCAATCCCGGGAGTCGAGAATCACCCGGTCGCTGTAAGCCTTGGCGGTGGTGTCGCAGCGATGGTCATCGTCCTGCTCCTCGGCAATGTCATCGTGACCGGGGGCGGTGACGGTCCTGACCTGTCGCTGGAGTCCCTCCGGGGTCTGCCGACGAGCACCGACCCCCCACGCGTCATGATCACGGCTACCTATCAGCGGTTTGGTTTGTCTGAAGGGCAGCGGCTCTTCCTCGAACTCTGTCAGGACGCCGGGTGCCGCCAGACGTCGACCAGGAACCGCGTGGACGATCCGATCAACGGCAACATGCTGGTGTTCGCCCAGGGGCAGCCCAGGTCGATTGCGGCCGGCCGGCTGGTGCTGGTCGATCGCGACGGCACCCGGCGCGGACCGATCGAGGAGGCGAGATGGTGAGGAACTCCAGATTCCTGGCGAAGACCGTGTTGTTGGCGGGACTGGCCTGCTTCGGCGCGACCGAGGCGCGCGCGGATACGCTGGTGATCGTCGGCGTGGCGGTGGACAAGGCAGGGCAGCGGATGTCCGGGGCGCTGGTCCGGCTCTACGCCACGTCCAACCAGATCGGTACCGCCCTCGCCGAGGATCGAACGTCCGAGCGCGGGATCTTCTCGCTCTATCGAACCAACATCGCCGGCGACATCGGCGATCTATACGTCGTCTATGAGGGAGAGTCCGACAAAACGGCGGCGCCGTTGAAGGTTTCCCTGCGCTCCGCGGCCGACGGATTGCTGCAATCTCGAACGGCTGACCTGATCATCCTGTCGACCCCTGCGCAGCCGACGCTGAGCACCGAGGAGGCGGCCGAGCAGATCGCGGCAATCACTCAGACCCAGACCGTTCTCGTGGGTGCCGGCATATCAGATCAGAGTAAGTCGGCTGCCATCGTGACGCAGCGTGCCGCTGAAGTGATGGCGAAGGTCCCGCAACAGGGTGGGCGCGATGTCCGAAAGCTCACAATCGACAAGCTGGACTGGAAGGAGACTGCTGCGCCGATCAAAGGGCTGGACGTCGAAGCTTTCAAGAGGCTGAATGGGGCCGCGATTTCAGCGATCTCCAGATCTCCTGGCTTCGGGAGTTGAGGATCCTGACCGGCGGGTGAGGGCGACGCGCTGCGTTCCACCGGGGACCGCTGGGGGCCGCCCGCAGCCTCTTGACTTCTGAACTCGGCTGACCTCGGGGTGATAGCATCGCTCCATCCGAGGTCCCATGCGCTCCGCCTACGCCATCCGCGTCAACATCCACAATCTGAACTGGAACGGGCAGGTCTGCACCTCGCCCGTCACGCACGAGGACTGTCGCGCGCGCATCGAGTTCAAGTCGGCATACTGCGCGAAGGGACAGAGGAAGTGCTTCTTTCTGTCCCTCTTCGGCACCCTGCCAAAGCTCTGGCTGCCCCGCAGTCAGATGCCGTATCAGCAGATCTTCGAGCAGCAGCGGCCCGAGCCCGGCGATCTCGCCATGTTCTGGGGCACCTATCGCGATGACGTGAACGTGCCCGTCGGCATCTGGCAGATCGAGGCATTCGACGACGCGGAGATGGACTTCGAGCTTCGGGGGAATCCCGATCACGCGGTGCGGTTCGCGGCGCGGGTCGCCGATCCCGACGTGCTCGCGCAGCGCGTGAGCCGTTCGTCGGGCAGCGACATGATCCGGTTGATCTCGCCGGTGAACGTCCCCACGATCCTGGATCGCTTCGTCGCCGATCACGAGCAGGCGCTCAGCCGGCTGCGGGATGCCGGGCGTGACACCGATGATGTCCGGCGCGCGCTGGAGGGGCTCCGCTCGATTGCCGCGACGCTGCCGGCAGAGCCTCGCTTCGGCAATCGCATCGTGCTGCCGTCGTCGCTCCTCGATGCCGTGCGGAAGGATGCCGCAGGCCCCGGTCCCGCCACGCGTGAGACAGCCGTTCGTCCACCGTCGACGGATGCCGCTCCTCCCGTGGTCCTGCCCTCCGTTCCGGCGACCGTCGTCGAGCGGGACCTTGCCGCGGATGCGGCCATGGCGCTGCCGTTTCCGGCAGGGATCGTCACCGAGTACGCGGTTGCCGTCCGCGTTTCGCCGCTCGTCATCCTCGCGGGCCCGAGCGGCGCGGGGAAGACCCGGCTCACGAGGGACTACGCCGCCTCGATCGATGCGGAGTACACGCTGATCGCCGTGCGTCCCGACTGGCGCGCCAACGAAGATCTGCTCGGATACCTGCCGCCGTTCGAGGGGGACTTCATCGCCTACCCGTTCACGACGTTCGTGGCCGACGCGGCGGCCGAATGGGCATCGGCGAAGGCCGCGGGACGGTCTGCGCGCCCCTATCACTGCTGCCTGGACGAGATGAACCTTGCGCGTCCGGAGTATTACCTGGCCGAAGTGCTCTCGAAACTCGAACTCGAACCGGAGCAGCGGGTCCTGCACCTGTACGAAGCCGGGGCCCCGCGCGGGTATCCGGCACGGCTGGTGCTGCCGCCCAACCTCGTGATCATCGGAACGGTCAACAACGATGACACGACGCACGCGCTCTCCCCGAAGGTCCTCGACCGGGCGATCTATCTCCACGTCGACAGCATCGATTTGCGCGGCTGGTTCGAGCGGGAGCCCGGGCCGGCCGCCGCGCTGGCGGGACCCGTGCTCATCGAGCTGGACGGCATCCTGCGCGACGCGTCCTTCCGGGTCGGGTACCGGGTGGCTCGACAGGTCGTCCGCTGGGTCGAGGAATCGGAAACGCACGGTATCGATCGCCACGCGGGGCTCGATTCCGCGCTCGCGACCATCGTGCTGGCGAAGTTGCGCCTCCAGCGCTCCGAACCTGCCCATAGACAGGTGCTCGATCGCGTCCGCGTGTATCTCGAAACGTTCGCCGGCCCGGATGCGGATCTGATGCCCCGCAGCCTGGCGCTCGTCCGTCGCCTGGCCGCCGGCCTCGAACGCCGGGAGTTCGTGTTCGGGCAGTTCGAGACGTCCTGACGAAGGCGTGGCTGACCGTCGATGAGACTGTTCTTGAACGGCGTTCCGGTCGGGGAGGGCACCGTCATCCCTCTGGACGAGGTGGACAAGCTGCGGCTCGTCGTCGACGACTGCATCCGCGCGCCGGTGGTCAGCGTCGGTGACGAGCCGGTCCCGCTTCGGGCCGACGGGTACTTCCGATGGATCGCGGACGAGGCGTGGGTCGAGGCCGCGGCAGCGACACACCTGGTTGGAGACTGCGATCTCCTGGCGGTAGACCCGGAAGGTCAAGCCGTCCGCGCCATCGTTCGCCGGCAGGCCAGCCGAATCACGGAGGCGCAGCACCGTTTCATGATCGAGGAGTTGCGCCGGCGTCTCGGGAGCGTCGCCGATCCGCTGGGGAGATCGCGCATCTGGGCGTCGATCGCTCCGAGGGTGCCCGCGGCAGCCGAGGAACGCGCCCTGCTCCTGCTGCAATGCTTCGAACGCGCCGCTCCCGCGCTGCGTTCCGTGGCGGCCCGTCCGCTGCCGTCGCTCACGCGTGAGGAAGACTGGCGGCCCGTCTCACGTCTCGCGGGTGTGCGCGGCGCGGACATCGACGTCCGCCGCTTCCGGCCAGCCACGGCGCCCTGGCCGATCCCGCGGCCGACGCACGGGGAGATCCCACTTCGTCGATCCGCGGAGCGACACGATACGCCCGAGAACCGATACGCCATCAGTGTCGTGCGGCGCCTGTCGAACGCGATGCTGGCGGCTCTGGACGATCAGATCGGTCCGTCGACACTGCGGGGACTCGGTCATGCCGCGACGGAGCTGGATTCATGGTTCGGGAGTGACTTCTGGCAACGACTGCCGGACGGCGGTGCTCCATACCAGTCGTTCATTCTCAGGGACCATCCCGGCTACCACGTCATCGCCTGGCTCGGGTCCGCGCTGGGGCACCTCTCCGGTACCACGCTCGGCGTTCCGCCGGCGCTGAGCGAGGCGGCGATCCCGATCACCCCCTGGTCTCTCAACGTGCTTTACGAACGCTGGATCCAGTGCCTCGTTCGCGAGTGGCTGGAGACGCGCCTGGGTGCGCTCAGGGATCCTCTCGACTTCACGCGTGCGTTCGTCTGGCGGCAGGGGCAGATGCGGATCGTTCTGCGGCTGGATGTTCCGTATCCACGCCGCGGCCGTGAGCTGGTCGCGCCCGAAGGCAAGAACCGGCCGGATGTGGCCATCGAGCTGTGGTCATCCGCCGACGAGGTCAAGGTGGCCGTTCTCGACGTCACCTACTCCCGTTCACGCCGGCTGCACGAGGAGAAGGTCGGGTACGTGCGCACGATCCGCAACGGCAGTCAACGCGACCCGCTCACGAATGCGCCCCGCCTGGCGACGCGCTGGGCGGCGGTCGCCTTCCCGGGCGCTCACGCCGGCGCCGAGGAGATCATCGGGTCGGGCGTGCAGATGTTCCTGTCGGTGCCCCCTTCGGGTGAAGGGAGCGATCTTCTGCACCGATGGCTCGATCGCACGATTGGACCAGAGTTATGAGGGGGGAGGACAACGGCGTCGGCTACGTCTGGTGATTACGTGTCGCTGACCGAGGTCGCCAACGGTTTCGAGAGCCTCCGCGAAGATGGCGATCGACGGAATCGGCGCATCCGGTCCGTCTAATCGTTCGCGAAGCAAATCGATGCGTTCTACATCTGATAGGGAACGCTCATTCCGCTGCCGCTCTCGCCGTGAAGCATCCACACGTGCCCGGCTCGATGACGCGGAGCCCGCTCAGCAGACAACCGGTAGAAGAAGCCCTCGTCATCCTGAAAAATCTCCGCCGTGTCCGTCTCATATCCGTGCGACTCCGCCGGGCGATGCGCCCGCACGGTCGCCAGGAGGCGAGTTCCTATGTTCAGGCGTACCAGTATCGACAGCTCGATCCGTGCAACCACACCGAGCAACGAGCTGATCGTCAAACTGAAGGCTGATGTGCCGACGCGTAGGGCGTTGCAGCATCTCGTTCTGGCGGAAGGGACCGGCGACCGTACGTTCGCCGCTGCCGCCCCGCGCGAGGCGGCGTTCGTTCCGTCGACCTCGGCCCTCGAGATGCTGGTGCTCAGCGGCGCCATCGAGTCGGTTGAGCCGCTGTTCGACTCGCCCGGGATCCGTCGGGCCGCCGGAAGCGAGCGGCTTGCATTCGCGGTGGAGCCGTCAGGCGTCGGGGAGGAGGACACGCTCCACATCCTGACCTTCAGGGATGAAGACGCGGCGGAGCGCGCCTGCGCCGCACTTCAGCAAGACGCGAAGGTCGAGTACGTCCATCGTCCCGCCGAACGGTACTTGATGTCTCCAGGTGGGGTCGGGGCAAAGAAGGGCGCTCGGAAGCGATCGCGATCCCGCAGGCGCACAACAGGCCGGCTCGATCCGCTCGAAAGCCGTCAATGGGGGCTCGGGGCCGTGCGGTGGTACCATGCTCAAAAGCTCAGCACCTTCAAGGATGCGCGTGACGTGACGATCGCCGTCATCGATACAGGCGTGGATGCGAAGCATCCTGACCTGCAAGGGGTTGTCGTCGAGGAGAAGTCGTTCACGACCGGACCGCTGAAGGACACCAAAGGCCACGGGACTCACGTGATCGGCATCCTGGCTGCCGTGCGAAACAATCAGATCGGGATCTCCGGAATCTGTGCGTCCCGGCGCATTCTCTCTCTCAAGGCGCTCGGACCGTACAGCGGCGTGGGTTATTACCGGGCGATTCGCTACGCGATCGACCAGAAGGTCTCCGTGCTCAATCTGAGTCTTGGCGGTCCTCACGATCCGACCGAAGAGATTCTGATCCGCGCTGCGATCGACTCTGGAACGGTGGTCGTTGCCGCGATGGGCAACGAGTTCAGGGCGGGCAACGCCCCGAGCTATCCGGCCGCCCTGCCGGATGTCATCGCGGTCGGCGCCTCGACTGAAATCGACCGGCGCGCCAGCTTCAGCAACACCGGTCCGCACATCACGCTCGTCGCGCCCGGGGAGAACATCCTCAGCACCGTCCCGACCTACGCGTCGGAGCTTGCCGAATCGACCGACTATGACGCCTGGCCCGGTACGTCGATGGCGACACCCTTCGTCGCCGCCACCGCGGCGCTGATCCGGGCCAGACGACCCAAAGCCAAAGTGGGTGACGTTCGGAACGCTCTCGTGAAAGGGGCGGACAAGGTGTCAGGTCAGTCTGGATTCACGGAGGAACTGGGGCACGGGCGACTCAACGTGCGCCGGAGCCTCTGAGGGGACTCTCGTCGGCGGGTGTGACTGGTGGTATGGTCATTGCTAGTACCGTCGCGGACACGGACCCATTCGGTCCGTCTCGGCAGGTATCCGCATGACCGAAGTGATCGTCAAGTTCCGCCGCATCGAGGATTCCGGAAATGGAGAACGCCGCATCGCCCAGATTGTCGGTGCGGATGCGGTTGACGCACGGCCACTCTTTCCGGGTGACACACTCCCCGATCTGGCAACGCTCTATCAAGTGCGTCTGCCCGATACCGCGTCCGTGGACCGTGTGCTCGCGGCCCTGCGCCGCGAGCCGGACGTCGAGTACGCTCATGTTCCGGCTGGCCGCACGCCGGCATAACGGGCGCGTCAGGCCCGCCCGCCCCGTTCCGCTCGAAGCGCCTCGATGGCCTCTATCCACACGGACGGATCGCCGAGCCGCACGGCGGCATCTGCCCCGACGTTCTCCAGCAGGAGGCCCAGCAGCTGGAGACGCGACTCGTCGTCCCAAAGCAGCCTTCCCCTGACCATCTCGAGCCGCCCGGGAGTGAGTTCCCAACGTTGCATCCCCTCATCTCCCTGCCACGCACGACCCTGTCGTTCGATTCGCCACTGCACCGGCATACTTTCTCCCGTCGACGACGACGATAGCATCGTCTGCTGCGGCCCGCCGCGCGAAAAGGCGCACCGAATCCGCTGCAGCGGCACGCGCCGATCTGAACGTGAAGCTCCGTCCGACGTTGAGGCGCGATGGCGAAAGCTGCAACCTGCCAGGCGTGGCGAGGCAGCGAATTCTGCAGTGCAATCAGTGCGGACACGCAAAATCACCTCCAAAACGCGACTGATAGCGCCGGGTACCACTTGCTGGAGGCGTAGAATGGGCCCGTGGGCGAGGAGCACGACATGCGGAGTGCGATCGACCGTCACCGGATGACATACCAGGACCTCCTGGCGCTGCCGGACGATGGGCTCAGACACGAGCTGATCGACGGAGCGCACTTCGTGACGCCGGCGCCCGCTTCGGGCCTTGTTCGCACTCCGGCATTTGCCGCTGGAGAGGCATCGGCTGGATCCGTTGAGTCTCAGCTCAAAAGCAGCGGCGGTAGGGGCCGAGTCAGCAGCTTTCGAATCGTGTTGGACTTCTGATATACAAGGCCGAATAGAGCGTGACATCGAACTGGCTAGAGAGATCGGTGTCAGAAGTACACCAGGCTTTCTGATCGGCGCTGTCCTTCCGGACAATACCGTCCAAGTCTTGCGTCATGAAGCAGGCGCAATTCCAGGGCGCCATTTTCACGCGCCTAGTCGACGAGACGCTTGAGGCCCTTCGTAGCGCTCCAAAGTAATCGTGTATGGCGGTGCATGAGTGTCACGACTACTCGCCAAGGCAGCGACTGTTGTCGCAGTGCTCGTTTGTTCAGTGGCAGTGGCTGGCCGTGATCAGCAGCAGCCGCCACTGCGTTCGACAGTGCTCTTGGTTCCGATCGATGTCCGTGTGGTGGATGCAAACGGTGATCCCGTGCCAGGTCTCACCGCCTCCGACTTTGCCGTTTACGAGAATGGCGCAAAGCAGGATATAGCCCATTTCATGACTCTTTCGTACTCGACGGACCAGCAGCCTGATCTCTCGAGCCAAAGCAGTGTTGAGCCCTTCGGTCTCATTCCCCAGTCTCATCGGACGTTTATTATCCTGCTCGCGCGTGGACGATTGAACGGACCGGCGAGAGGTATCGACGCTGCCATTGCGTTCATCAAAGGATTGCTACCGACAGATCGAGTCGCCTTGATAGCGTTCCTGCGAGCATCGAAGCCGACAACAGATCATGGCGCGGCGATCCGCTTCCTCGAACGTTATCGTCACCACCACGAGGCTCTCGAGGGCCGTCTTCAGGCGGATTTTCGCCGACTAGCGTTCGATCCGGTCACCCTTTCGACTGCCACTCGCAGGGAGATCGATGCACTGTTCCGCGGCGATGAAATTCCCAGCTTCGTCGAACTGCCAGGGGCAACAGGAACAACAGCATCGCGTTACCTAAATCTGAACTATCTCAGGAGGGCCATCCAATTCGGACGCCGGTTCGGCGGAGAGAAGCATCTCATCGTGCTGACCGACAAACCGCTTCCGCTCGGTCAGAGCACAACGGACGATCGGAGCGACCATATTCTGGTCAAGCTTGCCAATGAGTCCCGAGTGACGCTGTCTCATATCAACACCGGCGGGCTATCAGGACACACGATGATCCGAGGAGGCCTCTTCATTTCGAGAGGCGCGGGGACGAGGTCCGCCTCAGGAATGGGGATCACGGACCGGGATTTCTTTGCGCCTGGCGATCACCGTGATGTCGCTGAGGCGACTGGCGGCTTCTCCTCCTTCTACCGGGAGGCATCGAGTACTTTTGGCCGACTCGAGCGGAGTTCACGCGTCCAGTACCTGCTGGCCTACTATCCGAAATCGGCGCCGAGCCCAGATACCTATCGTTCGATTCGGGTAGAAATCAATAGGCCTGGCGTCAGTGCTCACTATCGCCACGGCTATCGCCTTGGTCCCTCCCAGCGTGATGAAGACGACTTTCGGAATGCCATCGCGGCTGAAGCCGTCCAGCAGGCGCTGACACGGCTGACCGATGCGGCGCCCAGGAGTATGATCACGAACGCCAGAGTGGCGCCACCCGCGTTAAGAATCCAACCGTCGATGGATCAGGAACACAGGCTTGTTCTGAACATCGCTTTCGATCCAAGATGGGTCGCCTTCAAAGATGATGGGGGTGAATTTCGGGCGATCCTTCGCCTGGGAATTGTAGTGGACGATCGCTCTGGACATCAGGTCGGCGAGCTGACGCGAAGCCTGAATCTGGCGCTCTCGTCGGATGAGTACGCACGGACGAAGAAGGACTGGCTGGCCATCGATGTCACCGTGCCGGTTCAGGGGCTTCCTTCCAGAGTGCGAGCCGCAGCTTACGATTACGAGGCCGATCGAACGATGGCGGCTGCTGCCACCATCACGATTCGCAGGTAATACGTTCCGTCGCGGATACGGACCCATTCCGGGCCGCCGCGGCAGGTATCTGCTTGACCGAAGTGATCGTCAAGGTCCGCCCCATCGAGGATTCCGGAAATAGAGAACGCCGCATCGCCCAGATTGTCGATGCGGATGCGGTTGACGCACGGTTACTCTTTCTGCGTGACACGCTCCACGATCTGACGACGATCTATCAGCTGCGTCTGCCCGATACCGCGTCCGTGGACCGTGTGCTCGCGGCCCTGCGGCGCGAGCCTGACGTCGAGTACGCTCACGTTCCGGCTGGCCGCACGCCGGCATAGCGGGCGCGTGTCAACAGGTTAGGGCCCGTCCGGAAATAACTGCACCACTCTGGCCGCCGATGCATCCCGCGGCGCGGCGTTGCTCGTCGCTTACATACGCCCGGTATGCGCGCTCCTCGCGCCTTGCGCGGCGGGCGCCTCGGCGCCCATAGGTGGCGCACTTATTTCCGGACGGACCCTTAGTGGACGGTCGATACCAGGAGGCACGGCTGACTCGCGGGAAGAGCGGCGCACTGCGGACGCCGTTCCTGGCGGGGCTGACCCTCTCGCTCGGCGACGTGTTCGAGATGTCGCGGACGCGGTGAACCGAACCGGCGTGGCGTCGTCAAATCGTACGGAGGTCACGTGCGATTCATCACCCGTCTGCTGATCAACGCTGCTGCGCTCTGGGCGGCGATCCGGCTGGTGCCGGGCATCTCGTTCGAAGGGGAGTGGCCCCTGCTGTTCGCGGTCGCCCTCGTGTTCGGCGCGCTCAACGCCGTGATCCGGCCGATCCTGTTCATCCTGACGCTGCCGTTCTTCATTCTGACGCTCGGCCTCTTCACCTTCGTGCTGAACGCCATCATGCTGTGGCTCACGGCCGCCACGTCCGACCTGTTCGGCTTGCGGTTTCACGTCGACGGGTTCGGCGCCGCCTTTGTCGGCGCGCTCATCGTGACGATCGTCAGCTTCGCGCTGTCGGTGCTGGTTGGACGCGACTCGCGAAAGGAGCGGCGCCTGGTGGCCCGTTACCGCGAGATGTAAAGCGCTCCCGCGGGGGGCGCGAACTGGGGCCGCCCCGCCCGCCCGGAGACCCCTCTCTCGTGGCGCGTGCTTTTGGGGTCGAGACTTCCCACCCGTTGTCAAGCCGGCGTGACGACAGCCTTTGTGAACCGCGATGGATCATAGAGTTGTCCAGCTTTGAGCATCGCGACAAGAATTCGGAGCCATCGATCGGCGACGCTCCGAAGTGCTCGAGCATGACTGTGCCCACGTGCTCGCAACGCGTCGTAGTAGGTCCGCGCTGCGGCATCGTGTTGGAGGCTTACGCGGGACCAGTGATACAGCGCGGTTCGCACTCGGTGCTTACACGCATACCGCATGTGCACGAAGAACGCCCGTTTGCCGCTGCGTTTCGTGACCGGAGCCGCGCCCCCGTAGGCGCGAAGCGTGTGATAATCGCGATCGGCCAGTGGCGCTGTGGCCTCCGTGAGCATCGTGGCGGTCACTATTCTTCCAACACCTGGCAAGGACTGGAAAATCTCGACGTCACGATGCTTACCGGCCTCCCCCTCAGCCACGGGGGCAGTCGCGAGCCGTTCCAACAGGCGATCGATCTGCTGTTCGCTGTGCGTCCGCTCCTGCCGCAGCAGCACGAGCTGCCGCACCAGCGTCTGAATGCGGAATCCGACCGCGTCGGTGACTCCTTCAGCAACTGGCAGGCGCGGTTGTCGCAGGGCGTGGATCACGTCATCGACGGCGATACGGCGAATACGATGGGCCTGCAGCGCCGCTCGTATGTGGCGGCGGCCGAGTTGCCCCCACATCGCCGGATCCGGGGTGGTGGCCAGCACCGTCCACAGCCACGGCTCGTCGGCGGCCGGGCTCAGCGTTAGCCACGGCGCGTCGATCCGGTAGAGCTGTTCGCGCAGCCGATTCACCAGCCGCCGTTCCTCCTCCACCAATTCTTCGCGGAGCCGACACACTTCGCGCAGCTGAATGGTCAGCGGATCATCGGGCCGCACGCGTCGAAACGCGCGTCGGTCGGTGCGCAAAGCATCCGCCAGAACGTGGGCATCTCGGTCGTCGTCTTTCGCGCCGGCCGCTGTGAAGCGGTCCCGAAACCGATCAAGCTGTTTGGGATTGAGCGCAAAGACGACAAACCCGTGCTCGATCAACGTATCCACCAACACGCCGCGCGACGTCTCGATGGCGACGGCAATCGCATCGGGCGAGACGCCCGTGCGCTCACCGATCCACCGCAGGGCATCGTGCACCGCGGCAGCCGTGTGTTCCACCCTACGTGTCCCGCACACTTCGCCCTGCGCGTTGATTACGCACACTTGATGTGCCGCGCTTCCCCAATCCACCCCCACCAACCACTCGAACCTGTCCGACACGCTCGCTCCTTTCGGCTCCGGCCACTCCGTGAAGCGCATCACCCTTGTACTGGCGCTCGAGGCGCAACTTCCCACTGGATGTCACTCACGGTCCACCCCACCGGGGCACAAGTCTCGGCCAGGCGCTTGCCGCGCAGGACGGGTGCGGTGCTCCCGACGAGGTGGCCGAATTGAGAACGTCAATCGCCGAATCGATTTGCCGGCGTCTGTGGAAGCTGCCAGAACGTTGGACGCTGAAGAACGCGTCCACCGTTCTTTGGAAAACGCACAGAACGCGTTTCCCACAGCTCCCACCAGACGACAACCATTTGTCAGAATGGTACAAGGACGGGTGGGGCTGTTCGCG
>DASWVN010000202.1:0-21474 GCA_036401215.1 Vicinamibacterales bacterium | reverse complement strand
AACACTTCTCAGCGCTGGAAGAAGGGCGCGCCGACCTGGTCGGGCTCTACTTCATTGCCGATCCGAAGATGGTCGAGCTCGGGATCATCCCCGCCGCCGATCACGACGCCGTCGTCCGCGCCGAGTACGAGGCATACACCCGCAACGCGCTGGTCCAGCTGCGCCGCATGCGCGAGGGGACGCAGATCGAAGAGGATCACATGCGCAACCGGCAGATGATCGTCCGCTGGTTGATGGCGAATTCAACGGCGATCGAGGTCCGTAAGCGCGACGGCAAGACCTTCTACGTGATGGTGGACGCGCAGGCGTTCCGCGAAGGCGTGGGCCGGCTGCTCGGCGAGGTCCAGCGGATCAAGTCGGAAGGGGACTACGAGGCGGCGAAGGCGCTCTTCGAGACCTACGGCGTCCACTTCGATCCGGCGCTGCGCGACGAGGTGGTCGCCAGGGTCGACCGCCTGAACATGCCGTCCTATACGGGCTTCGTCCAGCCGCGGCTCGAGGCCGTATACGATGCCGGCGGGTCGATCGTCGACGTGAAGATCGAGTATCCGATGGACCTGACCACGCAGATGCTCGAATACTCGGGACGGCTGTCCGCCGTGAGCGAGGCGACGTAGGGCGCCCCTTTATGGGGCGCCGATCCCTTCTCTCTGGACTTGCCCCGCGCATTTAGTGAACTATTCCGCCGGAGGTGACTTCTGCTCCTGCGGCTTGCGCTCCTGCTCCTCATCGCGGCAAGTTCCGGCGATCAGGATCCGGGATTCATCCACATCACGAGCATCCCGCAGGGGATCGCGATCCTGCGCGCGGAGGAGGCGCGTGCGCCCACCCCTGAGGACCTTGCGATCCTGATCGACGGGGCGCGCTCCACCACCTCGCTTCTCCAGGACACCGCCATTCGCGCCCTCGGTCGCCTTGAACGCCGGGACGTCGTCACCGACCTGCTGCCGTACCTTCGTGCGCAGCGTTCGGAGGCCCGCCGCGAGGCGGCGACCGCGATCGGACAGGCGATGCGAGGCGATGTGCTGCCGCTCGATCCGAAGGATACCCAGGTCGATGGCGTGCAGCAGGCGTTGCTGTCGGCGGCGGCGGCGGAGAAATCAGGCGAGGCGCTCGGGGAGATGCTTCGGACGCTCGCGCGTTTGCCGTATCGGACCGGTGATCAGGTCCTGAAGGCCGACAGAATGATCCGGCATGCCCTCGAGCGTTCATCGGAGGTTGGCGCTGCGGCCGGTGCCCGCCGCGCAGCCGCCTCGGCGGTCGAGATCATGGCGCGATTGCATCGAAAGCTCGCGCCCGTGCCCGACGAAACACTGGGCGCGCTGCGTGCGATTGCCACCGCGCGCGATTCCACGGTCAAGATGACCGACCTCGCTCTTCGAACGGCGGCGATGCAGGCGCTGACCGCATCCGGCGGTGCCGATGCAGAAACGCTGCGACTCACGCTCGAGGATGCGTTCAGCGCCGACATCCGGCGGCTCGCCGTCCTCGCGCTGTCGAGCGGCAGTTCTCCCATCACGCTCGAAGACCGCCTGGGGTACCTGCGCAAGCGGTTCATGGACCGCGAGGAGGAGGTGCGGCTCGAGGCGCTTCGCGGTTACGTCAGGCACTACGCGAAGACCGAGGGCTGCGGTCCGGTGATGGAGATGCTCACCGATCCCGGCGAGCACGTCGTTCTCTACGCGCTGGACGCACTCGGCGATTGCCCCGACGATGAGAATGTCGTCAATCGTTTGATTGCCGAGGCGCGGACGCCACCTGAGACGGGGAACTGGCGGCGTGCGTCGCATGCCCTGGTGTCACTGGCGAAGCGCAGTCCATCACATCTCGAGATTCCGCTGGTCACGCACGCGCGCCATGGCGTGTGGCAGGTGAGAATGTACGCGGCACGCGCGGCCGCGGCGGCCAACGAGATCGCGACACTCGAGCTTCTCGCGTCGGATCCGCACGACAACGTCCGCGAGGCGGCGCTCGGTGCCTTGCGGCGATTGAAGGGGGACGCCGCTGCGCCGCCCGTCCTGGCTGCGCTCGACCGCACCGACTATCAGCTGCTCAGGACCGCCGCGCGCGAGATGGCGGGGATGCGCGTGACCCCTGAACTGAGCCTCGCGCTGGTTGCCGCGCTGACGCGGGTCACGGCCGAGCGGAAGGACACCTCGCGCGACACACGTCTGGCGATCCTCGAGAGGCTGGAGGAGTTCGGCAGCGATCGCTACGTCGAGCAGCTCCTGCCGCTGCTGCGCGACTTCGATTCGAAGATCGCGGCCGCGGCCGCCAGGACGCTGAACGCCTGGACGGGACAGACGTACGCGATCGATCCACAGCCGCTTCTGCCGCAGGAACTCCCGAGCGCGTCGGAACTCTCGATCCTGGTCGAGAAGGTGGCGCTCTTCAAGATGGAGAGCGGAATCGAGTTCGCGATCCGGCTCGACCCGGTCCGCGCGCCGCTGATGAGCACGCGCTTCCTTCGTCTTGCGAATCGTAACTACTACGACGGCCTCACGTTTCACCGGGTCGTTTCGAACTTCATCATCCAGGGCGGAAGCCCCGGCGCAAACGAGTATGTGGGCGACGGTCCGTACGTGAAGGACGAGATCAGCGCCAGGTCCCACGCCAGGGGCACCGTCGGTCTGTCGACCCGCGGGCGCGACACGGGCGACGCTCAGCTCTTCATCAATCTCGTCGATAATCCACGGCTCGATTTCGAGTACACGGTCTTCGGTACCGTTCGGCCTGAGCACATCGAGCGTCTCGAACGGATTCACGAAGGAGACCGGATCATCAACGTTACCTTCATGGCGGTTGATGGTCGTATGCGATAGCCCGCGGAAATGGCTGGCGTGTGTCATGCAGCCGGCCAGGAGGCGAACATGACCTGGGAATCCATCCGCTCCGACGTCAGCTTCGCACTTCGTCAGTTCCGGCGTGCGCCGCTGTTTGCGTGTCTCACGATCGCCTCACTGGCGCTCGGGATCGGCGCGAACACGGCGATGTTCGCCGTGGTGAATGCCGTGCTCCTGCGCCCGCTGCCGTACGACGAGCCGGACTCGCTCGTCACGATCTGGAGCAACAACACGAAGAACGACGAACGTCAGAATCCGGTGTCACCAGCGAATGCTGAGGCGTTTCGCGCGGCGCCGTCGCTCGCCGGGGTCGAAGGGTTCTACTCCTTCCTGACTCCCGCGCAGGTCGTGCTCGCGAGCGACCCTGAGCCCGTCATCGTCTCGCAGGTCAACCCGGGGATGTTCACGCTCCTCGGCCGTTCTCCGCTGATCGGCCGGACGTTCGACGATCCGGATGCGCCGGACGGTGCGCTGGTGAGTTATCAGTTCTGGCAGCGGCGGCTGGGAGGCGACCCGAACGTCGTGGGCAGAACGATGTCGCTGACGGGCGGCGGTGCGGCCGCGGTGATCCCGATCCTCGGAGTGATGCCGGAGGACTTCACGTTCCCGTACGGAACCATGCTCGGCCGCACGCTCGGCTTCACCCGGAGCCAGGTGGTGGACATGTGGTGGCCGATTTCGCGCGAGCGGGATCCGCGGCTGGTGGACGCGACGGGGGCACCGAATCGCAGCATCCACTACTTCGGCGTTGTTGGACGTTTGCATCCGGATGCGACGATCGACCGCGTCAGGGCCGACCTCGAGGCGATCGCCGCGCAGCGCGCCTCTGACTATCCCGACACGAACGCAGGGTGGGGGGTGACGGTGCTGCCGCTGCACGAGCAGGCGGTTGGAACGATTCGCCCGGCGCTACTGATCCTGCTCGGCGGTGTGGGTGTCGTCCTGCTGATCACGTGTATCAACGTGGCGAACGTCCTGCTCGCGCGTGCGGCGGGACGCGGGCGGGACCTCGCCGTCCGCTCGGCGCTGGGCGCCTCGCGAAGCCGTCTGATTCAGCAAAGCCTGGTCGAGAGCATGGTGCTCGCCGTGCTGGGCGGCGTAGCCGGCCTCGGCGTCATGATGCTCGTGATCCGCGCCGTGCTGGCGCTGGCGCCTTCGCACCTGCCGCGGATCGGAGAAGTCTCGCCCGATCTGCCGGTCGGGCTGTTCGCGTTCACGCTGTCGGTTGTCACCGGGATCGTGGTCGGCGTCATCCCGGCTGCAACCGCGGCCCGGTCGACGGCGCAGGAGTCATTGCGCGATGGCGCGCGGACCACCGCGTCGCGCACGCGTCAGAACGCGCGTGCGGCCTTGATCGTTGCCGAGGTCGCGCTCGCCATGACGCTCACGGTTGCCGGCGGTCTCCTGTTGCGCAGCTTCGTCTCGGTCCTCAACGTGGACCCTGGTTTCACCGAGGAGCACCTGCTGACGATGCAGGTGTCCGTGCCGGCGCAGTACGCCGATACGCCGTCGCGGCTGGCGTTCTACGATCGCCTCGAGAGCACGCTCGAGGCGCTGCCCGGCGTGACGGCTGTGGGCGGCACGACCCGATTGCCGCTCGGCAGCACGAACGTGACCACGTACGTCGAGGTCGAAGGACGGCCGGCAGTGAACCGTGCCGATCTGCCGGAAGTCGAGATGCGCCGCGCGGTCTTCGACTACTTCGAGGCGATGCAGATCCCGGTCGTCCGAGGACGCAGCTTCACGCGCGACGATCATGCGGAGGCGCCGCCGGCCGCCGTCATCAACAACGCGTTCGCCGCGCGCCTGTTCCCGAACGAGGATCCGATCGGCAGGCGCATCCGCTTTGGCTCGCCGAACCAGCCATGGATGACCATCATCGGCGTGGTGGGCGACATCCGCCACGGCAGTCTCGAGGAGGTCCCCAGACCGGAGTTCTACATCACCTACCGTCAGGGGCCGCCGGTGGGGCCGTTCCTTGTGGTCAGGACCGCGGGCGATCCCGCGGCGCTCGCGACAGCCGTCCGTCAGGCGATACGCGAACTTGGAGCGGACCCGCCGATGGACCTCCGGACGATGGAGGCGATTCGGAGCGCGTCGGTCGGCACGCGCCGCTTCGTGCTGTCGCTCGTCGGCGCGTTCGGTGCGCTATCGCTCGGCCTTGCGTCGCTCGGGGTGTTCGGCGTGATCACGCTGATCGCGGCCGAGCGCACGACCGAGGTGGGGATCCGTCTCGCGCTGGGAGCGACACCGGCGGACGTGCTGCGGCTGCTCCTGTCACACGCCGCCAGGCTCGCTGCTGCCGGGATCCTCATCGGAACGCTCGCGGCGATGGCGATCTCGCCGCTCGTGGAGGCGCAGCTTTTCGGCGTCCGGCGTCTCGATCCGCTGACCTACGCCGCCGTTGCGCTCGCGCTGTTGCTGATGTCGGTCCTCGCCGCGTACATTCCCGCCCGTCGTGCGATGAGCGTGGATCCCGCGCAGGCTCTGAGGAACTGACGCTGACAACTCCAAACTCCAAATTCCAAACTTCAAACTCCAAACTTCAAACTTCAAACTTCAAAACGAGCCTTTGTTTGGGATTTGAGGTTTGTAGTTTGGAGTTCGAGTTCCCACCTACAGCAGCTTCCCGGGGTTCATGATCCCGAGCGGGTCGAGCGTGGCTTTGATCGCGCGCATGACCTCGAGCCCTTCGCCATGCTCCCGCTGGAGGAATTTCCGCTTGCCGATGCCGACGCCGTGTTCGCCTGAACAGGTGCCGCCCATCGACAGTGCGCGCTCGACGAGGCGGTCCGACAACCGCTCGGCTTCCGCAAGATCCCGTGGATCGTCGGGATTCACCGGGATGATCATGTGGAAATTGCCGTCGCCGACGTGGCCGACCAGTGCGCCGACCAGATGCGACTCGGCGAAGTCGCGCTTCGTTTCGACGATGCAGTCGGCGAGACGCGAGATGGGGACGCAGGCATCGGTCGTCCAGCCACGTGAGCCGGGACGCATCGCGAGCGCCGCGTAATACGCGTCGTGGCGCGCCTGCCACAGTTCGGCGCGCGCCTCTGGTGTCAGCGCCCGCGCGAAGTTCTTGGCGCCGTACTCCTCGACGATCTCTCCCACGGTGACCGCCTGCTCGGTGACGTCGCGTTCGCTGAGTCCGTGGAACTCGAAGAACAACGTCGGCGCGACCGGATACGACAGCTTCGAGAACCGGTTCACCGCATCCATCTGGACTTCGTCGAGCAGCTCGATCCGCGCCACCGGGATCCCGAGCTGGATCGTCGTCATCACCGCGCGAACGGCGCTCTCGATGTCGTCGAAGTAGCAGGTTGCCGCGGCCACCGCCTCCGGACGTCCGTGCAGGCGGAGCGTCAGCTCCGTGATGATCCCCAGCGTCCCCTCGGATCCAACGAACAGCCGCGTGAGGTCGTAGCCCGACGATGACTTGCGGGCGCGGCTGCCGGTGGTGATGATCCGTCCATCCGCCAGCACGACCGTCATCCCGAGCACCGCCTCTCGCATCGTCCCGTAGCGGACGGCGGTGGTGCCGGATGCGCGCGTGGCCGCCATCCCGCCAATCGTGGCGTCGGCGCCGGGATCGAGGTGAAAGACCAGCCCGGTGGACCGGAGATGTTTCTCGAGCTGTTTGCGAGTCACGCCCGCCTGGACGGTGGCGTCGAGGTCGTCGGCGCTGACACGAAGGATCTTGTTCATCCGCGTCAGGTCGATCGAGACGCCGCCCTGCAGCGGATTGACGTGCCCTTCGAGTGAGGATCCGGCGCCGAAGGGTGTGATCGGACACCGGTACCGCGCGCAGGCGCGCACGATCGCCTGGACGTCCTCGTTTGTCTCGGGGAACACGACGACGTGGGGGAGGACTGCCGGGTGGTGCGACTCGCCGCGGCTGTGATGCTCGCGGACGGCGGTTGCGACCGAGGCGTTCGCGCCCGGCATCGCGCGAAGCTCGTCGATGAGCCCGTCGAAAGCCGTCGTGTTCATTGGACCGTCACTTGACCGCTGGCGACAGCAGTCTGATCGTCGCCTTCGACGCGTCGATCTCCGCCTCGATCCCGATCGGCACCGTCCACTGCGGTGTCTGATGTCCGATCATCGCGCCAAACCACGCCGGGATCCCGAGCGGCTTGATGTGATCGGCGAAGATCTCCTCCAGCGTCAGCGAGGCGAAGCCTTCGCCGGGACCGCACTCCGCGCACGTGCCGAACACGAATCCACGAATGACGTCGAGAACGCCCGCGAGCTTCAGTTGCGTGAACATGCGGTCCACGCGGTAGAGGTCCTCGCCGACGTCCTCGAGAAACAGGATCGCGCCGTCGAACGAGGGCACGTACGGAGAGCCGAGGATCGCGGTCAGCACTGTGAGGTTGCCGCCCAGCAGCCGTCCGCGCGCGGTTCCGGGCGTGATCGTCCTGGCGCGGTGCTCGGTCGGTGTCAGCGCGTTCCGGTCCGAGAGCTTCACCAGGTTCGTCAACGTCGGGGCTTCGGCGCCGAAGAGCAGCCGCTTGAAGTAGTCGAGCGACCAGGAGTCCCATCGGCCCATGCCGTTCGGGCCGTGGAAGGTCACGAGGCCGGTTCTGGCCTGGATCGCCATGTGCAGCGCAGTGATGTCGCTGTAGCCGACGACGACCTTCGGGTTGCGCCGGATCGTGTCGTAATCGAGATGCGGCAGCACGCGGCTGCTGCCCCAGCCGCCGCGAATCGGGATCACCGCTTTCATCGCCTCGTCTGCGAAGAAAGCGTTGATGTCGGCGGCGCGTTCCTTGTCGTCTCCCGCAAGGTAACCGTGCCGCGCGAGCACGTTGGAGCCGATCTTCACTCTCAGGCCCAGGGCCTCGAGCGACTCGCGGGCGATCTCGACATCGTCGGTCTGAAAGGTGGCGCTCGCCGGCGCGACGATCCCGACCGAGTCGCCCGGCCGAAGCCTGGGAGGCCGGATGACTGTCTGGGTTCCGGTGGTTTGGAACGAGCGCAGGGCGGCGCCAGCGGCCGGGACGGCCGCGAGCGCGGCCATAAAAGCTCGACGGTTCATGCCTCCCGGATTGTGCCACACTGTCCCCATGATCATCCCCCTTCTGCTGTCGTTCGCACTGTCATTGGCGGCGGTATCCGGCGGTCCGCAGGGGGCCGGCGAGAAGCAGGACCGCAAGGATCCTGAAGCGAAACCGCCGAAGCGCGGCGACGTCGTCATCGCCAAGGGCTGCATCAGGGGCGGCGTGCTCGAGAGCGGCAGCCTGAACACCCCGGGAGATGGGGATTTTCTCGAGCTTCTCACCTTCAGGCTCACGGGCGAGAAGGAGACGCTCGAGGAAATCAAGAAGGAACACGACGGCCACCAGGACGTCATCACCGGCGAGTTGCGGACCGACCTGCCGAAGGCGACGCGCGGGCGAACGATCGGCAACACGCGGATCACCATCGGTGTCGGTCCGAGCCGCGGGGCGATGGGCGACGCGCCGCCGCCGATGCCCGTGCTGAGAGTCACCGACTTCGAGCACACCGGCATCAACTGCCGTTAGAGACCAGGCCCAAACGCTACAATTCAGCGCATCATGCAGGGGACCTCGTCCGGTAACTACCGGTTTGGCCCGTTCACCGTCCAGACCGGGGCCTACCGGCTGGTCAAGGGGGACGCGGTGGTGCCTGCCTCGCCGAAGGTCATTGACCTCCTGCTCTACCTGGTCGCACGTCCCTCCATCCTGGTTTCGAAGGACGAACTCTTTAAAGCGTTGTGGCCCGACGTTGCCGTTACCGACAACGCACTGACGCAGGCGGTCTCCGAACTGCGTCAGGCACTCGGTGATGATCCTTCGAATCCGACGTACCTGCAGACCGTCGCCAGGCGCGGGTACCGCTTCATCGCTCCGGTGCAGTGCGACGGTCCGCGCGATGCGATCGCTGGCGACGCTGCGGGCACGGGTCCAGCGTTGCCGTCCGTCGGTGTTCTCGATTTCGTGAACGTCAGCAGGGACGCGGCGCTCGACTGGCTGTCGTCGGGAATCGCGGAAACCGTGACGAACGATCTGCGTGCGGCGCTTCAGGCGCGCACGCTCGACCGGACCCGTATCGTCGAAGCCAGCGCCAGGGTGGGAACGAGCCTCGAGGCGCTCCGCCGTGACTTGCGGCTCGACCTCGCCGTGGTCGGCAGCTTTCAACGCGCCGGCGAACGGCTGCGGATCACGGCACGCGTGGTGGATGCCGTGTCCGGTGAGGCGCTGGCCGACAGCAAAGCGGACGGGTTGCTGACGGACGTGTTCGATCTTCAGGACCGCATCGTGGCGCAGCTCTCCGGCGCCATCGGTAGCCGCACCGGTTCGGCGGCACGCCGGGCGGTTCGTGAGACGAGCAGTCTCGACGCCTATCGCGCGTTCACCGAAGGGCGTGTGAAGCTCGAGACGCTCGATGCAGCGCAGGTGCCGCGTGCGATCGACGATTTCGAGCGTGCGATCGGCCTGGACTCGCGCTACGCGGCCGCGCACGTCGGTCTCGCCAACGCGCACTTCTTTCAGTACGAGATGTCGCGGGCCCAAAACCATCCGGAGGCGGCGCTCCTTGCCCGGGCCATCGATCACGTGCGGCAGGCGATAGAACTCGATCGTGAGCTGGCCGAAGCCCACGCGACGATGGCGTTTCTGCTCGTGAGTGCGGGCCGCGCAGCCGAGGCGATCGTCGCGGCGCGCCGCGCCGTGACGCTCGAACCGGGTTACTGGGGGCACCACTTCCGCCTGGCGCATGCCGCCTGGGGGGACGAACGATTGCGCGCGATCACCCGCGTCATCGACCTGTATCCGGACTTTCCGTTCGCCCACTTCGAAGCGGCGATGGTGTTCATCGCGCGAGGCGCGCTCGATCGTGCCGAGTCGATCCTGCGCGAAGGAGCGATCGTGCAGGATCGTCAGGCGCACCTGAAGCAGCGCTTCCCTGCGCGCGGGTTGCACTGGCTCCTCGGTCTCGTCCGGCTCGCACAGGGTGACGTCGCCGAGGCAGACGCCGAGTTCGCACGGGAGATCGCGGGCGGTACGGGGCAGCTCTACGGCGCCGAGTTCGTCATGAACGCGCACGACGGCGCCGGCTTCGCGCGCCTGCGCGCCGGCGATGCTGCGAGCGCGGCCGCGCACTTCGAAGAGGCGCTCATCCTGTTTCCGGATCACGCGCGATCGCTCGTCGGCCTGGGGGCGGCCCGCAAGACCGGCGGCAAGAGGGCGGCGGCGCAGGAGGCGTTCGCCCGGGCGCAAGCGGCCATCGACGCGCTGCGAAAAGGGGGACGCAGCGCAGAAGCGACGCTGGCCGAGGCGTTTCTGCATGCGACGGCGAGGCGCGAGGACGAATCGATCCAGTGCCTGGCGACGCTGCTCGACCGGAGCGAGATGCCGTTCACCGGCTGGACCATCCCGATCGAACCGCTTCTGGACCCGGTGCGGAGCAGACCTGGGTTTCAGGGCATCATTGCGACCCTGGCCTCGCGGGCGCGCTGATTTCAGGTATTCCTCACACCCCGCTCACGACTTCTGAGCCCTTCGTCGCGCATTCTGCGCCTTGCCGATCGAGGGGCCCATGCAAATCAACACTATCGTCCGGATCGTCATTGCCGCCATGTTGATGGTGGCTGTATCAGCCGGGAACCTGGCCGCGGAGGAACGCCGCCAGGGGCAGCCCGCGGAACTCTGCGAACTCGTCCTCAGGGACGGTTCTCGCGTGTTCGGGACCATCGAGCGGGAGTCACCCGACGAGGTCGTCCTCAGGACGCAGGCCGGGGCGGTCATCACGGCCAGGCGCACCGACATTGCGTCGTTACGCGTCGTGAAGGGCCGGATCGAGAAAGGCGAGTTCTTCAGCGAGGACCTTCATCGCACGCGATTGTTCTTTGCGCCGACGGGGCGCTCGCTCCGTCGTGGTGAAGTGTCGTTCGGCGTCTTTCAGTTCCTCGCGCCGTTCGTCCAGGTCGGTGTGACCGACCGGTTCTCCATGGGGGGTGGAACGCCGTTGCTGTTCGGATTCGACGAGTCGGACCGGCCCTTCTGGATGACGCCGAAGTTCCAGGTCTTGGACTCGACCAACGCGCAGGCAGCCGTCGGGCTGCTCCATCTGTTCAATATCGAGGGTGATGGCGCCGGCATCGCCTACGGCGTCAGCACGTTCGGCAACACCGACAACGCCGCCACCATCGGTGCCGGGCTCGCGTATTCGGGCGATGACCGCGGCTGGGTCCTGATGGGCGGCGCCGAAGGACGGGTCAGCCGCCACGTGAAGGTGATGACTGAGAACTACGTCTGGAAGACCGGCGACGGCATCCTGTCGGGCGGCTTCCGCTTCCTCGGCGAGCGGCTGTCCGCCGATCTGGCGCTCGCAATCCCGCTCGGGGTCGGCGACTTCATCGCGCTCCCGGTCGTGAACTTCGTTTACGTGTTCTGACCCGCGGTCCGCGGTCCGGGGGTGCTGGTGCGGCGCGGGAAAAAAGGGGACAGTCACCTTTTTCGTAAGTGCTTGAAGACACACGTTTTGCGGCACCCACCCCCTCCTTGGGTGGGAGGCGGATGGCGGCGGCGACTCATTCGACTCTCAGGCGCGAGTCGAGCGTCCACGTCCAATCTTTTCAACAACTTACAAAAAAGGTGACTGTCCCCCTTTTTTACTCGGGACGCCAGTCCTTCACGTGGGTCTCGGGGACCGGGGCAGGGGCGCGGCCGAGGACCTGGCGGGCGAAGCGCGTCCACCAGTCGGGCGCCGCGGTCTCGTCGCGCGGCGGCGGATCCTTCTCAATCGCTTCCGCGATGCGCGTCCAGAGTTCGTCGGCGCGCGCGCGAGCCTCGGCCAGACCGCCCGGCAGCTCCGGACGCAGGCAGCGCCGGGCGATCTCGACATGGAGGACCTCGTCGGCCCAGTCGTAGTCGTGGAAGAGCGCCGAAAGCCGATCGCCGGATTCGACTGCGACCCGATGCTCGTAGGGCTTGCCGCGATCCTTCGGCATCAGCGACTGCTCGATCGCATAGAGGACGATGTGTCGCTCGACCGGCGAGCAATGCTTCGCCAGCTTCCAGGAGAACGTCACGTTCACCGGCAGAGCCGTCCAGTCGACGCCGCGTGATTCCATCAGCGCCTGGCCGAGCATCGCATGGCGCGCTTCGTCCCAGACCTGCCGCATCATCGAGGCGTAGTACGTCCACGGACGCCCGCGCGCATCCGCGTTGCGTTCCTCCGCCCAGCGTTCCGCGACGATGCCCGCGATCACCTCGGGGACGTCCATCTCGCGCAGCCGCTTGAACATCAACGCGGCGTTCCGCTCGTCCGCGCTTCGCGTGTCGTCGAGATACACGACGTCCGCGGGAGTCGACGTGTCGAAGATCCCCGTGAACCGGCTGTCACGGGCGGGCATGATGTCGAAGCGGTAGGGACGAGTGTAGCGAAGCGGCGGCGGACTCGTCCGCGCCGCCAGACCGTCGACGCCGCCGGCCGCAGCGAGCGCTTCCTGGAGGTGCGCGCTCCAATCGCGCGCGTCCTGAGCGTCAACCGTAGCGAGCGCCGGCACGGCAAACGCGTCGACGGTCGCTTCTTCCGCCAGGACGCTCCTGAGCACCCGGACGCTCGGCGCGTCGCACAGCGGATTCGTCCTCTC
This sequence comes from Vicinamibacterales bacterium, assembly GCA_036401215.1. Taxonomy (GTDB): domain Bacteria; phylum Acidobacteriota; class Vicinamibacteria; order Vicinamibacterales; family 2-12-FULL-66-21; genus JACDCA01. The sequence goes on along the minus strand of DASWVN010000202.1, from coordinate 9,009 downwards.
GATGTACGACTCGATCGCACGTCTCAACTGCGGACGCACGACACCGTACAACGCCGTGAGCCTGGCTGCCGTCGTCGTCGCGGCGAGGACTTCGTCGAGCGCGGCGCGAAGGGCCTCGTCGGGGACCTCGGCTACGGACGGAGCCGGCTGGCGCATCTCGCCGATGCGAGCGGCTATCGCGGCGGCGTGATCGGCGTCGATGGACCCGTGGAGCGCGAGCGCCCCCTTGACCTCCCACTCGGGCGTCGACGGCAGAAACGCCGCGGCCGCGATGGCCAGCCGTCCCTTGACGTACGCGAATCGATGGAGGATCGCCGTAGCCTCCGCGACGGGAATCCCGTCCCGCCGCGTCCCGGCAGGCGTGACGATCCCCGCATAGGGAGGGAACGGCATGACTACTTCGTCGCGTTCTCCCAGACCGCTCGCGAGATGTCGGCGATCCGCGCCTTGCTCACGCGGCTGTCCTGGATCCCGCGCACGAGCACGACGAGGACGTATGGACGAGGACCGTAAACGATCCCCGCATCGTGCTGGATGCGGGTGATGTTGCCGGTCTTGTGCGCCACGGGCGTGCCCGGCGGGACGCCGGCCGGGATCGCATCCCTGAACTGCTGCCGCTTCAGCACCTCGATCATCTCGCGATCGGCGCTCGCGCTCACGGCCTGTCCCTTGCCGAGCTTCTCGAACAGGACGAGCAATCCGCGCGCGGTGGTCTCGTTGTTCAATCCCTTCTCGAACGCCTTCGAGTCCTCGACCCCGCGCAGCACTTTCATGCCGTCCGCGCCGAGCCGCTTCACCGTCGCCTTGATCTTCTCGACGTCGAGTTTCTCGATCAGCAGGTTGGTCGCGAAGTTGGAGCTGACGGTGATCATCGCCTCGTTCAACTCACGCAGCGTCATCGTCTGGCCGGCCTTCGCGTAGACCTTGGCGTCCGAATCATCGCCTTCGCTCAGCTTGTACGGACTGCCGTCCACGATGCTGCGGAACTCGTTGCGGATCGGCAGCGGATCCTCGAGCTTCAACGTGCCGGCTTCCGCCTGACGGAAGAGCTCGATCATCACCGGCACCTTCATCGTGCTCGCGGCATGGAACGGCTTGTCGACGTCGATCAGAAGCTCCGACCTGCCGTCGAGCGTCCGATACGCCACCGCAACTTCCGCTCCACTCTTCGTGATGATCGACCGGACCCGGGTCTCGAGTTCCGAGCCCTGGTCCGACGTGAGCAATGCCAGCAGAAGGAGTGCAGCCATGCGCTTATCTTAGTCGGACGGCAGCCACTGTCGGCTGGATCGCGCGGAGCTCGCCGAGTTCGCGGAGGAGAGTGGAACTTGCGAGATCACGAGGCCTGCGGCGCCGGCCTGGGGCCGGCGAAGTGGCTGACGAGAAACCGGGAACACGAGCAGCACAGCATTCGGATGCTGCTCGTGTTCACGGCTTCTCGCCAGCCACCCGCGCGCAAGCGCGGCCGCAGGCCCGGTGTTCCCGCCCCGTGCAGGCTGCTTCGTGATCTTCGCGTGCTCTGCGAGTTCCCGCCCACAGTGGCTGTCGTCAAACTTCGGGTCTGTGGCTGTCGCCGGACTTCGGATCTGTGACTGTCGCCGCTATGCTGAGCCTATGAGTGGGGTGTTGCGTGGACGGAGGGTGGTGGTCGTAGGCGCCGGACTGGCGGGACTCTCAGCCGCACGGAACCTGGAACGCGACGGCGCACGAGTGACGGTGCTCGAAGCGCGGGACCGCGTGGGCGGACGCGTGCACACGATCCGCGGCATCTTCGACGATGGGCAGCATGGCGAGGCCGGGGCGGATCTCATTGAAGGGCAGCAGAAGCCCGTGCTCGAGCTTGCCCGCGCGGTGGGCCTGAAGCCGCAGCCCATTCTCCGTGCCGGCTTCACCTACTACGGTCCGGACAACGCCGGGCGAAATCGCATCTGGAAGCGCCCAACGGTGTTGACCGACGCCGCCAGACGGTTGGGCACGCAGATCACGTGTTACAAGGCTGCTGGAGGGACGTGGGATACAGGCGTCGCCGAAGCGCTCGGCCCGATCCCGGTGGCTCAGTGGATCCGCCGCCAGCGCGCAGGACGACGCTTCGAGTCGGGCATGCGCTCGATCCGCGGCTTCTTCCTCGCGGACCCGGAAGACCTCTCGCTGCTTCACCTCGTCGATCAGTTCTCGGAGGGCGTTCCGGGCAACGACGCGTTCTATCGGATCGCGGGCGGCAACGATCGCCTCCCACAGAAACTTGCCCAGACGCTTCGCGGCCGGGTGGTGCTGAAGGCCTTCGTCGAGCAGGTCCATCAACGGCCGGACCGCGTGACCGTCAAGTTCCACGAGGACGGCCGACGCCGCGAGATCACCGCCGACTTCGTCGTCTTTGCGGCGCCGGCGACGACGTTGCGCGACATCCGGTTTTCTCCGCGACTACCGGCAGCGCAGTGGAAGGCGATCACCCAGTTGAAGTACGGACCCGCGACGCGCGTGCTGCTGCAGTTCGCGCGTCCGTTCTGGCGCCGGCGCGCGCGTCCACGCGCCTTCGGCACGGCGCTGCCGGTCGGCGCGGTGTGGGACGCAAGCGAGCATCAGCGCGGCAGGGCCGGGATGCTGATGCTTCTGGCCGGCGGACGCGCGTCATCGGAATGTCGCAGGATCCTTGCGGATGAAGGGGCCGGCGGCATCGTCGAACGGCTCGCGTGGCTCGGGCCGCCGGCGCCGCTGCGTGTGCTGTGGCATACCAGCTGGGAGGACGATCCGCTGGCCCGCGGCGGGTATGCCGTGTTCTCGCCCGACTTCGATCCCCGCCTCCGCCATCTGCTTCGTCGTCCTGCCGGACGGGTGTACTTTGCCGGCGAGCACACCAGCACGAGGTGGGAAGGATATATGAGCGGCGCGGTGGAAAGCGGGCAGCGCGCGGCGGCAGAGATCGTGGCTCGCCGCTCGGCACACGTCATTCAGCGCTGACGCATCTCAGGGCATCGTCAAAATCAGCCTGTCGTCTGAGGCAGCTCCGTCAGGGCATCCCACGTCTCCGGATCCTGTGAGACGAGCGTGCAGAGATACAGGGAGACGTCGTCGGCGGGGTACTTTGCCGCCAGGGTCGCAGCCGCCTCACGGGCTTTGTCCGGTTCGGGCTTGGGGACCGTTTCGTCGCTGATCAGTCCGTCTTCGTGCGCGATGCCGAGCGCGTCGAGGAACTCGGCCATCATCGGACGCTGCGCTTCCAGATGGTAGCTGACGAGGGCACGCGCCGCGATCGTATCGCTGATCGTCGGAAGCGTCGCGAGGTACTTCGCCTTGCGCTCGAGTGGAAGTCCGACGATGCTCTTCGTGCGGAACTTCATGTGGTTGGCGAGCGCGGCAACCGCCTCGACCTGCTGTTCCGTCGACTCATCGTCTGCCCAGAAGATCTCGGCGGCTTTCAACCGGCGTTCGGGGGACATCCTCTTCCAGATACGCGTCGGGCGAAATGCGCTGAGGTCCTTTTCCATAGCTTTCGATCATACCCGTACTATCCTGGGCGCTAATATTGAAAGGGTGCCCGATCGCCTGTTCACGCCGCGCTTCTTCGTCATGTGCGGCTACAGCTTCACGGTCTTTCTCTCAGCCTTCCAGCTTTTTCCAACGGCGCCCTTCCACATCATCGATCTCGGCGGTTCGACGGCAGCATCGGGGCTCTTTCTCGGCTTCCTGACCTACTCGTCCGCGCTGTCGGCGCCGCTCACCGGCGCATACGCGGATCGTGTCGGCACGAGGCGCGTGCTCATCGGATGCAGCCTGGCGCTCGTCGTTTTCTCATTGCTCTACGCGGTGATCACGAGCGTCACGGTCCTGCTCGCACTGGTGGTGCTGCACGGCATCTTCTGGTCGGGGCTGCTGTCTGCCAGCGCCGCGTACATGACGAGCCTGCTGCCCGAGAGCCGCAGGGCCGAGGGGATCGGCTACTGGGGACTCTCGACGCTGGCCGCGGTGGCGGTTGCGCCGACGGTCGGTTTCTGGTTCTACAACCGAGGCTGGCTCTGGCTGTGTCTGCTGACAGCGGCGCTGAATCTGGTGATGGCGCTGATCGCCACGCAGCTGCACGAACAGGAGCGCCCTGCCCGCACGACAGCAGAGCGCAAGGAAGGGCTGCTCGAATGGCGAGTGCTGATCGTGTCGATCACGCTCGCGTTGTACTCCTTCGGCTACGGCGGGATCACGAGCTTCACGGCGATGTACGCCGACGCGAGCGGTGTGTCACCGAAGGGGATCTATTTGACGACGCTGGCGATCGTCATCCTCGTGACGCGTCCGATGTTCGGGCACCTGGGCGACCGGATCGGGTACCGGAAAGTGTTCATCCCCTGTCTCGGTTTGATCGCCTGCGGTCTTGCGATCCTCGCGTTCGGCGGTTCGCGGACGCTGCTGCTCGCGTCGGCGATCGTGTTCGGAACGGGTTCGGCGTCGCCTATCCGACGTACGTCGGCTACGTCATGCAAGGCGTGAGCGCGCGGCGGCGTGGCGCGGCATTCGGCGCCGTGCTGGCCGCCTTCGACACGGGGATCGGCACCGGGTCGACGGTCATGGGCTGGCTCATCGATCGTCATGGGTACGATGTTGCCTTCGCGGTCGCGGCAGCGCTCGCGGCGCTCGCGCTGCCGTACTTCACCTTTATTGATCGCTTCTATTCGACGGTCCCCGCCCGGCAGCTCTCACGGCCGGCTTAGTGGAGAGTCCTCTAAAGCCCCACTCTCACGCCGAGGTCGATCCGCCGCCCGGGCATTGCGGCCATCGGCTGACCGAAGAGCCGTGACGTCATCACGCCGGAGTAGCCGATGCGATTGACGGTATTGAAGATGTTCGAACCCGACACGAACACTTCGAAGCGGATCTTCTTGTCTTCGGCGCCGCCGCCGAACGAACCGCTGATCTCGCTGCCGCCCGCGCCGCCGATACGTTGCACGATCATCACGGGCGTGCCGCCGGGACCGCTGGCTCCACCCGCGTTGCGCTGGCCGAACCCGAACGCGTAGCTCAGGCGGCCGCCGACTTCCCAAGTCATGTCCGTCCGGCCACTATTGCGGCCGACCCCTTCCGGACGATCGTTGAAGACGGTGTCGCCGTTGTCGTCGCGGCCGGTCGTAATGTTGTACGGTGTGCCGCTGCGAACGCCCCCGGTGAGCGAGAGCCGCATGTTCTTGATCAGGGGCGTGCTGAACATGCCGCTGAACGAGTGTCGCGGTACCCCCGTGACGGGTCCCCACTCGCCTGTCAGATCGTAGCTGTCGGCCGGCAGGCTGAACGGACCGTCGGCATCCGACTCCTGCTTCAGCCAGGCATAGTTGGCAAAGAGCATCATTCGTCGAGAGGGAATCTGGAAGTTCATCCCAGCGACGAACGTCTCGCCGCGCATGTGCGCCGTGGATTCAACCTGTGTGACGTTGCCGAGCGCCGGATCGGGTCGCACGCCGTTCAACGGCGCGTTGATGTTTCGCCCGCGCAAGCGATCCTCACCGCGGATGCGGCTGTAGCTGATGTTCATGCCGAGCCTCGACGAGAACTGGTGGCTCAGGCCGGCGTTCCCCATCAGCCGGCGCGGCATGACGAGGTCGCCGGCCAGCACGTACTTGCTCGAAGGGAGGATTTCCTGCGTGGTGCCGCCCGAGAACGGATCGGGGAAGCCCGGGTCGGTGATCACGAGATCCCGCTGGCGCTCGCCGTCGACGCGCAGCACCTGCTCGTAGACGTCCGACTCGAGCCAGTCGTAGAAGATGCCGCCGCCTCCCCGGATCGTCGTCCTGCCGCTCTTGAACGGGGACCACGTGAACGATCCACGTGGAGCGACATTCAAGCGGTCGTCGAGATGCGACTGCAGTTCGTACCGAATGCCGCCGCTGAGCGTCAGGTTCGACCGTGCGCGCCAGTCGTCCTGCACGAAGATGCCGGCCTGCCAGTGCGAGTACTCGACGAGCGGATCTCCGATGCGCTGCGTGTAGGTTGCGGGCCGTCCAGCTTCATAATCCTCGAACGTCGGAAACACGAACGTGCCGAGATAGTTCGTGCGGCTGTCGCTCTTGTATGAACCTCCCTCGACGAGGACGCCTGTGCGGATCGCGTGCCGGCCTTTCGTCCAGTCGACGTTGGCCGCCCACTCCAGATCGAGCGACTCGCGTCCGCCGGCCTGCTGCGCACCGCCCAGCGTGAACGTCTCGAGCACGCGGACCGTCTGCGCCTCGATGTCGGACTTCGAGGTCGTCTGCTGATGCCGAAGCTGGAGCCGGTTCTCGCCGAACAGGTTGCGTGCCCATGGTCCGCTCTCCGACAGCCGCAGCATCGTGTCGTCGGACGTGCGTTCGAACGAACGGTCGCCCAGCTCGAATCCGCCGATGCCGAGGTTCCGCTGTTGGCTTCCGTTCGACTGCACGTTCGCGCGCAGCGAGTGCGCCTTCGTCAGCGCGTGATCGAGCCGTCCATTGAAGTTCATGCGGTCCGCCGGCCGCCGGATGGCGTCGCGCGTCGGCGATCCATCGGGCCGCACCGCATTGACGTTCGCGGAGTCGTAGAGCGATGCGCCTGTTGCCGACAGCGAGAACGACGTCCGCTCCTTCACCAGCGTGCCGCTGAGATTGAACGTATATTGCTGCGTCTGCTCGGGCCCCTTCTCGGTGACGTACGCATTGCGCGCGTTCAGCGCATCGTCGCGGAACAGGAAGTCGACGCTCGCCGCAAGCGGGCCAAGCCCGGGCTGTGTGACGATGTCGACGAAGACCATGCCGGCGGTGTGATTCTCGGCCGCGTACATGTCGCGTGAGAAACGAATGGAGCGGATCTGCGCCTTCGGCGGCAGCTTGCCGCCGCGGAAGCCGTCCATTCTGATGACCGCGCCGGGGCCGGCCATCTCCTTCAGCACGCGCTCCATCTCGTCCGGATCATCGGGCAGCGCGTTGATCTGGTCTGGCGAGAGCACGGTCGAGAAGCGGTCGTTGTTCGGATCGGACGCAACCGTCGCGGGATCACGGCCGACCGACACGCTCTCGTCCAGCTTCTGGATCGCCAGGACGGCATCGCGGCGATTGTTCCCGCTGCGTACCCGCACGTCCGCGATCGTCAGTGTTTCGAAGCCGGGGAACGAAACCTCGATCGAGTAGCGTCCTTGCACGAGCCCTTCGATCACCGCCACGCCCTGGCCGTCAGAGGGAATATCGGTCCGGACGATGGCGGCCGTCCGCTCCTCGGCCCCTCGCACCTGCACGAGCGCGCCGGGGACGACGGCGCCGCTTGGGTCCTTGACGTTGACGCGGAGCGTGCCCGTGGCGCCTGTGGTCTGCGCGGCCGCATGGGTCGCGAACGCGAGAACGAGCGTGAGCGGGATGAGAAACCTGCGGTGAATCATCATCGGCTCACATCGAACTTTCGCGCGTCGATCTTGGGGTTGACCCTGACCTTGTTGATGGTCCACTCCTCGTTCGTCTCTCCCCCGGCGCCGCGCCGCATGAGGTGGGGGAACAGGATGCCGTCCACCTCGCGCCAGTCGTCGAAGAACAGCGCGAACTCCACGAGCGGCTGATCGGCGAGTTCCTGCTTGATACGGGCCTCGGTCTCCTCCTGCAGCTTCTTGCGTTCTTCGTCGGTGAGCTGCCGCGCCTGCGCGGATCCCTGCGGCGCGCCGCTGCCGCCGGCCGGCATCCGCGACGTCATCATTCGGGGCTGTCGTCCCTTGTAGGTCACCATCAGCGGGAGATGGTTGTTCTGGTCGATGAACAGCCGTGCCTCGAAGCCGTCGCCGTCCTTCACATCGATGACGTGCGCCTTGCCGTCCGGCGACTCCGCCTCACCGGCGTACGTGTACTGCGCCTTCAGCGTCGGGTGGGCCATGCCGAACCAGCCGAGCATCATCCGCGACAGTTCCGACCGTGCAGCCCGCAGCGACGCGGCGTTCATCTGCGCCTTCTGCTCGTCGGTGAGCTTCGGCGCATCTCCCTGGATCGGCCCGCCCGGCCCCATGCGGATCACCATCGCCCCGGGCGCCGTCATCCTCGCGCCTGCCGGCAGGATCGCGGTGTCACCGTTGAACCCGGTGCTCATCGTCATGTTCATGCCGCCGCGTGACGTTTCGCTCCTCACGAACTTGTCGGGCATCTCGAGCAGCATCTCGACGTCGCTCGATATCTGCATCTGCCCCACGTTCCGCTGCATCGACGCCTCGACGCTCAGCGTCTTCATCCGCTCGATCGACGCCGCCCCAAGCGCCTCGCGCGTCTTCGCGAGCACCTCGGCGGCCTTCGCATCCTGCGCCACCGCCCATGCCACGCCGCCGGTCACCAACATGACCAGCGCGCACCCGATCGTTGTCAAAGTTTTCATAGCAATCCTCGCTGAGGGCCACAGAAGAGACACGGCGGGGAGGGCCACAGAAGAAACACAGAAGAGACACGGCGGGGAAGCCACAGAAGAAACACAGAAGAGACACCGCGTGGAAGCCACAGAAGAAACACCGAGGAAACACGGCGGGGAGGCCACGGGAGAAACACAGAAGGGACACGGAAAGGGTTTGGCACCCGCGATCCGGCACCAGCGTTTACCTCGCGCGGCTTCAAGAATGTCACGTCGTCGGGCATAGCTGTTCGCGTTCGGACCTTCATGCGCTCCACAACCATTCCGTGCTTTCCCGGCGCGCCTGCTGTGGCTCGCCCGTCCGTGTTTCCGCTGTGTTTCCCCCGTGGCGTGCCCGTCCGTGTTTCCGCTGTGTTTCCCCTGTGGCGTGCCCGTCCGTGTTTCTGCTGTGTTTCCCCTGTGGCGTGCCCGTTCCGTGTTTCCGCTGTGTTTCCCCTGTGGCTCGCCCGTCCGTGTTTCCGCTGTGTTTCCCCTGTGGCTCGCCTGTTCCGTGTTTCCGCGGTGTTTCCCCTGTGGCTGGCCCGTCCGTGTTTCCGCTGTGTTTCCCCTGTGGCCCGCCCATTCCGTGTTTCCCCTGTGTTTCCTCTGTGGCCCGCCCTTCGGGAGCATGGTGGCCGCATTCACGCACCCCGTGGTTAAGGC
>DASWVN010000201.1:0-6724 GCA_036401215.1 Vicinamibacterales bacterium | reverse complement strand
GCCCTTCGATCAATGCGATGACTTCCTTGATCCCGCCGCCGCCGCTGTCGCTGAGGCTGAGGACTTCGAGTTTCCAGCCCTGGCGTTCGGCGTAGCGCGAGTACATCCGGAAGAGGTCCCCGGCAAAGAGCGCGGCTTCGTCCCCACCTGTCCCGGCCCGGATCTCGAGCATGACGTTCCTGGCGTCGTTGGGATCCTTCGGGATGAGCAGGATCCTGATCTCTCCGAGCAGCGTGTCACGGCGCGCTTCGAGCGACTCCAGCTCGTCCTGCGCCAGCTCCCGCATGTCGGGATCCTTCAGCAGCTCCTGCGTGGCCGCCACCTGCTCGACGACCGACTTGTATTCGCGGAATGCGTCCACGAGCGGCTGCATGTCGGCGGCCGCCTTGGAGTGCGCGCGGAACTTCGCCGTGTCGGCCTGGACCGCGGGATCGGCCATTTCGGCCATGAGCTGGTCGTACTTGGCCTCGACGGCCCTGAGTTTGTCGAGCATAAATCCGTGTCGTTCAGCCTCCCGACACCGGCGGGAGGAAGGCCACTTCGTCGCCGTCGCGCAGCGTGGCAGACATGCGCGCGTAGTCTTCGTTGACCGCGCAGGAGATCGTCCGCTCGTAGGCGGCGAGTTCCGGGTGCCGCGCCGTCAGGGCGGCCCAGACGGCGCGAACCTGCGCCCCGTCCGGCACGTCGATCTGCAGCTCCTGTCCGCCGACGATCTCACGCAGCCGCGCGAACAGCCGGACCGTTACGAGCACGCCCGTTCGAGGGCCGCATGCCGCGCGATCTCGTCGAGCGGGTCGGCCGTCGCTCCTTCGATCCACACGGCGCCGTCTTCGAAGTGCTCGTGCTTCCAGATCGGCGAGATCTGCTTGATCCGTTCGATGGCGTACCGCGACACGGCACACGCATCGGCGCGATGCGGAGAGGCGGCGGCGATCGCGACACTGGCGTCGCCGATCTCCAGCCGTCCGGTTCGATGATGGATTGCGAGGGTCACCGACGGCCATCGTTCGGCGGCTTCGCTGGCGATGCGCTCGAACGACTTGACCGCGAGGGGAGCATAAGCCTCGTAATCGAGGTATTTGACGCGGCGGCCGGCATTTTGGTTACGGACGAGCCCGATGAAGGTCGCAACCGCGCCGCAGTGCGGCCCCGCGACCGCGGCGGCCACACCGGCGACGTCCAGCGGAGCAGCGCTCACGCGGAAGCGGGCCAGGTCACCAGGCTGCAGGGGCACAACATCAAGTATAACGCGGGCCACAGGGGAGACACGGCAGGGGGCCACAGAGAAACACAGGGGAAACACGGAAGAGAGGCCACAGGGGAAACACAGAGGAAACACGGAGGTTGGGGGCCACAGGGGAAACACAGAGGAGACACGGAGGTTGGGGCCACAGGGAAACACGGACGACACACGGAGGTTGGTAGGTGTACTGTCGAACGGTGGAAGAAGGCGCGGGAGCCGGGTGAAGGGACCCGCGTCGGACAGTCGTGGACCAGAACAGCGCGTGTGGCTCGGTCGGTCTCACTGAAGCCTGGCGATAGCGGCCTTCGCCGCCTCTGCCACAGTAACGAGCGCGCCGAATCGAGATTTCCGATCGTCGTTCACCAGCGTCAACAGTCGCGGAATCGCTTCCTTCGCGTGCAGCGCTTCGAGCGCGTAAATCACCAGCACGCGGTGTGACGGGTCGTCGTTGTCGAGCGCGGCAATCAGGGGCGGGATTGCTCGCTTATCGCCGATTTGCCCAAGCGATGTCGGTACGGCTGATTGCGTTTCAGGATCGTCCAGGAGCGGAACGAGCAGGGCAACCCCGCGCGGATCTTTCAACACACCCAGCAGATTGGCCGCGTAATAACGGTCCGCGGCCACTTGCTTCTTCCCAGACGCTGCGAATTCGTCGAAGCCTTCCGAACGGCCTCAGCCAGAAACACTTGAACGAGAGCCCGTGGCACGGGCACCTGATGTTCGTCAACCACGGTGCCAACGATGGCCGCGGTGCCTTTCACTTGCGGTTGGGTGAGCCCGGTCGGGGGGAACGCGGAAGCGAGCACGAGGCACGACGCAACGACGAGGCGCACCATTGGCTCCCTCCGAATCATTTCGCTCGCGCAGCGAACAGAAGGTAATAGTACCAGCTCGGCCTCTGTGGTTCCCTTTTCGCGTCTCCTCTGTGGCGCGCAAGGGTGCGGTCGCGACCGTGCCCGGCGCAGGACCGTGTATCAGCACAGCAGCCTGGACGTTTCGGGCTCCTGCAGCGTCGCCAGACCTGCTACTCGGCGCGTAGCGCTTCCACCGGACTGACGGCGCCAGCACGCAACGCCGGCACGAGCGCTCCCACGGCCGCAGCGGCGACCACGACCACGGCGGCTACTGCCCACGTGGCGGCATCGTAGGCAGTGATGCCGTACAAGTAAGCCGAGATCGCGCGGACGGTTGCCGCGGCGACCAGGCCGCCGGCCAGCAGCCCTCCCAGCACCGTGACGCCATGTCCGGTCGCGATGAGCGCGATGATACCTGCAGGCGTGTCCCCAAGCGCAAGGCGGATCCCGATCTCACGCGTGCGCCATCCCGTGGTCTGCGCGGCCAGCCCGAAGAGTCCTACGCCTACCAGGATCAGGGCGCCGACCGCGAAGGCCGATGCGGCAATCGCGCTGATGGTCCGCGGCCGCACCGATTCGGCAGCGGCATCCCCGACCATTCGTGCTTCGCTCACACGCGCGATCGGGTCGATATCCGGCATTCGCGCCACGATCTGGCCGAGCACGACGTCGGCGCGCCCGGCAAACCCGACGAACAGATGCACCCCCGCAGCGCGGGACGGCAGCGGAGCGAAGATCGTCCCCGCCGGCTCGACGTCCATCGCCACCATTCGTGCGTCTCGCAGCACGCCGGCGACACGGTGCTCGGTCTTTCCGTACCGCAGTGTCCGCCCGATCGGATCCTCGCCAGGCCAATAGCGGGCCGCCAGCGTTTCGCTCATTGCGATCACGGGCGCACCCGAGTCCAGCTCCGGATCGCTCGGAAAGCGTCCTGCGAGCAGGGTCATCCCGGTAGCGGTGAAGAAGCCCGAGCCAACGCGCAGCAGTGAGGGGGACGGCTGTGGCGCCGGTCCGCCATCGGGCGAGCGGAAGCCTCCAGCGTCGCCGGAGTAATTGGCGAACAGCGGCGCATCGAAAGCGGATGCTTCCGCGACGCCGGGGATGCTGCGCACGGCCTGCACGAGACTCTGGTAGCGCGTGCGATCAACGAAGTCGCTCAGCGACACGCGGAGTACCGCGGCATTCTCGACGCGAAGGCCGGGATCCTCCTGCCACACGAGCGCGATGCTCCGGACGAACAGCGTGCCCCCGAGCACCAGGACGAATCCGAGCGCGATCTGGGCCGCCACGAGCGTCCGTCCAAGCCTGGTCCACGCGCGTCCCCCGCTGGTGCCCGTGATCATCAGCGGATTCAGTGAAGCGTGTCTGGCCACGTAGCGCACTGTCATAACCGCAGTCGCCAGCGTCATGACGGCGGAAACCGCGACGACGAAGGCGGCCGCACGCCAGTCGATGCGGAGCGCCTTGATCAGCTCGAGTCCGGGTGGCAGCGTTCGTTCGATTAGACCCAGAAGAGAGGGCGCGAGCGCGAGTCCAATTGCGGCGCCCCCAGCCGCGAGCAGTCCCTGTTCGATGAGCGCGCCTCGCAACAGGTCGCGGCGGCGCGCCCCGAGCGACCGGCGCACCGCGATCTCGCGCAGGCGCTGCTGCGATCGTGCGGCGCCCAGCGCGCTGGCATTCAGCAGCACGAGCAGGGTCAGACCCGAGGCGGTGGAAAATACGATCGTCAGGATCGGACGCTGCCGTGCGGTGACGAGTCCCGCAACGGAGATCAAGGTCACATCGTCGTAGGGGGCCATCGCCCGGCGCTGGCCGTCGGACGCGTACGGCCGGGTCGGTGGCGGAACGGTCGACCGATAGGCGACGACCGCCGAGCGAAGCGCCGCTTCCGCGGCCGGCGCGCGCGCGGCGGGGACGCGGGTGAAGGCGACGCCGATCCGCTCGCCGAACGTCGGCGGCAGCATGTTGGGCACGAGCACGTCGATCCTCGATTTCCGCCGGATCCACGAGTCCGCCGATCCTGGCAGCGGCGGCACGAAGCCGTCGCGATCGAGCACGCCGGCGATCCGATAGGGCGTCGTCCTGAATCCGTGAGGCGTGAAGATGCGGCCGATCGCCTGCGGATCGCCGTTGAAGTGCGTCTGCCACAGCGCGTGGCTGATGACGATGGGACGCACCGGCTCCGCGGCAACGAAGTCCTCGTTGGTGAAACCGCCCGTCAGCAGACGAACGCCGAAGACATCGAAGAAGTCGCGGTCGATCGTCGCCGTCATCGCAAAGCTGCCGTCCTCGAGCACGGTGCTCGAGTACCCCACGAGCGTGACCTGCAGATCCGGTTGTGCCTGGCGCCAGGCCGACAACTCGCGCGGCGAGATCATTCCGACGAGCCGCTCGGGTACCGGTTCCCCATCGAACGTTCCGCTCACGGCGAATACGTCCTGCGCCTCGGGATACGGCAGGGGCCTGAAGAGCACCCCATCGACCACGGCGAACACCGTGGCCATCATCACGATGGCAAGCGCGACAACGGCGACGACCGTGCAGGCGTACCACGGCGAGTGGCGGAGCGATCGAACGGCCTGACGGAGTTCGGATCGGAGATTCACGGGTGACCTCCCGCCGCGGCCGCGAGGCGCGGCACCCATTACGGCAGGGGCAGCATAGCCTGACTCCCCTATCCGGGGCCACCGGCCGCCAGCAAATGAGCATTGCCGGCGCAAATGCGCCGGACGTCATCCGATAGCCGTCCGTCATCGCTTCCCCGCACCCAGTACTCTCGCGCGGCGTCAAGCGCATCGTCCCAGACATCCAGGGTGTCGGATGTGACGATGGGCAGCGTCAGAACACGCGGTGGCACCTGGCCATCAGCCGCAGGCGCGTACAGCATCGAGACCTGATCGAAGGCGGGCGCAAGGCGCGGCATGCCCTCTTCGGTGAAGAAGAGGACGTTGTATTGATGCCGATCGGTATCGCCGATCAGTGCGCCAAACGCATCGAGCCAGCGAAGTCGGCGCGAATCTTCATCGGTCAAGCGACCGGCCTCTCGGAGAAGTGTTGCTGCCCGGGCCCAGGAGTCCGCGGGGTCGTCGTGGATCGCCGCGAGGCTCAGAACCCCATGCCGGCCGCGCACCCCCTGGCGGTCGAACCGCTCGCTCTCGAGAAACCAATGCGAGGGCGTTTCGATCACGTTCGCCGTTGCCGCCGGAATTCCCCGTGAGCCGACAACGTCGAGCGCGAGTCCTTCGAGGATCAGCAGGTCACACCAGCGTCGCGCAACCACGTCGCCCGCACCACCGCGTGCGGCAAATTTCACGAGCACGTGCCGGCCGTCAACCAGCACACCGAACTTCGGCCGCTCGCCTCCGGCCGATGAGCCAGGGGGATGCCCCGCGATCGTGGCATCGGCCAGGGCGGGATAGTCGGTGCGGGCCGCTTCGAGAGCGTGTCGCGCTTGCCACCGGGCGAAGGATTCGTCGCCGACGAGGAGGTTTCCTTGAAGATCCTCACCTCGCCGCGAGATCGCGATCAGGATGTGGTGGTCGGACCAGTCACTCAAGCGGGGAGGAAGGCGAAGATCGTCATGAACCGCAGCGAAGTGTCGCCCGAGAAATCCAGACGGCCGCGCGTCGACGAGCTCGATGGGAAGGCCATTTGATATCCGGCCAGCAGGCATCCAGACAGACTGGCGCGCGGCCAGCGTCATCAGTTCCCCGGCTGATTCAGCCACGCCGGCGGCGGTGATGCGAAACACGGGAAAGCGCGAACCGTCGAGGTTCGGCCAGTGTTGGCGCAGCCCATAGCGCGTCGCCGGACCGCGGCCGATCCGCGCGACGTTCGGGGCATTCCGCACCATGCGCATGAGCGTGGGCGGGGAAACGCCGAGCCGCGCTCGAAGCTCAGCCGCGTGGAGAACGCCTTGGCTCAGCTCTGCTTCGAGGCTCGCCATGAAACGATTCTACATCATCGCAAATAACATATTACGCCGCAAAAATTGCGATAATTCCGTTTTTGTGAAATGTTTAATGAAATGATTTGTGAAACGTAATTAGTGCCAGAAATGGTTCAGCGGCCCGTGACCGCGGCCGATCCCTGGCGCATGGCGGATGGCGCCATCGATGTAGGTCTTGGCTCTCGCAATCGCCTCGCGGTAGTCAAGTCCCAGCGCGAGGCCGGCCGCGATCGCGGACGCCAGAGTGCATCCTGTGCCGTGCGTGTGAATGGACGGGATCCGCCGTGCGCTGAACTCATGGAATCCGTCAGCAGTGCATGCGATGTCGATGCTGTCCGCTGATTCCAGGTGGCCTCCCTTCACGAGCGCCACTCGTGGCCCGAGCGCCAGGATGCGGCGGCCCGCCTCGCGCATGTCGTCGAGGGATGTGATCGTCATCCCGGCGAGCACCTCGGCTTCCGGGATGTTCGGTGTCACGACCTCGGCAAGGGGCAGCAGCGCGTCACGGATCGCCGCGACGGCCGCTTCCTCGAGCAACCGATCCCCCCCTTTCGCGACCATCACCGGATCGACGACGAGATGGGGCAGGCGCAGGCGTCGGAGTGTTTCGGCAACGGCACGCACGATCTCCGCGTTGGCGAGCATGCCGGTCTTGACCGCGTCTGCGCCGATGTCGGC
>DASWVN010000200.1:0-47154 GCA_036401215.1 Vicinamibacterales bacterium | reverse complement strand
GCCGACTCGCCCCGGGACAAGTTCGCCCTCGATGTGCCCCAGGCCGGGGAACTCGCCCCGGGGCGAGTTCGTCCCACCCGAGCCCCGCACCCCGCACCGCGAGCCCCGCACCCCGCACCGCGGACTGCGGACCGCTGACCGCGGGCTAGTTCGAGCAGCCCGGCATCCGGAACGCCCCGATCCGCGTCGAGTAGTTCGTCGCGCCCTCCTTAAAGTAGTCGCCGACGTACCAGATCGTGCAATCGTCACCTGGATCGACCGCCGTCTGCGAATAGTCCTCCCATCGGTTCGTGTTCGTCTGGGCGCCTTCGCCGTCCACGAGGACGGTCTCGCGCAGGGAGAGGATCCCCGGCGGATCCGAGGCGAGGCGGCCGGCGAAGCGCTGTCCGGCAAAGTGCGGGGCGCCGCCGAAGGAGTAGCCGATGCCGATGTTCCCGAACCTGTCGATCGCGGGGCTCGCCATCCATCGATAAAAGCCGTCGGGGGCGTAGGTGCCTTGCTGGTGCAACGTGACGCGGCGGTCCCTGCCGACTCGGAACTCGTACCAGCGGACGCCGCCCGCGGCCGCTTCGGTGTTGACGGAGTGGACCGCGACGATCGACTCGTGACCGTTGACGTTCCGGTAGACGAGCCGCGCCATGATCTTGTCCCCCTGGGCGTCGAGCCGCCGGTCCACACCCGGTTGCGGTACACAGTTGCTCAACTGGCCGTTGCACAGGTAGTGATACGGCGCCACGGTGATCTTCTCGGGCCCGGTGAGCTTCGTTCGCGCCGGATCCTTCCAGTCGACCGCGAACTGCCAGACGTAGATCCCGTCGTCGGTGAAATCACCGTTCAGTTGTGATCCTCCGGCGGCCATCACCACGTTCGGCGCACCTGGCGGCGGCAGCGCCTTGCCGTCGAGATCCGCGTTGTTCAGGAAGTTCACGCCTTCGATGACGAGGCACTGTTCGGTCGCCGGTTCGCCGCGCAGCATCCTGTCGCGGTCGGCGACACAGGCGTGTTTCTCGATGAAGTCGTCGCTCGTGCTCGTTGGAACGTAGTAGCCGTCCGGCCAGACCGCGGGACGTGGATAGTCGGGAAACAGCGGCCGCAGGAACTCGTAGCGGTAGTACTCGCCGAGCGGATCTGAGGTCGCACTCACGGCATAGCACATCGAGTACGGCCCCTTCTGCTGTGGCGGCTGCTGGCCACGCTGCCCGCGCTGTGGGCCCGTCGGAGCGGCAGGCGGTGGTTCTTCGCGAGGCGGCACGAACAGCTTCGCCGCGCGTCCCGGCTGGCCGGCGATGCCGGGTGGACTGAGATAGACGCGGTCGCTCGCCTTCCACACGGGCGGCGCGTCGGCCCTTTCCGGTCCACGCCGGAAGATCGGCATCACGATCAGCCAGCGGTCCGCGAGCTGGTCGTACCGGACGACGGTATCGCCGTTGTTGTGCGCCTCACATTGGCCACCGAAGCCCTTGAACACCGTGTTGTTGGGGACGGCGCCGTACAGGATCCTTCCGGTGGTGTCGAACTTCCCGGCCTTTTTCGTGAAGATGGCCAACCGCGTGTTGACCGTCTGCATGATGTGATCGGGGCCGACGGCGAGGCTGTTGTCGGAAGGATTCCGGCCCGGCGAGACGCCCTGAGGTCCATCGAATCCTGCGCCGAGGCCGTCGAAGCTGGCGACGAGTTCCGCGGGCGATCGCGTGCCCTGCTCCCGCTGCTCGACGGCGGCGCCTGCCGGGTTGTTCGGTGGGAACGCAGGCGCGCCGCCTCTCGCCTGTTCCGCGATGAACGACGTCGAGGTCATTGCTGCGATGCAGCCGATGACCCCGATGAGAAGAGCGCCACGCCTGGCCGTTGGCATTTTGGAGTTGGAGGTTGGCAGTTTACTTGACCTTCCACTCCTGCAGGCCAGCCGACATGCCTGGCTTCATGACGACTTCGAGACGCAGGGCCGTGGTCGTGACCGGCTTGAACGTGACCTTGTTCCAGGCGTCCTTAGCCGTTGCGAACGCATCGCTGGTTTCGACCGGCTTCCATTCCTCGCCGTCCTTGTAGAGCAGCGCCCACGACGCAGGCACGCGCACGCCGCCACGGTTGGCCTCGTCGTCGAACCAGTAGATCTCCGTTTCCGACACCGTGGACGGTTTCGCGAAGGTCATCTCGATCCACTCGCCCTTGCTGCACTGCCGCCGCTGGCCCTGAGCGCCCGTCCGCTCGCAGGCGTCGCTCCAGCCCTGGACGGGCCACCAGTCGAAGTACGAGCCCCCTTCGGCGGAGTTCCTCGGTTCCTCGCCGTCGATGATCGGGTTGACGTTCTTGCCGCGTCCCTGGGCCGGCCGGGAGGCGACGACCTTGCTGGTCGTCGCCACTGTCGGAAACGGCGTGGGCCGTGCTGCGGAATCAGTTCTGGCGATCCAGACGTTCATCTGTCCGCGGCCGCGGTTCGCCCAGGTCGCGTAGGGGATGGCCATGAAGTCCTGTTCCGTGCGGGTCACGGAGCCGGACTCGGTCTGTGCCAGCCCGAACGAGCGCCCCGTGATCACCTGGACGCCATTGAGCATGTCGGCCCTGAACTCGGTCGTCAGCTGGCTCGCATCGGGGAGCACGATGTTCCGTGTCTTTCCATTGGGATTGTCGACCCACTCGGCGGCGAACACGATCGGTCCGCGCTGGAGCGCCACACGGTCGCGATCGGCCTCGACGCTCGGGTGAGCGACGACGCGGCGGATCGGCATCGGGAGATTCAGCTCGATGACATCCCCCGGCTTCCACGCCCGGTCGATCTTCACGTAGCCCTTGTCCACCGTGATGGGCACGTCGGCTCCGTTCACCTTGATCGTCGCTGCGGCGGACGTGTTCTCCATGAACCGATAGAGATCGCTCGGGACCGGTTCGTTTCTGGCCCAGCCCGGGATCCGGACGTTCACTGCGAACTGCCGCGCCGCCCTGGGTGACAGCGTCATCTTCACGGCGCCGTCCCACGGATATCGCGTCTCCTGCCGCACGTTCACGAGGCCCGCCGGCGTCTCGATCTCGGCATCGCCGCCGGCGTACAGGTTGACGTAGATGTCGTTGCCACGCGTGGCGTAGATGTAGCCCGGCACCGAGGCCATGAAGCGGGTGATGTTGCCAGGGCAGCAGGCGACGCCGAACCATTCGCTCCGCGCGTGCTGTCCGTTCGATTCGAGCGGGTTCGGATAGAAGAACGTCCTGCCGTCGAGCGAGACACCGGAGATCAACCCGTTGTAGAGCGTCCGCTCCATGATGTCGACGTACTTCGCGTCACCGTGGAGCAGGAAGAGGCGGTGATTCCAGAAATCCATGCCGACCGAGGCGCAGGTTTCGTTGTAGGCCTGCATGTTCGGCAGTTCGTACGGCTTGCCGAACCCTTCGTGTCCGCCGGCGGCGCCGATCCCGCCCGTGAGATAGAGCTTGCTCTCGATCAGGTTCTCCCAGATCCGGTCGCCGGCGTTCCGAACGTATTCATCGTTGGTCAGCGCGGCGATATCGGCCATCCCTGCATACATGTACATCGCGCGGACCGCATGGCCGACCGGTTCGGTCTGTTCGATCACCTTTGCCTGCGCCTGGTTGTATTCGAGCCCACGCGGGTTCGCGCGCTCGCCATTGGGGAACTGGATGGGATTCTTCGGGTCGGGACCGGGCCCGCGCTCGTCGATGAAGAACTTCGCGAGCGTGAGGTAGTCCTCCTTGCCGGTCACGCGATAGAGGCGGACCAGCGCCATTTCGACGAGCTGATGGCCCGGCCACGTGGATCGTTTTCCGGGTCCGAAGGTCTTCACCAGGAGGTCGGCGGCTTTCGTCGCGACGTCGAGCAGGGACCGCTTACCCGTGGCGAGATGGTGCGCGACGGCGGCTTCGATGAGGTGTCCGAGGTTGTACAGCTCGTGACTGTCGTCACGAACCAGTTGCCAGCGGTCGGTACCGGCCCAGCGGTGGGGTTCCCTGGGATTGATGGTACGCGTCGTGTAGATGTAGCCGTCCGGTTCCTGCGCCGCGGCGATCTTCGCGATGAGGCTGTCGACGTACGCGTCGAGCTTCGGATCGGGGACGACGCTCAGGGTGTAGGACGCGCCCTCGATGACCTTGTAGAGATCGGTGTCATCGAAGGGGTAGCCGGGCGGTCGCGTGTCTTCGAGCGGCTCCCCGCGCAGCGCTTTGGCGGCGCGCTCGAAGTGGTAGACGCGATTGGTCCGCTCGCACTGCTGGAACGCGACCGGGATCGTCACCTTGCGGTTCGTTTCGATCCGCGGCGCCCAGAACACGTCGTCGAGATGCACCTTCGTGAACGGGACCGGTTTGAAGGTGTAATCGGGACGCGACTGGCTTGCGGCCACGGTCAGGCCGGCGGTTGCCGTCGCGAGCAGGAGCGGCAGAACAGTTTGTCTCATCGAAGTCATCCACATTCATCCCAACTCCCAACTCCCAACTCCCAACTCCCAATTCCCAACTCCCAATTCCCAACTCCCAATTCCCAAATGTCGGAGTGAAATTGGGCGTTGGTCGTTGGGCGTTGGGAGTTGGCTGTTGGTCATTCCGGTATCAGAACTCGATGTTCCCCCGGAACTCGATGCGGCGCGACGTAGCCGTCTGGTTGGCACGGCCGAAACCGGTCGAGGTCAGGCTCGTGACGCCCTGTGCGAACGTCGGGTGGTTGAAGACGTTCAGCATTTCCGTCTGGAACTTGAACCGGACCCGGTCCGTGATGTTCACCACCTTCGAGATCCCGACGTCGGTATAGGTCTGGTGCGGCCCGTGCAGATAGAAGATCTGCCCCCAGGTTCCCGGCACGTTGTTGGAGGTGATGGTGCCATCCGCTTTGACCTGGGCGACCCAGTCAGGAGGCAGATAGTACGGCTGTCCGCCTTCGTTGAAGTACAGGCCGACGCGGTCCTGGATGTCCTGCGGGGTGATGCCGTTGAGAATCAGGCCGCCGTCGTTCTGGTTGTTGAAGGTGCTGTTGTTCCCCGAAATCCGGAACGGGCTGCCGCTCTGGAACGTGAAGATCGCGGAGACCGTCCAGCCGCCGGCAAGCTTCTCGAGGACGCCGCTGTTCAGCCACCGCCGGCCTCTCCCGAAGGGCAGGTCGTAGGTGCCGTTCATGTGGATGACATGGCGGCGGTCGGTCGCAGCGGGTGCATAGCTGGATGTGAGGTCGCGGAGTGTGAACTGGTTGTAGCCGCCGGTCCAGTCGCCTGCCGTCTGCACGCCCATGGTCTTGCTCAAGGTGTAGTTCGCGGTCACGCTCGCACCGTGCCACTGGCGCTGTCGGAACTCCACCTGCAAGCCGTGATAGTTCGAGTAGCCGGCGTCGCTCATGTACGAGGCGCCGGTCCACGAGCCGATGGCGAACGGGTTCGCCATCCAGAAGTTCAGGGGATAGCCCGCGCCTGCGCCGTAGCTGCTGCCGCACGGTTCGAATGCGGTGCCCACCATCCGGCAATAGTAGTCGCGGTTGGTCGCCAGGGTGTTGGCAAAGCTGCCGGCCTGGCCGTTCCGCAGCTGGTTGATGAAGGT
The DNA here is from genome assembly GCA_036401215.1 of Vicinamibacterales bacterium. Classification (GTDB taxonomy): domain Bacteria; phylum Acidobacteriota; class Vicinamibacteria; order Vicinamibacterales; family 2-12-FULL-66-21; genus JACDCA01. The sequence goes on along the minus strand of DASWVN010000200.1, from coordinate 41,625 downwards.
GGAGTTCGTGAAGCTGATGCCCGCCGCGTTCATGATGGGCAGGTCCACCTGACCCGGCAGGCCGCGATTGGCGAACGACGTCACTCCGGCCGCCTGGTTGATGCTCAAGTTCGCCTGGGCGTTCTTGAATTCATCCAGGAAGCCATTCTCGAAGATGTTGACCTCGTTGATATCCATCGCCAGCCACTGGTTCCGCGTGCGATTGCCGTTATAGCGCACTTCGATCGCCCGGCCCCGGCCCAGGTCCCGCTGAAGGCCCACGGTCCAGGACTGCGTATACGGCTGGCGGATGTTGGGGTTGATGGCCGCGGCAGCGCCCCCGATGAAGGTCGAATCCTTCATGTGGACGACCTGGTCGTATTGCGGCGGGCTGTAGACGAAACACGCCGGAGCCGACGGATTCGTGGCACAGGATTGTGGCAGCCAGCCTGCGTCGCCGAGCGCAATGCTGCCGGGCGCGAACCGTCCGGGATCGCCGGAGAATCCGGGACTTGCACTGAAGTTCTGATAGAACGCCGTGCCAAACGAAGAGCCCATGTCCCAGACGAACTGCTGCGGCATGGTGAACCGCCGGAAGGAGTAACTGGCGCGCACCACGGACCTGTCTCCGCCCAGCAGCTGCTCGAGGAACGTGGCATTGGATCGCGGCGTCCACGCGATGCCCACCGCCGGCTGCGGGGTGACGTTCCAGTGCCCGTATGCCGCTTCGCGCGCGGTGTACACCGGATCGAGCGTTCCGGTCAGAGACTGCGATCCAGGGTTGAAGAGGTTGTCGACGCCGGTCGGGCCGAAGAGGTCCTGGGGCGTCAGCGAGTGATACTTGCCGGTGAGGTCCTTGTCGGGCGAGACGAAGTCCCACCGCAGCCCCATGTTGATGGTCAGGTTCGGTTTCCACCTGTAGGAGTCCTGGACGAACAGCCCCCAGGATTTCAGCAGTTCGTAGAGCGTCGAGTAGGCGACCCCGCTCGGGTCCGGCGTGCTGCCAGTCGCGTAGCCACCGGTCGCAGGCAGGTAGGCGTGACGACCTGAGAAGTTGGAGATCCGTCCGGCCAGCATCGCGTACAGCTGCCGGGCGCTGGCCCATTCGGCATCGGTCGGCAACGGGGCTCCTGGACCTGCCGCCGCGCGAAGGGCCTCTTTGGTCAGGACGTCCCGCGCGGGATCGCCTTCGACCATCCCCAGAGAGATCTGGGTGAACCCCTCCGGCGGGTCCCAGTACTTGTTCACCTCGCGATACCAGTTGCCGCCAAAGCGGAACGTATGCGAACCCTTCGTCCAGGTCGTGGTGTTGGACACGCTGAAGACCGGCTGCATACGGGAGTTCGGCATCTCGTAGTTGTCGTTGTAGTTCCCGTAGCCGTAGTTGATGGTCGGGTTGGTGTAGAAGCCGTCGGAGCCGTCAATGCCAAACCACGCGGCCGTGTAGAGCCACCCGCCCCTGAACTCGTTGATCAGGTTGGGCGAGAGGAACGTCTGCAGTCCGAGCGACGCGCTCACGTTGTTGCTCTTCTGCGCCGCCCCGCGGCCATCCCCGGGCCAGTGATCGGCGTAGGAGTTGGGCGCCGTGAACTTCGACTGGTTGTAAGACAGGTTCAGGCGCCAGTTCTCCGTCAGGTTGGAGTCCACCCGGAACGTGGGGTAGTAGGTGCGCCGCGCATTCGGGCGCAGCCACTCCCACTGGCGCAGGTTCGGATCGTTCGGCTGCTGCTCCGGCGTCGACAGAACGCCGGCATTCTGCCGATACGCGTCCACTTCGGCGATGCGTGCCGCCGTCATCGGATTCATCGCCGAGACGGAAGCTGGAAACGTCGTGCCGTTGGCCGCGTTGTGCGCGGCAAAGATATCGAAGAGATTCGCCTTGGCGCCGTTACCGTAGGTGAAGACGCCACGCTTTGCGTCGTCGGCGAGGAAGGTCTGCGTCCGTCGGCTGTCACCAGGGATGTCCAGGGCGGAGAAGCTGCCGAAGAAGAACAGCTTGTCCCTGAGGATCGGGCCGCCGATGCTCGCGCCGAAGTCGTTCTGATGGTACTTGGGCTTGACCGTGCTGCCCCAGTTCTTCGCGTCGAGGAATTGCGCCCGGTACCCCTCATACAACCGGCCATGGAAGGCGTTGGTGCCACGGCGCGTGATGTACGTGATCGTCATGCTGGAGTTTCCGAACCCCTGGTTCATGTCGATCTGATCGGTGCTGATCACCATTTCGGCGATGTTCTCCAGACGCGGCGTGATCGCGGTGCTCTGGGCGCTGTCGAGCGTCTGATACCGCCAGCGGTTGGTGTTGCCGATGATGCCGTCCACCGAGTTGCTCTGCGCAAACGACGGCAACCCGTTCCAGGTGCCGTTGTACCCTGCGGTCAATCGCGACAGTTGCGCGATGTTCCGGCCGGCCAGGGGCAGGTCTTCGATCTGTTTGATGTCGATCGTGGTGTTGATCGCGTTGGTCGTGCTCTCCACCAGCGGCGTCGCGCCGCCGTCCACTTCGACGACGGTCTCGATGGTGCCGACGGTCAACCTGGCCCTCACGTCCGTGATGCGAGCGGACTGCACGAGAACCTCATGGGTCTGCGTCCGGAAGCCTTCGAGCGAGACGGTCAGCTTGTACTGGCCGAAGTTGAGGTTCACGAAGCTGTGGGTGCCCGTCTCGGTCGTGATCGCCGTGCGGGTGTCGTTGGTGGCGAGGTCCGTCAGTTCCAGAAGTACCCCGGGAGTCACCGCGCCGGAGGGATCGACGACGGTGACGTTGACGGTCCCCAGTGTCTGTTGTGCCCACGCTGCGGGCGCGAGGCACAGAGAGAACACGAGGCATCCGAACAGGCTGCCCCGCAGTCGCGTGCCCAAAGGTCGCTGCTTCATATCACTCCGCCTCCTATGTCCTGCATTGCTGTCTACACACGCGAGGATCGTTCGTGACGTTGACGTAGCGTTGTGAGCCGGGTGCATTCCCCGACAGACGGGCGCGGCTTCCGGGCGTCTAGCCGGACGTCTGTAAGCGTTTACATTTCATGCGCGGATGATAGCGGTTGCTAATCCGTGGTGCAATACGGGATTGGCCCGGTGCGACTGCCCCGGCGCTCGTCCGGTTCCCGCCCCGTTCCGCCATCAGCCCCCGGGCCCCTGCTGCCGCCTCCTCTCGTGTGCCCGTGTGACCGCCGTAATCGTGACCGTGCACTCGCTGTAAGCGATTACACTGTGGGGGCGGATGGTAGCGCTTACATGCCTGCGACGCAAGGGGTTTCGCCCGGCATTCGCCCGCGAGGGCTCATGGTAGGATGCCCCGGCCCAACAGTAGCGGAGGACTCATGACCCGATTTTCCGAAGATCAGTTTGCTTATGCCGCGGCGCAATCCGGATACCTGGATCGCGCGCAGGCGATCGAATTCCTGAAGATGATGAACATCAGGATGAGCGTCGGGCACTGGTCGGCGGGTGATTTCTGCGACCGGTTCGCTCCTCCCGGCTACCACTCCGACGATCCCGGCTTCCGCAACGACTTCGAAGGGCAGTGCCGCCGCACGAAGGCCGCCGGCGTCGAGGCCATCGAAATCCACCAGAGCGTGTTCGAGAAGACGCTCAACGGCGATCTGGATCTCGCGGCGATCGATCGCGCGCGGGATGGCTTTCTCGCGGAACTGGGCATGACGGTGCCCGCGTGCAACATCAACACGTGGACGAATCCGAAGTTCCGGCTCGGGGGGCCGTGCAATCCCGATCCTGCGCTCCGGCGCGCGGCGCTCGAGGAGATCCTCAAGGGGGTCGAAATCTGCCGGATCATGAAGATCCCCGTGCTGAGCGTGTGGCCGGGGTCCGATGGCGCCGACTATCACTTCCAGATCGACTACCGCGAGTCGCTCGGATGGTTCACCGAGGCGCTCGTCGAAGCCAACAGGAAGTGCCTCGAGCACGGGATCCGCCTGGCCATCGAGCCGAAGCCGTACGAGCCGCGCGAGCTGTACATGATCGTGCCCACCGCGGCGTCGGCGATCCTCGTCGCGCAGCGCGTCAACCAAACCTGCGGCGGGAACAATTGCGGTCTGACGATCGACTACGGCCACCAGAAGATGGAAGCGACCACGGCGTCCACCGCCTGCGACCTCGCCGAGTACGCCGGCGTGCCGGTGCACAAGTTCGACGTCAACGATGCCCGCCAGGGGCGGAACGACCAGGACTGCATGTTCGGCACGCTGTCGATCCCCGAGTCGGTCGAGTATCTCTACACGACGTTCCTGCGGAACTACCAGGGCTGGTACAGCCAGGATCAGTTCACGTATCGCGAGGACCCGACGCGGGCGATCGAGCGCAGCCTGATCAACTTCGCAAACCTGTCGCTCAAAGCCGTCCGCATCCTCGCGCAGCAGCCGGCGCTCGACGCGGCGCGCCGGGCGGGTACCGGCCCCGACGTGCTCGACGTCGTCGCGCCTGTACTCGTGGGATGAGGACGTGGGGTGCTGGGTGCTGGGTGCTGGGTGCTCGTGCCGAAGTGCCGGGTGCTCGTGCGGTGCTACGTGCTGCGCACATCGCACGCCGCGCACCGCACACCGCGCAGCGCACACCGCGCACCGCGCACATCGCACGTCGCACGTCGCACGTGACTGACCAACATGACCTACACCATCGGCATCGATTTCGGCACCAACTCCGTCCGCGCGGTCGTCGTCGATTGCGCCGACGGACGCACCGTCGGCACGCGTGTCTTCAACTATCCGAGCGGCGAGCAGGGCGTGCTGCTGCATCCGCGCGACCCGCACCTCGCGCGGCAGAATCCGGCTGACTACATCGACGGGCTCCGGGCCTCGGTGACGGGCGCGCTGGCCCAGGCGAGGGAGGAGCCGGCCTTCTCACCGGATCGCGTCATCGGAATCGGGGTCGATACGACCGGCTCCACGCCGATACCGATCGACGGCAAGGCGCAACCGCTCGCATGCGATCCGAAATGGCGCGACAACCTGGCGGCGCATGCGTGGTTGTGGAAGGACCACACGTCGGCGGACGAGGCCGAGCGAATCACAGCGATTGCGAAAGAGCATGCGCCCGAGTACCTCTCCCCGATCGGGGGTGTCTACTCGTCCGAGTGGTGGTGGTCGAAGATCTGGCATTGCCTCAACGTCGCGCCGGACGTGTTCGACGCGGCGGTCAGCTGGGTCGAACTTGCCGACTTCGTGCCCGCACTGCTCAGCGGCGTCGATGACCCGAAGCACATCGTGCGCTGCGTCTGCGCCGCTGGCCACAAGGCCATGTACTCCGAAGCATGGGGCGGCCTGCCGTCGAAGGAGTTCCTGGCCCGGCCCGACCCGAAACTCGCGGACCTGCGCGACCGGCTGTACGACGCCGCCTATCCGCCGGGACGGCCGGCCGGTGCGCTGTCGCCGGCCTGGGCGCAGGCACTTGGGCTGCGGCCGGGCATCACGATCGCGATGGGAGGCTTCGACGCCCACTATGGGGCGGTCGGGTCCGGCATTCGCACGGGCACGTTCGTGAAGATCATCGGCACCTCGACCTGTGACTGCGCGATCGCCCCTGTCGACGACGGGATCAGCGACATCCCCGGCATCTGCGGCATCGTCAATGGCTCGATCATGCCCGGCTACTACGGGATCGAAGCGGGGCAGTCGGCCGTGGGCGACATCCTCAAGTGGTGGGTGGAACGGGTCTGCGGCGGCGGGGACGCGGCGCACGCGGAACTGTCGCGCGAGGCGGCCACGCTGAAGCCGGGCGAATCGGGACTGCTCGCGCTCGACTGGAACAACGGCAATCGCACCATCCTCGTCGATCCGCGCCTGACGGGCCTGGTCCTCGGGCAGACGCTGCGGACGACACGCGCGGAGATCTATCGTGCGCTGATCGAAGCCACCGCGTTCGGCGCTCGCGCGATCGTCGAGCGCATCCGCCAGTACGGCGTTCCGATCGAACGGGTCGTCTGCTGCGGCGGGATCGCGGAGAAGAACGATCTCTTCATGCAGATCTACGCCGACGTCATCGGCCAGCCGATGCTGATCGCCGGCTCGCCGCAGACACCGGCCCTCGGCGCAGCGATCTCCGCGGCGGTGACGGCCGGAGCGGCCGCGGGCGGCTATGACGACTGGACCGAGGCGCAGGACCGCATGACGTCGCTGAAAGAGAAGCGGTTCGCACCGGATCCGGCCGCCCGCGACGTATACGATGAGCTGTATGGGATGTATCGGGAACTGCACGACAGTTTCGGCGGGGTCGATGGTCCGCGGGCCGATCCGGGTACGCTGATGAAGCGGCTTCTCGCCCTCAAGGAGCGCGCCTCGCGATGAGTTACGACGCGCTGCGGCGGATCACCTGCGACGCCAACATGGAACTGGCGTCGAGCGGCCTGGTCATGGGGACCTTTGGAAACTTGTCCGCGTGCGATCGCGGCGCCGGTGTGTTCGCGATCAAGCCGAGCGGCGTTCCATACGACGCGCTCACGCCGTCCGACATCGTCGTTGTGTCGCTCGACACCGGCGAGGCGATCGACGGACGGCTGCGTCCTTCGTCCGACACGCCGACGCACCTCGAGCTGTATCGGGCGTTCGGGTGCGGCGCGATCGTTCACACGCACTCGGAGTTCGCCACGATGTTCGCGCAGGCGCGTCTGCCGATCCGGTGCATGGGCACGACGCACGCGGACTATTTCCGCGGGGATATCCCCGTCACGCGCCCGATGACCCGCGACGAGGTGGAGAAGGACTACGAGAAGAACACCGGTCTCGTGATCGCGGAGACCTTCACTGGAGGCCTCTCGGCGGCGGACGTCCAGGCCGTGCTCGTCGCCAACCACGGACCGTTTGCCTGGGGCGCCGATACGGCGACGGCCATCGAGCACGCGCGCGTGCTCGAGTACCTCGCCCGTCTCGAATGGCGCGTCCGCACGATGGCGCCAGGCGCGCAGCCGCCGGGGCAGTTCCTCATCGACAAGCACTATCTCCGCAAGCACGGTCCGGCGGCGTACTACGGGCAGCAGTGACTCGCCCGGCTTCCCGCGCCGTCCTCTGGGATCTCGATGGCACGCTCGTCGACTCGGGCGACTATCACTGGCGAGCGTGGCGCGACACCATGCGCGCCGAAGGCCTGGAGATCAGCTATCAGCAGTTCCTCGACAGCTTCGGGCAGAAGAACGATCGGATCCTGACGCACTGGTTGGGAGCGGACGTCACGCCGGAGACGATCGCGCGTGTCGGCGATGCAAAGGAGGCGCGTTATCGGCAGTTTGCATCTGCCGAGGGATTGACGCCGCTGCCTGGCGCCGCCATGTGGGTGGAGCGGCTGCACGGCGCCGGCTGGCTCCAGGCGATCGCGTCGTCGGCGCCGGCGGAAAACGTCCGCGTGATGCTCGACGCGCTGCACCTCGATCGCTACTTCGATGCAATCGTCACGGCGGAAGACGTCACCGTGGGGAAGCCCGATCCGCAGGTGTTTCTCGCCGCTGCGGCGAGGCTGGACGTGCCGCCTGCCGCGAGTGTGGTGGTGGAGGACGCCGCCGCCGGTGTCGAGGCGGCCAGGCGCGCCGGCATGAAGTGCATCGGCGTGAGCCAGACGACAGTGTTACAGGCGGATGTGTTCGTTCGGTCGTTGGAGGACTTGCCGTCGGACGTTTTCGAGAAGTTGATCGGTGACGGCACGGGTACGTAGGGCGCTCCTTTCAGGGGCGCCGCCACCAGCCACCACCTACTTCCTCCGCGGCTTCGCCGTGGACTCGCGGACGACGAGCCTGGTCGGGACCTGGTAGACATCCCCTTCCGGGCGCTCCTCGCCGATCAGGTTGAACAGCGCCTGGAACGCCGTGCCGCCGACGTCGCTCGCCGACATCCGCACCGTCGTCAACGTCGGCGTCGTGTAGCTGGTGAGCGGGATGTCGTCGAAGCCGGCGAGCGACACGTGGTCGGGGACGCGCAGCCCGGCGGCGTGGATCGCGTGCAGCGCGCCGATGGCGGTCCAGTCGTTCGAACAGACCACGGCCGTCGGCATCTTCGAGAGCTTCAGCAGCTCCTTCATCGCCTTCTCGCCGCCTTCGGCGGTGTGCGTTCCTTCGCGGATGTAACGGCGGTCGAGCGGGATCTTGTGATGCCGCAGGCCGTCCACGAACGCCTGCCGTCGCGTGCGCGCCGAATGCAGATCGAGCGGACCGGTGATGAAGCCGATGTGCCGGTGTCCCAGCTCCACGACGTGATCGACCGCCTGCCGGATGCCGTTGCCGTAGTCGATCGAGACGTGGCTCATGCGCGGCCCCATCTGTCCGACGTCCATGAACACGATCGGCAGGTTCCGCTTCGAGAGTTCCTTGATGAGACTGAGGTCCATCTCCGACGTCATGATCGCCACGCCGTCCACCTTCCGCTCGAGCATCCGGCGGAGGCAGGTCGTCATGCGGCTGGTGTCGTAGTTCGTGCTCGTGAGCAGCAGGTCGTACTGCTTCTGCGCGGCGAGGTCCTCGAACGTGCGCACCAGCTCGGGGAAGAACGGGTTGGTGATGTCGGACACGATCAGCCCGATCAGGCGGCTTCTGCCCGAGACCAGCGTCCGCGCATGGCTGTTCGGGTAGTAGTTGAGAGCGGTCACCGCGCGCCAGACTTTGCGCGCGGTCGCGGCCTTCACCGGTCCGCTTTGATTGAGCGTGCGCGAGACGGTGGCGGTCGAGACGTTCGCTCGCCGGGCGATTTCGGCAATGTTCATGGGACGAAACGGAGTTTACCACCCCGAAAGGGCCGCGCGCTCCAGCGCACTGTAACGCGGTTGTAACGCCTTGTAGATCGTTACATTCGATTCTACAGGGACGATCGGCGAAGCGGACGATCTCACGAACGGCCGGGTGATCTCGAGCCAGGGGAGACCCGTGTCGGCCTGCCACGCGCGCAGCGCGGCGCCCAGCGCCGCCGAGTCCGTGGATTCGAACCGGGAGACGGCGGCATCGAACACGTCCGCCATGATCTGCAGGATCTCGCGATTCGCGGCGGCGCCTCCGGTGGCGGAGATCGTGCTCGGCGCGACACCCATCCAGCGCGAATGGGCGGCCAGCGCCATCATCTGCGCCTCGACGATCGCCCGAACGTAGCGTGCCGGACGGTCGTCGCGGAAGCCGGTCTCGACCGGCCGGGGACTGGACACGAGCGGTGTGATTTCAGGTTCGAACCAGGGCAGCATCAGGGCGCCGTCGTTGCCGGCGGGCGTGGTCCTCAGCGCGGCCGAGAACCCGGCCCAGTCGAGCCCGAAGCGATCGCGGATCCGCTCGCGGGCCAGCGAACCGTTCCGGAAGACCGTGATCCCCATGTACTCGCCGGTCGGCGAGGCGAACACGTGTCCGGTCCCGTCGGCGCTGATCCTGGGCTGCGGCATCGGCCCGAAGATCGTGTCGCTCGTGCCAAGCGAAATCCCGAGCTGCCCTTCGACAACCAGTCCGCTTCCCACGAGGCTGCACGGGTTGTCGCCTGACCATGCGACGATTGCCGCCGCTGGAAGTCCGAAACGGGATTGCCAGCCCTCCGCCAGCGTTCCGATGACGGTGGACGAAGGGACGAGTGGCCCCAGCTTCTCGCGCAGCCGGGGAGCGGTGGCATCCAGCGCCTCATCCGCCCAGCGCCGGGTGCGGATATCCATCAGGTTCATGCCGGAACCGTCCGCGTGGTCGATCGGCGCATGAGCCCCGATCAACATTGAGGCGAGATACGAACTCACGAGGTGGATGCGATCCGTCCGGTCGTAGGCGTCCGGATCGGTGCGGGCGAACCTACGGATCTGAGGACCCGTGAACCGGGGGAATGCCGCCGAACCGGTCAGTTGCGCGAGCGCACGTGACCCGCCAACCGCCGCCTCGATCTCCTCGCACTCGCGCAGCGTGCTGCTGTCCATCCAGACAGGGCTCGTCGGCCGCGTGAGTACCTCGGGCGTCGCGCCGCAGTAGACGCTGCCGTGCTGCTGCGCGGAGCCGCTGATGCCGCGGATCCGGCGCGCATCGACTCCCTGCGAGAGTCTTGCGAGCATCACCTCGAGCGCGGTGGACCAGAGCAGGGGATTCGTATGGACGCTTCCATCGTCTTCCCGCAGGGTGACGCCGTGACGCGACTGGAACCCGGGCAGGTCGTCATCAAAGGTCAGCGAGTCGCGGAAGACGACGTCACGCCTCGATCCCGAGACGTCGACCACCACAACCGACAGGCTCTGAGTGCTGCAGTCGAAGCCCGCGTACAGCATGGGCGGGTCAGAAGCTGATCCGGATCCGCTTGCCGGCGTACTTCACTTCTCGGACCGTGCCCTCGGGCAGCACCAGGATCCGGAACGTTCGTTCGCGGTTGACATTGGTCGCGCCTTCGGGGCGCCGGGTTCGATGGTGAGCTGCCGTGCCTCGTCGTTCCACGTCATTCGTGTCCAGGTGCCTCGGGCGTTCAGGTAGTCCTGGCTGATCCCATCGTCGTCGTACAGCGTGTATTCGCCGTCCGCGCCACGATACACCCTGAGCGTTGTCGGTTCGCTGACGGGTTCGCCGGTGTATTGCCGTACGGGATCGAACGGAACGATCGCTCCCGCGCGAACGTAGATCGGCATCGTCGCGAGATCCACTTCGCGCGTGACCGTGCGTCCGCCGGCCGATCGTTCGTTCGTCCACCAGTCGTACCACTCGCCCCTGGGGAGATACACCTCGCGGAACGCAGCGCCCTTCGTGAACACCGGCGCGATCAACAGGTCCCGGCCCCACATGAACTGGCTGCCGAGCCCGCGCGCCCGCGTGTCATCCGGAACAGCCCCCATCCCCCCGTGCCGAGCAGCATCGGAACCGGGTTGCGCGAGCCGTACATGTCGGCCTGCCAGCGCGGCTCCATCGTGTCGAGCTGCCCGCGGCGGTCGAACTGCACGGCCTGCTCGCGCCACGAGGTGCCTTTCACCGGCCGCGGACCACCTTCTCCCATCCCGAGCACGGGGTACTCGTCCAGCGTGAACGACATGGTCCCGTCGTCTTCGAAGGTGATCTCCTGGACCGATTGACCCTCGCGATTCGTGATGCTCAGGGTCAGGGGAGCGGGGCGAACCTCCACGGTCAGCGTCCCGACGCGTCTGCTGACAGGTTGCGTGAGCGTCCGCAGGCTCAGGGCAGGTGCCGGGTACGTTCGCTTCGCGATCGACGGATTCTCAGGGAACTCGCCGGCAAAGCCGAGAGGCTTGAGCGTGACCCGGATGCTGGCGTCACCAGCGGCGCGCACGTCCAGTTGCGCGGGCAGCCCGGCCGTCGTGATCTGCTGGGCCTGCGCCGCCATTGGCACGCCGAGCACCGCGATGGCGCAGAGATAGATGAGTCGAGCCATGCTCATACTTCTTCGCCCTCGTTTCACCCGGACCCCGGACCCCGGACACTAGAAGGAGTCGGTCGTCTTCTTCTTCGTCGCCTCCTCCAGCGCTTTCCACTCCGGCGGCTGCACGCCCAGCAGATGCTTCGTGAAGAAATCGAATCGCTTGTGCTCGCCGTAGGCGCCGCCCGCCGTGTGGCCTGCACCGGGGATGACGAGCAGATCGAACTCCTTGTTGTGTTTGATCAGTTGGTCGACCACCTGGTAGGTGGAGGCGGGATCGACGTTGTTGTCCATCTCGCCGACCACGAGGAGCACCTTGCCCTGCAGGCGCCACGCATTCTCGACGTTCGACGATTCCGCATAGTGCTCGCCAATCGGCCACCCCATCCACTGCTCGTTCCACCAGATCTTGTCCATCCGGTTGTCGTGGCACCCGGCCGCCGACACCGCGGCCTTGTAGAACTCAGGGAAGAAGAGGAGGCCGCCGAGCGAGTTCTGGCCCCCTGCCGATGTGCCGTAGAGGCCGACCCGCGTGATGTCGTAGTACGGATACTTCGCGGCGACCGCTTTGTGCCAGAGGATGCGGTCGGGGAAGCCGGCGTCCTTGATGTTCTGCCACGCCACGTCGTGGAACGCCTTCGACCGGTTGCTCGTGCCCATGCCGTCGATCTGGACGACGATGAAGCCGATTTCCGCCTGGGCCTGCATCTGGTTGAACGCGGCGAAGCTCTTGGGCACGAACGACGAGTGCGGTCCGGCATAGATGTTCTCGATGACCGGGTACTTCTTTGCCGGATCGAAGTTCGTGGGGCGGTAGATCACGCCCCAGATGTCGGTCTTCCCGTCGCGTCCTTTCGCGACGAACGGCTCCGGTGGCTTCCAGCCAGCCGCCTGTAGGGCGGCGATGTCACCGGTTTCGAGCGTCGCGAGCAGCGAGCCATCGGCGGCGGACCGCAACTCGGTCACGGGTGCCGCGTCGACGCGTGACCAGGTGTCGACCAGGATCTTCCGGTCCGGCGAAAAGCTCGCCGTGTGGTTCCCGTCGCCCGGCGTCAGTGTGACGAGACCGGTGCCGTCGAAGTTGATCCGGTAGTAGTGGACGAAGTACGGGTCCTTGCCCGGATACATGCCGCTGGCGCTGAAGTAGATCTGCCGCGCTTTCTCGTCGACGCTGACGACGCTGCGGACCGGCCATTCACCTTTGGTGATCTGGTTCTTCACCGTGCCGGTGGCGCTGTCGTACAGGTAAAGATGGTTCCACCCGTCGCGCTCCGACATCCAGATCACTTCGTTCGTGTCTTCGAGATCGTGCCGGAAGCGCTTGCCGGAATACGCGAAGAACGTCTTCGGCTCTTCGCTGATGACGGCGCGCGCCTTCCCGGTAGCTGCATCGATCTCGACGACACGGAACACCTGGTGGCCGCGCTGGTTGTAGTCGAACGTCACCGCGGAGCTGTCCTTCCGCCAGTTCAGGCGGGACATGTCGTAGGCGTTCGGGAACAGCGCGTTGTCGACGTCCAGGCGCTTCTTCGTCGCGATGTCGAAGAGCACGGGGGTCTCGACGTCCAGCACGTCCCCCGGCTTCGCATACTGCATCGTCGAGTGCTTCGGCTGCAGCTGATCTTCAGGTGAGGATTCGATGAAGTGGACGTAACGACGATGACCGGGCCGGACCTTGTAGACGGCCAGCTTCTTCGAGTCAGGCGACCAGGCGATCGACTCGGGATCGAAGTAGCTCCCTTCGGAACCATCGGTCGTGAGGATCGTCAGGTCATCGCTGCCGATCTCACGAATCGCGACGTTGTAGTTGCGGATGAAGGCTTCGAACCTGCCGTCGGGCGAACGCCGCGGATCGGCGCCGTTGACGTCGAACTCGGCGCGGACCGGACCGGCGAGGCCGCCGCCGCGCCCGCCGCGTCCACCGCGCCCGCCGCGAGCGGGTTGCTGACGGCACGTGTAGCTTTCGAGCGAGCAGCGCCAGGGCGGGTTGTCGCCGCCCGGACCGCCGCCTCGCCCGCCGCCGCCCGGACCGCCGCCCAGCGTGAACTCGATCGCGCGGCCGTTGTCGACGAACGTGAAGTTGTTGAAGGGCAGATCGACCGCCGTGGCCTTCCGTTTCGTCGCCGCGGCGACGGCCTCGGCCATCCTGGCGTGATCGAACGCGGGGCGCTTCTCACGCGTCGTGCCATCGACGAGGATCCACTCGTGTCCGCCTTTGACGGTGCGGCGATAGTAGAAGCGGCTCGTCTGTTCGATCCAGCGGGGGGCGTCAGCCGTGTGGACCACGAGTCCGTCGTACTTCTCGCGGAGCCCCATGGCGCGCTGGTAGTCCGCAATCGTGCCTTGCGCGTCGACCTGCGCCGGCCCCATGGTGGCCGCGACCATCGCGAGAACGCTGAAAACTCGGACTCTGTACATCCCGGCGCTCCTTCCGGCTCGGCGGCGCCCCGGGTCTCCGCCGGCGCCGCCGCGCATTGTAAACGCTAACACCCCAGCATTTCCGGGCAATATTCGACGCCGACCTGCGTTACAGTTCCGGCATGACGGCCTGTCGACGATACACGAAGACGATACCCCTGATGTGCGTCCTTACGGCCGGCGTCCTGACGCTGGTTCCCGTGTCGGCTGACGCGCAGGACCTCGCAAACGCGGCCTTCAGGATCGAGTACGACGACTCCGGCGTGCGCAGTCTCCGCCGGACGAACGACGTGCACGACACCGAGTACATCGGCCCGAACGGGCGGCTCGGACCGCTGTTCATCCGCTACCGCACGACCGCCAACGGCGACTGGCGTGAGCTGCGGCAGATGGTGCTGACCTCGGAGAGCGCCGGGCGCTCCGTAACTTATACCCTCGGTTCGCGTCTGCCGACACTCGCGTCACGCAGCAGCGCCGTGGCGCCGGTCGGCGCCGGCGGACTCCGCGGCTTGAACGACCGCGTCGTCCCGGCTCCGCCATCTTCCGGCGGCCGGGGAGGACGCGGAGGCGGGCCGGCGACGTTCGACGGTCCGCTGTTCACGATCTCGGGGGCCAGGGATGTGAACGGGTGGGTTCAATACACGTTCCCCGACGTGCAGGAGGTCTCGAAGGTCGAGGTGTTCTGGGTGGCGCCCCCGGAGAGCTGGCGTGTGGTCTACGCGGAAGGGGGTGAATGGAAGGAGGTCGCCGCGCGCGGCGAGTACGGCCTCCAGCCGGGAACGTTCAACTCCGTCGAGTTCGCTCCGGTGAAGACCATGGCGATGCGTCTCGAGGCGCGGCTGGCGCCCAAGTCCACTGCCAGCATCGCCGAATGGCGAGTGGGGGAGGATCCCGGAATTGCGCCGCGGGACGATCTGCACGTGACGCAGACGTTCACGCTCGAGGGGGAGACGCTCGACTGGACGATCACGCTGCGGAATTCCGGCACTCGCGTCGCGGAGATCGGTGACCTGGCTGTCCCCTTCAACTTCGCCGAACGCACCGGCGCCCGGGGCGACATCTATACGAAGAAGCTGCTGCGGCACGCCTACGTGGGCGGGCATGGCTCGTTTGCCACGTGGCAGCGCAGCAACGGGGTCGGCCCATATCTCGTCATGACGCCGATGGACGCGACGAAGTTCGAGTACTTCGACAGTTCCGGCGGTATGGGCGCGGGCGGCTTCGGCGCGTTCACGCCCTACATCCACGCGAAGGTGGCGCATGACGCGGCCGTGGCTGGCGGAGGCAACTGGCGGCTCCCGGTATCGACCCTCATGATCCCGCCGGGGGAGACCGTGTCCTACTCGTTCCGATTCGAGTGGGCGAAGGATTTCTCGGCGGTCCGCGACATCCTCTACGAGAACGGGAAGATCGATACCGCGTTCGTCCCCGGCATGGTTGTCCCATCGGATCTGCCGGCCACGTTCTCACTTCGCACGAAACAGACGATCACGGCGATCGAGCCCGAGCATCCATCCTCGACCCGTGTCGAGCCGGTGTCGAGCCCCGGTGATGCCCGTGTCTATCGGGTCAGTTTCTCGCAACTGGGGGAGAACCTGCTGCGCGTGAAGTACGGCGACGATCTGTGGATGTCGCTGGAGTTCTTCGTCACCGAGCCGCTCGAGACCGTCATCAAGAAGCGGTCGTCGTTTCTGGTGACTCACCACCAGCACACGGATCCCTCGAAGTGGTACGTCGGCGCCTACGGCGACTGGGACCAGAAGAACGAGATCCTCCGCGGTCCGGAGGACCGCGACGGCCTGTCCACGTGGCTCACCGATGCGAATGACGATGCGGGGAATGCGCGGCCGGCGTTCATTGCATCGAAGAACGTGTTCTTCCCGGATCAGAAGGAAATCGAGAGCCTCGAGCTGTACATCAGCAGGTATCTCTGGGGCGGGATGCAGATGACCGACCAGGAGAAGTACCCGTACGCGATCTACGGCATCCCGAATTTCAAAGCAAATCGCGCCAGTCCGGATCCCGGCCGCAACGGTCAATCCCATGTCTGGCGGATCTACGACTATCCGCACATCGTGATGCTGTACTACCGGATGTACCACATCGCGAAGTTCTACCCGCGGATGATCAAGCACCTCGACGCGGCGACGTATCTCGAACGCGCGTATCGGACGGCCGTCGCGTACTGGACGGTTCCGATGGAAGTGGAGAAGTGGTCGGCCAACGCGGTGGGCACGATGAACGAAGCGTTCATCCCCGAGTTGATCGAGACGCTCGGGCGCGAAGGCCGACAGGAGTGGGCCGACACGCTCCGCGGCTACTGGGAAGGCAAGGTCGAGCGCTTCGTGATGAAGACGCCGAACCTCTACGGATCGGAGTTCGCGTTCGATTCCACCGGCTTCGAGTCGACCGGCGCGTTCGCGCACTACGCGATGACCCGCAACGACGCGGAGTTCCGGACGCGAGTGCCCGCGGACGCCGCCAGGCAGTTCCTCGACTTCCAGCTGCGGTTGAACATGACCGACCGCGGCTGGCTCGAGCCCACCTACTACCAGCTCGGGACCGACTATCGAGGCAACATGACCTATCTCCTCAGCTACATGTCCCAGTTGGGCGGGTGGTCGATCCTCGATTACGCGATGCACTTCGCCGACGATCCCACCGAGTACCTGCGGCTCGGCTATGCGTCGTCGCTCAGTTCGTGGGCGCTGGTGAACTCAGGCACCGAAGAAAGTGGCTACGGCTACTGGTTCCCCAGCGAGAACAACGATGGCGCGACCGGCGGCGGCTTCATGCCGGAACCGAGCGGACGCGCGTGGATCGGGAAGCCGATGTCGCGCGGGGCGTGGTACTACAGCGCGGAAGAGGACGTCGGATACTGCGGCGCCCTCCGGACGCACGCGACGATCGTCGCACGCGATCCCGTCTTCGGCGAGATCGCCTACGGCGGACTGCTCACGCGCAGCGGCGATGCGGTGAGCGTCATCCCGCGTGACGGGCTGCGAGTCCGGTTCCATGTCATCCGCGGCGATCAGCGGCTGCAGATGGAACTGGATCATGACGGGTTCGCGAAGGAGCAGCCGGTCGTCGTCAGCGATGCGCTCGATCGCATCCAGTTCACGCTGGAGAACCGTAGCGGTGGAGCTCATGAAACCGGTCTGTGGATCGCGGGTCTGCCGGATGGCACCTACACGGTTGCCGTCGACGGCCGGCAGGTCGTCACCATCAGCGGAGGAGCGGCGCGAACGCTGGTCAGTCTTCCGGTGAGCGCGGGAGCCATCTCGCGTGTGACGATTGCGAGCGCTCGGCGATGACGCGCGTTATCGTCGTCCTGGTCGCGCTCGCCCTGTCCCTTTCGCAGGCGCCCGCGCGTACATCCACCGGGACGATCACGGTGGATGCCGCGCGTCCCGGTCACGCGATCTCGCCGGGGCTGTACGGCATCTTCTTCGAAGAGATCAGCCATGCCGGCGACGGCGGACTGTATGCCGAGCTGATTCAGAACCGTGGTTTCGAGGACGCTCGGCTGCCGGTCAACACGACCCTTCGGGATGGCTCGATCGTGCCGGAGAGGACGCCGCACTTCGACACCGGCCGTCCGAGCGAGTGGCGGATGCGCTGGAACGTCGAGAGCGCCACACCGGCGTGGACGTTCGAGACCACCGGCGGCGCGAGCGGATCGATGCGCCTGGTGGACATACAGCCGCTCACCCCGGCGACGCCGCACTCACTCGAGGTAATCATCGAGCAGGCCGGTGAGGGACGGGGGCGGGTCGCGGTCCTCAACGAGGGCTACTGGGGGATCAACACCGTCGCGGGTGAATCGTACGACCTCTCGCTCTACGCGAGAAGCGATGGGAGCTTTGGCGGTCCGATCACCGCGTCGTTGGAAAGCGCATCAGGAACGGTCCTCGCGTCCGCGCGAGTGACCGGCGCGCCCGGCGCATCCTGGACGAAGTACTCGACTACGCTGACGGCGTCGGGCACGGACCCGAAAGCGCGCCTTGCGCTGACGTTCGGATCGACCGGCCGTGTCTGGCTCGATTTCGTGTCGCTCTTCCCGCAGAAGACCTGGAAGAACCGTCCGAACGGCCTGCGGCCGGATCTCGCGGAACTCATCGCCGGTCTCGAACCTGCGTTCGTGCGATGGCCCGGTGGGTGCTTTGCCGAGGGCATCAGCATCGACAACCGGCCGCAGTGGAAGCGCTCGATCGGGCGGCTCGAGGACCGGCCCGGCACCTACAGCCCGTGGGGCTACTGGTCCACGGACGGCTTCGGCTATCACGAGTTCCTCCAGTTCAGCGAGGACCTCGGCGCCGCCGCGCTGTTCGTCGTCAATGCCGGTGTGTCCTGTTCGATGCGCAGCGGCACGTATCTGGACGACGAACATCTGCCGGCGCTGATTCAGGACGCGCTCGACGCGATCGAATACGCCATCGGTCCGCCGGCCTCGACGTGGGGCGCCGTGCGTGCGAAGAACGGACATCCGGCCCCGTTCCCGCTGAAGTACGTCGAGATCGGGAACGAGCAGCGCGGCGGGCGTTACGGCGAGCGTGTCGCGCTGTTCTACGACGCCAACAAGGAGAAGTATCCGCAGCTGAAGATCGCGCTCAGCTCCTGGATCGCGGGCGTTGACCAGCGCATCATCGATGCCGCCGGAAAGATCGACATCGTCGACGAGCATGCCTACAAGCCGCTGCACTGGGCGATCGAGAACTTCGACAGCTTCGCGTCCTACAAACGACAGGGCTGGGATCTCTACATCGGCGAGTTCGCGACGAACGCTGGGGTCGGGCGCGGCAACGTGCTCGCGATGCTCAACGACGCCGCCTACATGATGTCGATGGAGAAGAACAGCGATCTCGTGAAGATGGGCAGCTACGCGCCGCTCCTCGAGAACGTGAACGATCGCGACTGGCCCGTCAACATGATCCACTTCGATAGCAGCCGCTCGTACGCGCGAGCGACGTACTACGCGAACAAGCTCTTTGCGGAGAACCTGCCGACAGTGAACCTGCCGACGACCGTGGACTATCGTCCGGCTGGACCGAAGCCAATCACGCTGCGCGCCGGCGTCGCGACGCACAACACGGCGGCGGAATACAAAGATGCCGTGATCTCACGTGATGGCAAGCCGGTCTACACGTCCAACTTCACGACGACGGCCGATTGGGTACCAGAGGGACGCCGGGGGAACTGGTCTGTCGTCGACGGCGTCTACCGCCAGGACCAGGAGGCGGTCGCCTGGTCCTTCATCTCGCAACTGCCTGGCGACGTTCGCGATTTCGAGGTATCGCTGAAGGCGCGAAAGCTGTCCGGGCTCGAAGGGTTCATCATCCCGGTGGGGATCGCCGACGGCCGCCGCGTCCAGTGGAACATCGGCGGCTGGGGCAACACGCGCCACGCCGTCCAGGCGGCCGATGCGGTCGTCGGCGAATCGATCCGCGGATCGATCGAGAGCGGACGATGGTACGACATCCGGATCGAAGTGCGGGATCGTACGCTGCGCGGCTACCTGGACGGCCAGTTCGTCATGGAGCGCACGCTCCCGCGGGTGGACAAGGTGCTCGCGATCGCCGGCCGCGACGACCGCACAGGTGACATCATCCTGAAGGTGGTCAACAGCGCGCCCGAGGCGGCGGCCATGACGCTGAACGTCGTTGGCGCGGCGCCGGGCTCGGGGACGATGACGGTCCTGACGTCAGAGAATCCGCTCGACGAGAACACCTTCGAAGAACCCACGAAGATCGTTCCGGAGACATCGCCGATTGCGATTCGCGGATCCTCAGTCGAGCACTCGTTTGCGCCGCACTCGCTCTCTATCATTCGCCTGAAACGGCGCTGAAGGCTCCCAATTTCCAAATTCCAATTTTCAATAATTGGAATTTGGAGTTTGGAATTTGGAATTTCGGAGTTGTCGTGCTCACCGGCTGAAGTGCAGGATCCCGTACTCCGCCGGATCGTCAGGATCTTCTCTGATCCTGAAGCCGCACGCAGCAAGGTGACGCGCGAGATCACGCTTCGCTGACGGACGGTGTGGATCCGGCCGGTGGTATTCGAGCGTGATCGACTGCACGGGTGCGAGGGCTTCAGGTGACGCCGCGCCCAGGACGTCGTACTCGCTGCCTTCGATGTCCATCTTCAAGAGATCGATACGAGGCGCGCCGATCCGCTCGATCAGGTCCTTCAGCGTGAGCGCCGGCACCCGCACGGACGGGTCGGTGGCTTCGCCATCCGGATCGTGGACGACGTGGACCATCTGGCTGGCGGGCGCGAGGGCGCTCATGCTCGCGGACCCGGAGGTGGGGCTGAGTGCCACAGCGTGGATCCGGATCCGGCCGTCCAGGCCGTTTCGACGCACCGTCTCGCGCAGCCGCCGCACCGTGGGCGGGAACGGCTCGACCGCGTGTACCACGCAGTGCGGATTGACGCCGGCGGCATAGCAGGCGAACAGGCCGATGTTGGCCCCGGCATCGACGATCGTCTGGTGTTCGGGGCGCAGGTCGTAGACGCGGCGGACGTAGATCTGCCAGAGCGTTTCGAGGTCGTAGAACTCCTCGAGCGTGTAGGCGGCGCCGTCGCGGCAGTGGACGTCGAACGGCAGCGGCAGCGCGCGCAGGCCGACATACGAGGAGGCGATCGGCCACCACTCGTCGATCACGGCCGCGCATTTCAGTACTTCCGGCGCGCGGGAGGCATGTCTGAAGGCGGTCAGGACCCGCGCCGAGTCGGCCATCACTGAAGTCACCTCAAGTTGGTCAGGCCGTCGCCGTCGCGGCGCGTGACGTACGACGTGTCCACGTCGTACTCGGCGCTGAGCGCACGCGACGTCGCCACGAGAAAGTTCGACGCCGAACCGCGCCATCCGGCGTTCGCGCACGCCTCGCGCACCAGCCGATGCTGCTGGTTGGTGATGACGAGGTCGGCGCCCTGCTCGAGCGCTGCGCGCGCGGCGAGGAGAGGCGCGGCGCGAACCGCATCGGGTGTGCCGACACAGTCGGTGAGCGTGGCGACGGCCAGGTCCCCGAAATAGGGGTTTCCCGACATCTTCGTCACGAGCAACCCGAACCAGCCTTCCGGTCTCCCGTTCCGCATCAACCACCACGCTTGCGGACTGCCGGCGCGCTCGTAGAAGAACGGCAGCGTGGCAGCCGTGCGGAGCACGCCGAACTTGAGCTGTGGCGCGAAGGTGTTCCAGATCGCGTCGGATCCGTTCCAGTCGGTGACTGGTTGGGCTTCGAAGGCCGCGGCCGTTCGCTTCGCCTCCGGCGCACTGCGATGCACGATCGCCGCGCCGAGGGCCGCCCCGCCGGATGCGGCGGCGACCGCCGCCGCGAGGCGTCGCGCGCGGCTGGTCCGCAGCGGCGCGAGCTGCCGGACGCATCGGCCGGCGTGAAGGATGCGGAAGTAGAACGGCACGGTGTGCAGCGTCCACCCCAGTGCTTTCAGGAGCCGCGGCAGCGGATTCGCGGCGCCGCCCATGCCGACCACGAACACGTGCGGACAGGTCCGCGTGACGTGCTTGATGAGCTGCGGCCCCACGAGCATGAACGCCGGATCGATGATCCCTTCGGAGAGCGGCGCCTGGATGTTGATGGTCGGCCGGATCGTCCCGCCCACGATCGCGGGATGCTCCATGCACATCACGCCGCCTCGCACCTCGCCGGTGTCGTCGACGGCTACGTGGTGCGTGACCGTGATGCCACCCACCCGCACCGGCGGCTTCGCGCGTTCCGGCAGCAGGAACGTGCTTGGCGCCTTGCCGGTCCGCATGCGTCGATTGAACGCGGCAACGGCCGGTTCGTGCTCCGGTTCGAATGGCTGTATCGAAATTTTCACGACGTCCCGTACACCAGTTTGGTGGCCAGCCACACCCGTTCCATCGCGTTGCGCTCGGCGGGCGTCAGCACGTGAACGCCTCGAACGGTTCTCAAGTGTTCGAGCAGGGTCCCGACCGGCACGAACCAGCCGTTCCTCGCGGCCAGTGTGGTCATGCGGTGCACGAACGCCGGTTCGGGCTGGCCGTCCTTCACGAAACCGTGGCCGAAGTGCGTGTACATCACGCACGCGCCGCCCTCTTCTTCGAGCCGGTCGAGCGCGCGATCGGAGCAGCTCGTCATGAACGTCTCGAAGTTGCAGCCCTCCGAGGCCGCGAACCAGGCCTGCACGTAAGGGCGCGCGGGATCCGTGTACGGCATGAACGGACACGCGCGGAGGGTATTGAGTGTCCGGAACACGAAATTGCGGCAGTAGCGGATCCGCTCCCGGCAGACGTCGCCCCAGAAGCACGGATGCCCCTCGATATGGCCGTAGTGCGGCTTCCGTCCGCGGGTGACAGCTTTGTAGAGCAGCCGCGCCGGACCGCTGAGGCGCGCCTCACCCCAGTACATCGCGTCGCCGTTGTAGTGATTCGCCATCGACAGCGGATCGGTGCCGAAGTACTCGCGAAACAGCTCGAGCGAGCGGATCACATCGTCCCGCACCAGCGTCCCCGGCGCGCCGTTGTGATAGGCGATCTCGAATCCCGACTGCTGCAGCTGCTGGCAGTGGGCGAGGAACTCGGGAGAGGCGCACGTCTCGCCGTTCGAGTTGCGCTCCTCGGGTTCCATGATCCAGACCGCCTTGGTCGTCCGGAAACCCAGGTCCTCCAGCAATCCGTAGATCGCGCGGCTGTCGTCGAGCGACTGCGCATCGGGATCGTCGATGATCGTGAAGACGAACCGGCGCCCGCCTGGCCAGGTGTGTGGCGCCATCATGCCTGATGTGCTTCGAGATAGCGGACGATGCGCTCGACGCTGCCGAGGTTCTCGAGATTGAAATCGGCCTGATCGATCTCGATGTCGTATTCGGTTTCGAGCCACATCACGAGTTCGAGGATCGAGGCGGAATCCAGGAGTCCCGTCTCGGGGATGATCTCGTCGTCGCGAATCGGCCGCGGCTGCCGTCCCAGTTGTCGCGCCAGATCCTGGACCTTGGTTCGGATCGCGTCTGCTGTGTTCATCGCTACTGTTCGCTCGCGCTCCCGGCATCAGACGGTCTCGCCAGGCGTTTGAGGATCGCGGCCACTTCGCCGCCGGTCAGGACCCGGTGATCGTACGAGGCGCCCAGTGCGGCGGTGCCATCGCGGCCCGCCGTATGCGCGACGATCAGCGCCGTGTACGGCGGAAGCACCGGCATGTGCCGGGTGACGTCCCACCGCGCCATGCTGGAGAACGCGATCGTCACGTCGGATGTTTCGTCCGCGGTCAGCTTGTTCTTCATGCCGCGGCGCATCAGCCCGTTCAGCGCGTCCACGAACTCGCGTCCGCTCAGCCGTCCGGCATCGCGCACGGTGAGGAGAGACAGCCGCGAACCGGACTGGAGCGTGAACCCCAGGTTGATGTGCGCGTATTCGTGCCGGACGTCGGCAACCACCGTGCTGTTGATCTTCGGGTTCTCCCGTGCAATTTCGACGAGGCGGTGCGCCATGAGCGGCAACAGCGGACTCATGAGCAGGCCGTGTTCGGCCTGGAACGCCGCCGCGAACTCGTCCCACGGCGCCGTCTCGAACGCGATCTCCACGTAGCCAACGACAGCCGTGTCGCGGTGCCAGCTGACGGTGCGGACCATGCCACGTTCCGCGACGTCGAGCGGAACGGGGCGGCCCGGCGGCAGTTCTGGAAGCGTCTCGGCGGCGGGGCGGTGAACGGCAGCCGGAGACGGCGGACGGCGGTGCTGCGCGTAGCGCAGAACGTCGTCCGCGGTCAGACGAGGTCCGCTGGCCGGGACGTCCGCAGCCGCGAGCCCGAGGCGCGCGAGCAGGAGCGCTGCCTTGAGCGTCGGTTCACCTGTCGCGCCGCCGGAAACCACAACCGCATTCTCCGGAGTCGCAGCGGGGACTCGCTCGTCGGGCGAGCTGCCCAGCCACGCGAGGGTCGATCCGACGGCGATCATCTCTCCCTGCGGAGGCACGAACGCGAGCAGGTATCCATCGTGATCCGCTTCGACGGTGACCGACGCCTTGTCGGTCTCGATGTCGGCGATGATCTGTCCTTTCTCCACGAGCGTCCCCGGTTCGACGTACGCCCGCGTGAACCTCACGAGGTCGTCGTTGTTGTTGACGCGCGGCGTCGGGATGGCGGTCGGCATCGATGGTCAGAGGGGGAGCGTGCGCATCACGGCCTGCAGCAGTTCGGAGCGGCCGGGCAGGACGTGCGATTCGAGACTCCGCGCCGCCGGTATCGGAACCGGCGGCGGGGACACGCGCGAGAAGCGTCCGCGGAACCCCGTTTCCAGGAGCAGCGACCCGAGCGCCGCACCGAACCCGGTTTCGGCGTAGGCCTCCTCCGCGACGATGACGGCTTCACGGTCCATGAGATGACGCGCGAGCTGATGACGCGGAACAGGATTGAGGAGCGAGGGGACCACGATCTCGACGTCCAGTTCCTCGGAGATCAACTCTTCGGCCAGCGCTTCGACGATTGGCAGCATGCCGCCATAGGCGACGAGCGTCACATCCGGCTTCTCCGCGGGTCGAACCATCGTCGGAAACAGCTCGAGCCCGCGATCGGCGTCGTGCGCCGGCAGGGGAACATAGCCGGCAACCGATGCCTGCTCGCCGTAGAGCAGCTTGTGCTCGAGAAAGACCGTCGGATTCGGCCAGCTGAGGACGGCCGACTTGAGCATCGCCCCGACCGGATGCCGGTGGCTGGGCGCGACGACAGTCAGGCCGGGCACCGCGGCGAGAAGATTCTCCGGACACTGGCTGTGCGTCGGGCCATACCCACGCCGTCCGCCGCTCGGCGTGCGCACGACGAGCGGGACCTCGGTCTCCGGATACATGCCGGGGAACTTCACCGCGTGGTTGAACAACTGGTCCATCGACAGCGTGATGAAGTCGGCGAACATGATCTCGACGACCGGGCGATAGCCCGAGAGCGCGAGACCGATGCCGGCGCCGACCACGCCCGCTTCACTGATCGGTGTGGAGATGACGCGGCCGGGGAACTCCGTCGACAGACCCGCCGTCACCTTGAACGCGCCGCCGTACGGATCGTGAAGGTCCTCGCCGAGCAGGATCGTGCGCGGTTCGTCACGCAGCAATTCCCGAAGCGCAGTATTCAGCTGGAGCCTGACGTTCCCTTCTGGCGCAGCGTGAGCCGAAGCCGGATGCGGTCGGGGAGCTTTCAGGATCGTGCCGTCGGCGTGCAGCCGCGAGGCAGGCGGGAAGCTCAGCGCCTGCTGGTGCAGGTCGTTGATCCAGATTTCGTTCTCGCGCTCGATCCGCTCGCGCTCACCGGGCGGGAGCCGCTCGCCGAGCGCCGCCACCGGATCCCGGGCCGTGATGTAGGCGATCTCGGCTGGATCCCGGAGGTCATCCCCCTTGCTGTGCGGCCCGAGTCGTTCGGTGTCGATCACCAGCAGCGATGGACGATGCGCCTCGCGGACGCGGTCGACGATCCGCTCAACATCGGAGAGAAACTGCGGATGATCGTCGCGCAGATGATGCGTCTCGAGCCCGAAGGCTTCGCCGCGGCCCAGGATGGTTCCGCCGATCGTCTCGCTCGTCGGCGTCGTCTGCGCGATCCGGTTGTTCTCGACGACGAAGAGGACGGGCAGCTGCCAGATCGACGCGAGATTCAAGCTCTCGTAGAGGAGGCCTTCGCCGAGCGTTCCGTCTCCGACCATCACCGCGGTGACGCCCCTCGCGCCGTCGAACTTGCGGGCCAGCGCCTGCCCGACGGCGATGGCGGTCATCCCCGCCTGTACGCCGTTGCTGTGGAAATTGTGGTAAGCGAGGTGCTGACTGCCGCCGATCCCGCCGCAGACGCCGCCGTCGCGCCCCATGATTTCAGCAATCAGTCCAAGGAAGTTCCCTGAGTACGTAAGGAAGTGCCCGTGGTTCCGGTGGTTCGACACGATGTGATCGTGCGGCTCCCGGAGCGCCCGCACGACTGACATCTGGCACAGCTCCTGGCCGAGGCACGTGTGCGTCGTGCCCGACACGAGCCCATCACTGAAAAGCTTCAGTAACAGCCGCTCGGTCAAACGGATGCGGTGCGCGAATCCGTAGACGAGGATGTCGTCGAGGGGAATGGCGGGGCGGGAGTCGATCCTCGGCGGATCAGCCTTCAGCGTGAGTTCAGTCATCCGGGGACTACCGGTGCTCAGCTAAGCAACTCGGATGCCGTCCACCTGAACAAGTTGCGGATGTCGTCCGACGCTGCTGGACGTGGGGCCCCCGCCGCGTCCACCCCACCCCGTGCTCGGCGCCAAAAGCATCAGTCACGCGAGAGGCGCCTGCGCGCGGGGCGGGGCGCCCCGTCCGCGGCCCCCACGCGAGCACTCTCCGCAGGATCTCATCCCGCGATTGTGTGGATCATCATCCCCCGCGGGTGTGCATCTCGAGGTGCGCATTCTTCTTCAGCGCATGCAGCGGAACCAGCGTCGTCTGACGGTCGAGACCCAGCCGCTCTTCGGCGCCTCGATCGGCGCGCAGCGACCAGACGGCTCGGATCAGCTGGCGTAGTTCCTCTCTCGTCGCGCCGGCGCGGAGAGGACGACGGAGGTCGGTGCCGGTGGCGGCATAGAGGCAGAGGAGCCAGACGCCATCGGCGGTGAGACGGGCCCGATCGCAGGTCGCGCAGAACGGGGTGGTCGTCGAGGCGATGATGCCGAAGGTCGTGCCGTCGGGCAGCAGAAAGCGTTCTGCCGGCGCGGACGAGCGTTCGTCGACCGGAATCACGCCGCCGTACCTGCGCGAGATGACCTCGAGCATTTCCGCGCGCGGGACGACTGCCGCCGGCGACCATCGGGTTGCGCCGCCGACGTCCATGTACTCGATGAAGCGGATCTCCGCGCTCACCGACTTCGCGAACTCGATCAGGTCGAGCAACTCATCGTCGTTGGTGCCTCGAATCACTACGCTGTCGAGCTTGAGAGAGGCGAACCCGGTTTCGGCGGCCGCGTGGATTCCGGCAACGACGGTGTCGAAATCGCTCGAGCCGGTCAAGGCGCGGAAGCGATCCCGCTTCAGCGTATCGAGACTCACGGTGATGCGGTGGAGGCCCGCCTCATGCAGAGCACGCGCGGTGTTCTTCAGCAGGATCCCGTTGGTCGTCATCGCCAGATCGCGGATCTGCGGCCGGCTGGCAAGCGACCGGATGAGCACGGGAAGATCGCGGCGCAGCAGCGGTTCGCCGCCAGTGATCCGAACGCGGTCCACCCCTTCGTCGGAGAAGGCGTCGGTGAGTGCGGCGATCTCCTCGAAATTCAGGATGTTCTCCCGCGGCAGCCATACGTACTCCGGTTCCGGCATGCAGTACTGGCAGCGCAGATTGCAGCGGTCCGTGACGGAAATGCGGAGACTGCGCAGCGGGCGGCCGAAGCGGTCCGTGAGAGACATCGGTCCACCGATTATAGCCAGCGGTTCGCATGTGGCGTTGTGCTTGCAGTTGCTCGTCCGTTGGACATGCAGAAACGATGGATGCGCTGACCACCGTCAACGATCGAGCCGGCAAGGACTACTGGGACCAGGCCTGGACCGACGAGGAATGGCCGCCCGACATCGATCCCGCCTCGCCGGGCATCTGGGCGCATCGCGACCAGGTGCTGCACCGGGAGATCCAGCGGATCCTCGAGCAGACGATGCCGTCACAGACCGGAGTGTCGGTGCTGGAGCTTGGGTGTGCGCGTTCCGCGTGGCTTCCGTACTTCGCGCGCGAGTTCGGCTGCCGCGTTGCGGGGCTCGATTACTCCGAACTCGGCGCGCGACAGGCGGCTGAACGGCTGCGTGCCCTCGGCATCCGGGGGGAGATCCGGTGCGCGGATCTCTTCGTGCCTCCTCACGACTGGGTGGGCGCCTTCGACATCGTCGTCTGGATCGGGGTCGCGGAGCATTTCGAGAACACGACGGCGGCCGTCGCCGCCGCGGCGACATACCTCCGTCCCGGCGGCGTGCTCATCACCGAGATCCCGAACCTCGCCGGGTTGAATGGCTGGTTGCAGCGCTTCATGCACGAGCCGGTTTACGACATCCACGTGCCGCTGACGGCGGAGGCGCTGGCTGGCGCGCATGCGTCGGCGGGCCTCGAGGTGATCTCGTCGCGCTACCTGGTGCCCACCGACTTCGGCGTCATCGACCTCGCCGGGCATCCACCAGGTCTCGCGCGCACGCTCAAGGATCGAGCGCTCTACCCGCTGCGGCTCCTGAGCGGAGCGATCTGGTGGCTCGATCGGCGCTTCGGTCCGCTGCGACCGGGGAGATTCACGGGCGGGTTCGTGATGACGGCCGCACGGCGGCCGGTCCACGCATGACCTTTCTACGCAACGTCGCCTGGGGCTGGGCCGCGGTGGCCGTCAACATCGTGATCGGCATCGTTCTGGCGCCGCTCATCATCGACCGGCTCGGTGTCACGCAGTACGGCCTCTGGGTCCTGCTGTTCTCGATGCTCGACTACCTGCGGATGCTCGACTTCGGGTTCCGCGCGGCCGTCGTGAACGCGTGTGCGCGGTTCCGGGCTCGAAACGACTGGGCGGGGGTAAGCCGAACGCTCGCCACCGCGCTGTTCTACTTCGTCATCACCGGTGCGGTCTGCTGCGCGGTGCCGATGATCTTCAGCGAGCAGGCGATCGCCCTGTTCAAGGTCCCGGCAGACCTTCGGGAAGACGCGGGGACGTTGATCGCGATCATTGCCATCACGGTCGGCCTGCGGCTCGTGCTCTCGCCGCTGACGGCGACGCTCGAAGCGTTCCAGCGATTCGACCTGGTGAACCGCGCTTACATCAGCGCGCTCATCGTCCGCTCGGTGGGGTCACTCGTCCTTCTGCTCGCGGGGTACGGTCTGGTCGGGATGGCATGGGTGATCCTGTTCGCCCAGGCAGGTGAGAGCGTCTGGAACTTTCTGAGCGTGCGCCGCGTGGTCCCGCACGTCCGGTTCTCGGCGAGGCTCGTGCGGATCGACACGCTGCGTTCGTTGTTCGCGTACGGCAAGCACTCGGCCGTGATGGCGATCGCCAACATGTTCTCGCTGCAGGCCCCGGCTACGATCATCGGGTTTCTGCTTGGCCCCGCGGCGGTGGGAGTCTTCTCGCTGCCGCAGCGGCTGCTGCTCTACAGCGCTGAGGCATTCGCCAAGGTGTCGGACGTGACGTCGTCGGTCACCGCCGAACTCGACGAGATCCGGAACCGTGAGCGGGTCTGGCGCCTGGCGGTGTTGACGAACCGGTCGTGCTTCACGCTGTTCCTCCCGGTCGCGGTGTTTCTCTGGTTCTATGGACCGGAACTGCTGCGGCTCTGGGTGCCTGCGATCGCCGAGGCCAGCGCGCCGTTGCTGGCGATCATGACCACGTACTTCCTGTTTGCGGTAGCCGGGCAGTACAACGCGGGGGCCGTCCTGCTGGGGCAGGCGAAGCACCGCCCGTTTGCGTGGGGTCTGGTGGCGGAAGTCGTGCTGACGGTCACCGCACTGTTCATCGCCGTACCCCGATATGGTCTCGCCGGCGCCGCGTGGGTAATCACGTTCGCGATCCTGCTGATTCGTGGTGTGTACCTGGCGGCGCTCATCTGCCGCGTGAACGGCTTCTCGCTGACGACCTACATCGGCGCGATTTATGGACGCCCGCTGCTGATCGCCTTGCCGGTGATTGCCACGGCGATGTGGCTAAAGAGTGTGCTGCCCGGAGGAACGTGGCCGGAATTGATCGCGGCCGGCATCGCTCTCGCGATCACCGCGTACGGATTGAGCTTCTTCTTCGTGGTCGATCCGTCGCACCGCGCGCGGCTCCTGGCGCGCTTCGGCCTGGCGGCCCGAGTCAAGCAGGCGAACGTCTAGAGGCTCGCCGGCGAATGTCGCATAGCGCCGCGTTCGTCCGAAGTTGGTCTCTCGCACCAGGCTGCCACGATAGGTGAACCCGGCCTTCTCGATGACGTGCTTCGAGATCGTGTTGTCGGCGTAGACGTAGATGAAGACCTGGCGCGCTCCATCAAGGTCCACCGCGTCATGCAGGCATTGCCGGAGCGTGTTCAGGTACAGCCCCCGGCCGCGTGCTCTGGGATGTGTGAAGTAGTCCCACAGCGCCGCGGATCCATCAGGCGGAACGAACTCCAGGCCAAGCGCCGCATCCGGCGCCCGGAGCTGCGGACAGGTGAGCCAGCCGTAATGGACAAGCGTTCCGTCGTCGACCACCGAGTAGAGGTGGTGCGGGCCTTCCTCTCCCCGGGTACGGAGCAGGGCGAGGTACTGATCGCGGGTGCAGTCGGCGTACGACCAGGCGTCGAGGTAGTTCAGGTCGTCCCACGCATCGCGGCGGCTGTGAGAGGAGTACGGCAGATGCCGGATCTCTTCTGCAGTGCAGCAATAGATGAGAAGTGCTCGCCGGTCGCGCAGCCGGCGCTCTGCGGCCTGTAGAAACCGTTGCATGCCGGAAGGCTCCATGTGATCTACCCGGCTCCGTTCTGCTGGGGCGCGCGCGCGCGGGCCGCCACGAGCATCGCTTCGGCCAAGGCGATGGACGCCGACTTCACACGCTTCACCTCGAGCTGCGCACTGATCACCTGGCAGGGGACGCCGCCGAAGCTTTGTTTGAACTGCGAGATCCCGATGTTTCTCGGATTTTCGAAGTCGAGCGATCCCAGTTCGAAATACCGGCAGCCACGCTCGCGTGCATCCAGGATTGCCGTCCAGAGGGCGAGATGGCCCGCGCCGGGAAGCGGCGCCGGCTTGCGACCGAAACCGATCCAGTAATAGGCCGAATCGTTCGCGAAGATCGTCACCGCGACGGCCGCCGGCGCGCCGTCGACGCGGACGACGTGCGCGGCAGCGTGCCCTGGCGAAATGAAGTCGTCCCAAATCGTCGCCATCTGCGCACCGCTGTAGGCGAGGGCCCCCAGTGTCTGGACGTTGATGTCCCGGCATTCCATCCACTCACGACGATCCACCAGGCGGACCGCTGTTGCGCCCGCCGCGACCGCTTTGTTGATGCTCTGGCGGCAGCCGGATCGCCGGGCCGCCGCAAGCTGCTCCACCGGCTCTGACAGATCGAGCAGCAGCCCCACGCCAGGTCTCGGTTTGTAGCCGTAATGCAGCAGCGGGGAGTACCCGAAGCGGACGACCGCAGGCTGCCCACCAATCACCGTTGGATGAGTGATGAGCACCCGGTCCGCGTGCTGCGCACCTGCGCGTGCGCGGACCGCGTCGAGCAGGTTCTCAATGACACGAACCTCCGCCTTCCCCTGAAGCTGCGGCGACACCAGGGGGCCGGCAGGGAACAGCGCCCCCGACACCAGATCGCGAACGGGCACCATACGAAGAGCACGCTGCCGGGCGAGGAAGAGCGGCAGCAGTCCGCAGATCTTTCTGCCTTCGCGGGCAATCAGCGAGACGTTCGCCGTCCCGGTTACGGCAGCAAGGCGGAACTGCGCCGACAGGTGTCCGTACGACGAGAGCGGATGCGAGGTCACGAATGCGTCCCACTCGGGGGTCAGTTCCGGCGTGAAGTCGACGATCTCCACCGTCACTCCTCACGGACCAGTATTCGTGTCGCGCCGGCGGCGAACCCGGCTCGTGCCACGGCGGCCAGCAGCGCGCGATCGGCACCGCGCCCTCGGAAATGATCGGGCGAGTTCAGGCTCCCGATCGTCATCACCCCGTCATCGTCTGCGCGTGACGAGAAGCACCAGGCGGCCAGCCGCCCGCCGGCGCACAAGGTGTGGAATGTCGCACCAGCATTCCTCCGGCGAGCGTACGACCGTGCGCACTCGCGAACGGCACGGGAAGTATGCGCATCGGATCCAGTCCAGAGCAGCAGGTCGCTCACACGATTCTCGTGGACCTGCCATACGTCATCAGACGAGACGCTCTCGAGAGCAGAGAGATCCTCCCGTGTCACGTCGCGGACCGGCTGCGACTGGCCGGGCACCTGGCCGGCGGTCCAGGCATGCCGCACCGCGCTGACGACATCTTGCGTTCGTGCCGCGGACGCATGTTCCGCGAGCCGCTGAACCGCCGGGCGGACGCGCGTCGCCCATGCGTTTCTTCCGAGAGCCGCTGCGGCCAGCCCTTTCGCGACCGCCGTCGCTTCCCGCTTCGCGGCGCGCAAGTAATAGGAGGTCCGGCTGCCGAAGACCTCGATCGCCGTGACCTTGACGCAGTGATTTCCCAGCCGCCGCTTGAACTCGGTGTCGCCGATCGTCAGGTCCAGCCCCTTCAAACCCAGCTCAGGCGCGTGCTGCATGATCCAGCTCAGAAGGATCAGCGCCGGGGAACGGGCTTCGTGTTCGATCGCGATCGACGGCGCGCCCAGCATCAAGACGTCTCGCCAGACGAAGCCCACATGCCCGGCGAGCAGGGCGTCGTCGACCCGCATGGCCGTGACATGTGTCTGAACCAGGGGAGAGTCGAATACCCGGTCGTAGAACCGGCGCTTGCGCGGGTCATCGAAGGCGACGGGCCGGTCCGCCTGCAGTTGACGTAGCGAGTGCTGCTCGAAGAACGCATCGCGAAAGGCCGGCCAGTCCTCGGGGCTGGCGACGACGTCGAAGGTGACGGTGCCGGCGCGCTTGAAGTGGTTGAGGTGCGTCCGCAGCCGACTGAACTTCTTGTTCAGATTCTCCCCCTCGACAGGCGTCCAGCGGTAGCAGGGCTGCTGCCACGAAATGGAGCGGACGCGCAGGTCGCGACATGCCTTGGCCACGAGCGCCGGTGTGTCCGATGCCGGGTCTATCCAGCCGATCAACAGCGGATTGGCGAACCGGCCGTCCAGGTACGTGCGCAGGAGTGCGTGCACGACCGATTCGCGATTGCCGGGCGCCGCGACGATGTCGCGATAGTCGGCCATCGTGCCGCTGGCGAACCCGATCTCGTTGGTAGCGCGGCGGACGGCGAGTGGCACGACGCCCACGAGCGCACTGCCGTCCATCACGAGGACGACGAACGGATCGAATTCGTCGTGATATGAGCGGTACCACGGCAGGCACCAGCCCGGCGACTGGAACAGGCTCGCAAGAGGGTCGCTCAGGACCAGCCCTTTCCACGACGCGAGCAGCCCGTCAGCCAACTCCCGTTCGAGTGCCGGCAGCGTCTGAATGCAATGCCGGGTGATCTGACGACCATCCGCGAGAGGGCGCGGTGAGCGCGCGGCGAGCAGACCAGTAGCCGTCATCGGATCGCCACGTCGTAGACGTTCCGGCGCGGCAGGACCGATCCCACACCCGACGCCCAGGCTTCGAACTCCACGATCGAAACGCCTGAATGATCCAGGAACCGCGGCAGCAGCAACGGATCATCGTCGGTGGTCGCCAGCCCGGGCTCGCACGTCGTGGCGGACTCGATGCCGGTCGAGCGCAGCCACGGCAGCAGCTCGGGGTAGTGAATGCCGCTCGGATAGCAGAAGTGCGTTGGAACGACGCCCGTGATTTCGGCAATGCGCTCCTGGTTCTCGAGGACCTCGCGGCGGATCAGGGCCTCGTTGGCCGGAGCCCAGTGCCGATGGGTGTGAAGTTGAATGTCCACTCCCGCCCTGGCGACGTGCGCGGCTTCGTCAGGGGTCATCACGTGCATGACCCGGCGACGCTTGAAGGTTGCCAGGTCAAAGCGAAGCTCGGCGGCGAGGTCGTCGAGCATCCGGTGCTTGTCGGCTGCCGGAAGCGAACGTTCCTCGTTGAAATACTTTCCGATGGCGTCACTGACGGTCCTGCGGTCCTCCGCGGATTCGATCCTCACGCCGTGGAACGCCGGCACGGTCGTGATCGGCCCCTTGAACGCGCGGCTCTTCCAGATCATGTACGCCGCGCTGATGCCCGGCACGGGCATGTTGTGCTCCGCGTAGTAGGTGGTCAGATAAACCGTCGCCGGGATGTCGTACGCACGCAGGATCGGGAGCGCGAGCCGGTAGAAATCGACGTAGCCGTCGTCGAAGGTCACCGCGACGCTTCGTTGCGGGAGGGTGCCGTTGGCAAGCCGTCGAAGGGCGGCGCCGAGCGGCAGGACGCTGAAGCCCTGCTCGCGCAGAAAGCGCATGCGCGAGGCGAGGTGCTCGGGCGCGACGAACAGCGAGGGGTTCCACATGTGTTCGTCTTCCTGCGCGATGCCGTGATAGCCGAGGATCAGCAGGCGTCCGCTGCGCCAGCGGGACCGGCTGGTCGCATCGAAGACTCCCGCGGAGCGCATCGTGGTGAGGGCGGTTTGTTTGACAGTGCGGATCATCAGGGGCTGGACCGTGGGATCGGGGTAATCTATGGCTCGACTGTATGTTCGACACGACCCACGGTCGTGTTGAAATGCATGAGGTGTGCCACCCGCCGCGCCTGACGGCGCTATGGCGAGGGCAGGCTAGAGGAGAACCATGAATCGACGAGTTCTAGGAGCGCTGGCCCTCGCGGCCACCGTTGTATGCGTGCCCCTTGCGCAGGACCAGGACCAGCGGCCCGCGCCGCCTCCCATGAACGTCCCGAAGGACGACGCGCGCATCCAGAAACTGAAGGCGGAAGCCGTTGCCGATGTCGAGCGGATGAAGGACCACACGCAGCAGATGGTGGACTCCATCTTCAGTTTCGGGGAGCTTGGCTTCCAGGAAACGGAAACGCATCGCTACGTCGTCGACATCCTGAGAAAGAGCGGCTTTACGGTCGAGGAAGGGGTCGCCGGGATCCCGACGGCGTTCATGGCGACGTGGGGATCCGGCAAGCCGGTGATTGCGCTGGGGAGCGACATCGACGGGATCCCGCAAGCGTCGCAGAAGCCGGGCGTCGCCTATCACGATCCGCTCGTCGAAGGCGCGCCGGGCCATGGTGAAGGGCACAACTCCGGCGTTCCGCTCAACATCACCGCCGCGATCGCGGTGAAGAAGATCATGGAACGCGAAAAGCTGCCCGGCACGATCAAGATCTGGCCCGGCACGGCGGAAGAACTCGTCGGCACGAAGGCGTATTTCATCCGCGCGGGGCTCTTCAAGGACGTGGACGTCGCGCTCTTTGCGCACGTCAGCTCGAACCTGAGCGTGTCGTGGGGTGACCAGAGCGGCACCGGGCTCGTGTCGGTCGAGTACACGTTCCAGGGGCAGACCGCTCACTCCGCCGGCGCGCCATGGCGCGGACGCAGCGCGCTCGACGCGGTCGAGCTGATGAACATCGGCTGGAACTACCGCCGCGAGCACCTGCCGCTCGAACACCGCTCGCACTACGTCGTCGTCGATGGCGGCGATCAGCCGAACGTCGTCCCGCGCACCGCATCGGTCTGGTACTACTTCCGCCAGACGACGTATCCGAAGATCAAGGAGCTGTGGGAGACGGGTGACGCGATCGCGAAGGGGGCGGCGCAGATGGCGGGCGTCGAGCTGCTGCCGACGCGCGTGCTCGGCAGCGCCTGGCCGCGGCACTTCAACCGTCCGGTAGCGGAGGCGATGCACATCAACATCGAGAAGGTTGGTCTCCCGGAATGGAGCGACGCGGACCAGACGCTCGCGCGCGCCCTTCAGAAGGAGCTTGGCAGCCGCGAGCAGGGTCTCTCGACACGCGTGAGCCGGAATCTTTCCGGTCCCGTCCGGGACAACCGCGGCGGCGGCTCGGACGACATCGGCGACATTTCCTGGAACGTGCCGACGATCACGCTGCGGTACCCCGCGAACATTCCGGGCCTGCCCGGCCACAACTGGGCGGATGCGATCGCCATGGCGACGCCGATCGCGCACAAAGGAACGACCGCCGGGGCGAAGGTCCAGGCGATGACGATGATCGATCTGCTGACCAAGCCCGAGCTGGTGAAGATGGCGTGGGACTACTTCGGGGAGCAGACCAGGGAGCAGAAGTACGAGCCGCTGATCCGCGCGCACGACGAGCCGGCTATCGAAATGAACAAGGAGCGGATGGCGAAGTACCGCGACGAGATGCGGAAGTACTACTACGATCCATCGAAGTACAAGACCTATCTCGAACAGCTGGGCATCCAGTACCCGACGGTCAAGAAGTAGGTCCGGGGTGCTTCAGGGTGCGTCGAGGTGCGTCGGGGTGCGTCGGGGTGCAGCACCTTGATGCACCCAGAAGCACCCTGATGCACCCTGAAGCACCCTATAATTTCAGGATGCTCCGGCCGTACAAGGGCGTTTCGCCGCGGATCCATGCGACCGCCTACATCGACGCGAGCGCCCAGATCATCGGCGACGTCGAGATCGGCGCCGAGTCCAGCGTGTGGATGAACGCCGTCCTGCGCGGCGACGTGCACTGGATCCGCGTCGGGGCGCGTTCGAACATCCAGGACGGCTCCATCGTACATGTCATGAACGGCACCCATCCGACGAGTGTCGGCAATGACGTCACCATCGGCCATGGCGCCATCGTCCATGGCTGCACGATCGGGGATCGCGTTCTCGTCGGGATGGGCGCGATCCTGCTCAACGGCGCGACCGTCGCTGACGACTGCATCGTCGCCGCGGGAAGCCTGCTCACAGAGGAGTCGAGGTTTCCTGCGCGTTCGCTTGTGATGGGCAGCCCGGCGAAAGTGAAGCGGACGCTGACCGACGCCGAGGTGGCATCAATCCTCGAATTTTCCGAGCGGTACGTCGGCTACCGCCTCGATCACATGGCCGAGACGCCTGCCTTTTAGATGTCACAGCAGACGCGGCCCGCACGCGGCATGCGGGATTTCCTGCCGGACGATGTTCGCCGGCGTGAGTACGTCATCAGCATCGTCGAAGACGTGTACCGGCGGTACGGGTTCGAACCGCTCGAGACCCCGGCGCTCGAGAATATCGAGACGCTGACCGGCAAGTACGGCGAAGAGGGCAACAAGCTCATATTCAAGGTGCTGAAGCGCGGCGAGCACGAGGGGTCGGGTGAGACGGACCTCGCACTGCGCTACGACCTCACCGTGCCGCTGGCCCGGGTCGTCGCCGAGCACCGGGGCAGGCTGCCGAAGTTCTTCAAGCGCTACCAGATCCAGCCGGTCTGGCGGGCCGACCGCCCGGCGCGCGGGCGCTTCCGCGAGTTCTACCAGTGCGACGTCGACGCGATCGGGTCTCGCTCACCCGTGATCGAGGCCGAGATGCTCGGGGCCGTCAGCGAGGTATTGCAGCGGCTCGGGTTCGACGACTTCACGATCCAGCTGAATCATCGCGCCCTGCTGACCGCGCTCCTGAACGGCGCGGGGATCGATGCCTCGCTGCACACGACGGCGCTGGTGGCGATCGACAAACTCGACAAGATTGGCGTCGATGGCGTGCGCGACGACATGATCGGGCGCGGCGTCGACGCGGACGCGGCGGCCCGCGTGCTCGAGGCCTTCGAAGATATGGAGGTTTTCGATCGGATCGTGGCGCAGACGGAAGGAGGCGCGGCCGCGCGGCAGAACGTCGCGCGCATCCTCGAACTCGCGGACGCGACTCCCGCGCGCGGCCACATGGTGCTGACGACGCGCCTGGCGCGTGGACTGTCGTACTACACGGGCGCGATCATGGAAGCCGTCGTGCCCGACCTGGCCGGAAGCCTCGGCGGCGGCGGACGCTACGACGGCCTGATCGGCATGTTTTCGGGCGAGGAGATCCCGGCGTGCGGCTTCTCGCTGGGCCTCGAGCGGATCATCGTCGTGATGGCCGAGCGGCACATGTTTCCGGCGGACCTGGCGACCGCGGCCGCCGACGTGATGGTGACGCTCTTCGAAGGTGAACCGATCGAAGAGGGGCTCCGGCTCGCGCACGAATTACGGGCTGCCGGCCTGCGCGTGGACGTCTACCCCGAGCCCGGCAAGCTCGGCAAGCAGTTCAAATACGCGTCCACCCGGGGCGTGAGGTTCGTCACCGTCGCCGGCGCCGACGAACGCGCGCGCGGTGAGATCACGTTGAAGGATATGAGCACCGGCGAACAGACGTCGCTCCCCAGAGACCAGGCCGCCCGGGACGTTGCGCAGCGTCTGTTACGAACGAATCACAAGGAACACGAAGAACACGAAGGGCACTAAGGGATCACAAAGAAAGCCAGATTAGTTTGTGTTCTTTTGCTTCGTGTCCCTTGGGTTCTTTGTGTCCGTTGTGCCCGGCGGCCGTCGGCGCGTTCACTCACGCCAGCAAAGCACCCTATGAATATTTCTCCACTGGGTAATCTGTCGCGAACTCACACCGCCGGTGAACTGACCGCGCAGGACGTCGGCAAGGACGTCGTCCTGCTCGGCTGGGTCCATCGCCTGCGTGATCTGGGATCGCTGGTGTTCATCGATCTGCGCGACCGCCACGGCATGACCCAGGTGGTCGTTCGGGAGAACGACGCGCTCGTCGAAGAGGCCAAGCACCTGCGCTCCGAATTCGTCATCGCGGTGAC
Organism: Vicinamibacterales bacterium; assembly: GCA_036401215.1. Lineage (GTDB taxonomy): Bacteria > Acidobacteriota > Vicinamibacteria > Vicinamibacterales > 2-12-FULL-66-21 > JACDCA01. Next base: position 3,642 of record DASWVN010000200.1, on the reverse strand, counting down.
CGGCAAGGTCTTCGCGCGCGCGGCCGACGCGGTCAACGCGAAGATGAAGACCGGCGAGATCGAAGTCGAAGCGCGCGAGATCCGCCTGTTGAACGACGCGAAGGTGACACCCTTCCCGATCAACAACGAGGAAGCGGTGATCGCCGAGGAGATGCGGCTCAAGTACCGCTATCTCGACCTGCGGCGTCCGCGCATGCAGCACAACATCACCATGCGGCATCGCGCGACGATGGAGATCCGGAAGTACTTCGACGAGCAGGGCTTTCTCGAAATCGAGACGCCGATGCTGACGAAGTCGACGCCCGAGGGGGCTCGCGACTACCTGGTGCCGAGCCGCGTGCATCCGGGCGAGTTCTACGCGCTCCCGCAGTCGCCGCAGATCTTCAAGCAGATCCTGATGATCTCGGGGATGGACCGCTACTTTCAGATCGTGAAGTGCTTCCGCGACGAGGATCTCCGCGCCGATCGTCAGCCCGAGTTCACCCAGGTGGACCTCGAGATGTCGTTTGCGACCGAAGACCTGGTGTTCGCCACCATCGAGCCGCTCATGGGCCGGCTGATGGCGCTCATCGGCAAGGACGCCCCGCGGCCGTTCCGCCGGATGCCCTACGCCGAAGCCATTGCGAAGTACGGGTCCGACAAGCCGGACCTTCGCGTCGGGATGGAGATCACGGACGTCTCTGCTGCGTTCGCGGCGTCCACGTTCAGCGTGTTCAGAGACGTCGTGGCCTCGGGCGGTGAGATCCGCGGCTTCGTCGTGACCGGCGGGGCACGGTACTCGCGAAAAGAACTGGACGAGCTGACCGAGCAGGCCAAAGCGCTGGGCGCCTCGGGACTCGTGTGGGCCCGGAATGCGGCGGGCACGATCCAGAGTTCCGCGTTGAAAGCGGCCGGTGAGGAGACGATCCGGAAAGCGCTGGAGATGGCGGGCGCCCGCGAGGGAGATCTCCTTCTCCTCGCGGCCGGCAAACACGAACCGGCGTCCAGGGTACTCGGCGGGCTGCGCCTGCACGTCGCTCGAAAGGAGAACCTGCTGGATCCGGACCGCTTCGAGTTCCTGTGGGTCGTCGACTTTCCGATGTTCGAGTGGCTCGAAGAGGAGGGGCGCTACGAGTTCATGCACCATCCGTTCACGGCGCCGCTCGAGAGCGACGCGGCGCTGCTCGAGACCGATCAGGGGCGCGCGCGAGCCCGGGCTTACGACCTGGTGCTCAACGGCAGCGAGATCGCCGGCGGCAGCATCAGGATCCATGACCAGGGTTTGCAGCGTCTAATCTTCAAACTGCTGAAGATTTCCGACGAAGAGGCCCGGCTGCGGTTCGGGTTCTTTCTGGATGCCCTGGAGTACGGGACGCCGCCGCACGGCGGGATCGCGATCGGCCTCGACCGCACCGTGGCGATCATGTGCGGCGAGCCGTCGATCCGGGACGTGATCGCGTTCCCGAAAACCGCCCAGGCACAGGATCTGATGGCCGGCGCCCCGTCGACGGTGAACGAAAAGCAGTTGCGCGAGCTGAGAATAAAAATCACCTGATGTGGCCCGCCTTCGCCGCTTTGCGGCTCCTGGCGGGCCTTTGGTGAGGCATCGCAAGGCCTCCAAACGGGTGCCGAGCGGCGGACCTCCTATTGCAGTCGGGTAAGATGAGAGTAGACAGGAGCTGAACCATTCCACAGACCACCGTGACCCGCAAGATCACCCTGCCGGAACGAGGCGCCGAAACCCTGTTCGGTCCCTTCGACGAAAACCTGAAGCTGCTGGAAGCCCAGTTCAACGTCCAGATCCGCACGAATTCCACCGACATGATCGTCGAAGGGGAATCCGACGACGTCGACAAGGCGGAACGTGTGCTCGGACAACTGGCGTCGATGATGGACGAGGGCTACACGCTCGGAAAAGGGGACGTCAAGACCGCGGCCCAGCTCGTTGCGCAGGACGGGAACGTCGCGCTCGCGGAGTATTTCGCCAAGGGCACGCCCCGCACCTCGGGCAAGCGCCAGGTGATGCCGAAGAGCGTCAACCAGCGCCGCTATCTCGAGGCGATCGATACCCACGACATCGTCTTCGGCATCGGCCCGGCGGGGACCGGGAAGACGTACCTCGCGATGGCCCAGGCGGTCTCGTACCTGCTGGCCAAGCGGATCAGCCGGATCATCCTGGCGCGGCCTGCGGTCGAAGCCGGAGAGAAGCTCGGCTTCCTGCCGGGCGACCTGCAGGAGAAGGTGAATCCGTACCTGCGCCCGCTCTACGACGCGCTCTACGACATGCTGGACATCGAGCGCGCGGACCGGCTCCTCGAACGCGGAACGATCGAGGTGGCGCCGATCGCGTTCATGCGCGGGCGCACCCTGAACGACGCGTTCGTGATCCTCGACGAGGCGCAGAACACGACGTCGGAGCAGATGAAGATGTTCCTCACCCGGCTCGGGTTCGGATCGAAGGCGGTGATCACCGGCGACATCACCCAGATCGACCTGCCGGCCGGCCGCACGTCCGGTCTGGTGGAGGCGATGAAGGTCGTCGGCAACATCGACGGCATCGCGTTCATCCGGTTCGACGAAAGGGACGTCGTCCGGCATCAGCTCGTCCAGCAGATCGTGAAGGCTTACGACACCTACAGCAGTGGATCCCGACAGTAGTCGTCTCGTCGTCTCGGTGAGCGACGGCAGGGGCCGTCCCGTGCGTGACGGCGGCCTTGCCAGGTGGCTCAGTGGCGTAGCGCCGCGCGGCGTTCGGGGCGAGGTGGGCGTCGCGCTGGTGTCGGACGCGCGGATGCGCACGCTGAACCGCACCTATCGCGGCAAGGACTACGCGACCGATGTTCTGAGTTTCCCTGCGCTCGACGACGAGGACCGCACCCCACAGCGCGCATCACGCCCCGCGGACGGCGCGCCACTCGGCGACCTGGTCATCGCGACCGGCGTCGCCAGACGCCAGGCACGGGAGGCCGGTCACTCCTATCAGTCCGAGCTTCGTGTCCTTGCCCTTCACGGGCTCCTGCACTTGCTCGGCTACGATCACGAAGCGCCCGATGACAAGGGACGGATGAAACGCGTCGAGAGCCGGCTGCGCCGCAAGGGCGGGCTCGCGGCCGGGCTCATCGGACGGGCAGAGGCGCGAACGTGATTCCGCTTCTCCTCTTCATTCTGGCCATCCTGGCCGTCTACGTCGGCACCATCGAGACGGCATTCAGCGTGCTCATGCGTCTGTCGCTCCGGCTCATGGTCGAACGCGGCGGACGCGACGATCGCCTCGGGTTCTATCTCGAGGACCCGATCCGGCTGTTCCTGCCGGCGCGGCTCCTCCTCGGCCTGATCTTCTCGCTCGCGACGATGTTCATCGCGATCCTGACCGGGCGCACGGGCGTTCAGGCGATCGGGATGCTCCTGCTGTTCGTCGCGGTATTCATCCTGGTGTGCGAGCACGTGCTGCCGGTGTTCATCGTGCGGCGCAACCCGGAGCGGGTACTCGAGTTCCTGTTGCCGCCGTTCGACATCCTGGCGCGTGGCGTCCGTCCGCTCACGAATTCGCTGACGCGGCTGATCCTGGAACCCCGCCGCGAACGGGCGGAGCAGAACGGCCCCAGCACACCGGCCGAAGCGCCCGCCGGCGATGCTCCGAGCGCGCCGCCGGAGCCCGAAAAC
>DASWVN010000199.1:0-6418 GCA_036401215.1 Vicinamibacterales bacterium | reverse complement strand
CACCCCGGACCGCGCACGGCGCACCGCGGACCGCGCGTCCCCCCCTTTGCAAATCGTCCCGGGACGAATAGACTGGCGCGGCCGGATCTCTTCCATTCTTTCGAGGTGATATATGCGCATCGTGGCGCGGTTTGTTTTTCTTTGTAGTGCGCTTGGCGCCAGCGTGGCGATCCTCTCGGCCGCGGGCCCGGACCAGCAGCCAGCCGGCGGCCAGGTCGTCGTCCGCGTGATGACGAACGATGGACGCCCTGTTGTCGACCTGACCCCCGCGGACGTCACCGTGCGGGTGGACGGCCGCCAGCGCGAGATCAAGGCGCTCGATCTCGTTCGGCCGGCGGAGACCGCGGCCTCCCCAACGGCCGCACCCGCGGCCGCGCCGGCGCCTGTACTCCCGGCGCCGTACGCCACCAACAGCGGGTCCGACGCCAGCGGCGCCTCCCGCGAGTTCCTCGTGGCGATCGACGATGAGGGGATCGCGCCCGGACGGGACTCCCTGGTCCGGGAAGCCGTCCAGACGCTGGTGTCGCAACTCTCTCCGTCTGACGCCGTCGGCGTCGTCTCCATGCGCCGTGGCGGCCCGAGCCTGGCCCCGACGCTGAATCGTGCCGCGTCGTCTGAGATGCTGGGCAAGATCGTGGCTGCCGGGTCCTCCGGCGAGTCGGTGAACGATTTCGGCTGCCGCACGAAAGCCGTGCTGGCCGGGATGTCATCGCTTCTGCAAGGGGCCCCGGCGAAGCGGACGATCCTGCTGTTCTCATCGGGGGTCACCCCCCCGACCGGCGACCAGATTCGTGAAACGCTCGGCAACCAGAAAAATGCGAACGAATCCGTGTGCCAGGTCAGACAGCGCGAGCTCGACGACCTCGGACGCGCGGCCGTGAGCTCGCCGGCCGCGGTGATCGTGGTCTTCGTCCCCGAGGCCGTGGCGAACACGGCCCACCTCCGGGACGGCGAAATCGGCCTCGAGAATGTCGCCGGAGTCACCAACGGCGAAATGGTCCGGATGATCGGGTCCGGCGCTGAGGCGATGGCGAAGATCGCCGAAACGTCAGGCATCTACTACCTCGCGACGCTCGAAGGCGATATCGGCAAGGACGTCCGCAGGGTCGAGGCGCGTGTGAGCCGCGATGGGCTCCGCGTCACGGCGCGGCCCGTGTCCGCGGCAGCGCCGGCCGCGGCGAAGGCCGGTTCTCCCCGCGACATGATCCGGGTCGCGACGGTCTACCGCGATCTCCCGCTCCGCGCGGCCGGCTTCGTCTCCCGCCAGCCCGGTGCGAAGGACCTCAAGGTGGTCGCGCTGTTCGAGCCCGACGACCCCACGCTGAAGATCACGTCTGCCGTGGTCGGACTCTTCGACGAGAAGGAAACGCTCAAGGCGCAATGGACCGCGCAGCCGAACGAACTCGGGCGGAACCCGGTGATCGGCGCGCTCACGGCCGCGCCGGGAACCTATCGGATGCGTGTCGCCGCGACGGATTCGAACGGCAAGGCGGGCACCGCCGATTACACCCTCACGGTCGGACTGCCCGATGCGGCGCCGCTGAAGACCAGCCACATGTTGCTCGGGATCGGCGAGAACGGCTTCGCGCCGAAGCTCGCGTTCACATCCGCCGATGCGTCGGCGATCGGGTTCATCGAACTCTACAACGTCTCGAAAGACGCGAAGGTCGACGTGACCTTCGAGATCATCAGCCCTGGAGGGGAGGCCCTGGGTTCCGGCCCGGGAACCGTCGGGCCCGGCGCCGGTGATGACGCGAGGATCGCCTACGGCGGCTTCGGCATCGGCACGCTGGAACCCGGCGACTACACGATGCGGGCGACGATCAACGTCGACGGCAAACAGGCTGGAGTCGCGGAGCGGACGCTGCGGAAGTTGAAATAAGAACTCCCAACTGCCAACTACCAACTACCAATTTCCAACTCCCAATTCCCAAATCGGTTACTTGGGAGTTGGGAGCTGGTAGTTGGAAGTTGTCCCGCGTCACGAGTCCGTGGGACTCCCCGGCAGCAGCGGCTCCGAATTCTCGTGCCGCGCCCCGTTCTCGTCGCACACCGCGAAGCGCCCGCGGTTCCGCTCGGGAGAATACATGGCCACGCCCGCGTATTCTCCCTTGCGGTTCACGATGTAGAAGTTGATGTTGAAGTTCGGCTCGCCGCGCTTGTTCAGCAGGCGCGGGATCGTATTGGCCTTGATCCGCTTCAAGGCTTCGAGCCCTGCGTCCTTCGGATGCTTTCCCCGCCGCATCTCTTCGACGATCAGGAACGAAGCGAGATTGTAGAGATTCGCTTCGCCGCGCCCCGTCGATCCGGCCGCGCCGACCTCTCCGTCGACGTAGAGCCCGGCGCCGAGGATCGGTGAATCCCCGACGCGCCCGGGGATCTTCCACGCCAGCCCGCTGGTCGTGGTCACACCGCAGACGTCGCCGCGCGCGTTGACGCCGTTGCAGTTGATCGTGCCGTAGAAATGGTTGGGATCGACCCAGCCTTCCGCGATCATCTCCAGTTCCACCTGCCGCAGGAACGCTTCTCTCTTGACCGGAGACAGGTAGTGCGCCGGATCGGTGCGACGCTTCCACTCGAGCCAGGCGCGCCGCGATCGTTCGGTGTTCAGATCGTCCTCGATGGTGAACCCCATGTTCCGGGCGAAACGCTGCGCGTCCTTGCCGACGATCAGGTGATGGTCGGTGTCTTCCATCACCCGTTTGGCGACGAGCGACGGCGTCCGCACCCCTTCGATGCAGGCCACCGCGCCGGCGCGCTTCGTTGGACCGTGCATGACCGACGCGTCGAGCTGGACGACGCCGTCCGCGTTCGGCAGCCCGCCGTACCCGACACTCGTATCCTCGGGGTCCAGCTCGACGATATTGACACCGGCGATCAGCGCATCGAGTACGTCTTCACCCTTCGTGATCCGCTCGAACGCGGTCTCGACGCAGGTCTGGCTCCCGCCGTTCCTGTATTGATTTCCGTTGCCCGACGAGACCACCATCGGACGCGAACTCCCCTGAACGATAACGGCCGGGCCGGACCCCAAAGCGGTCGCCGGCGCTGCCGCCGCGACGATGCCCGCCGCTGCTCCTGTGCGTACAAATTCCCTGCGGTTGACCTTCCGCATGCATCCTCCCGTCGGGGCCTACTATAATTGGTTTTCCCCCATTGGGCTCGCGAGCAGCTCGGATTGGATCCAGCACGGAGAGATGACGCGACAGATATCCCTCGACACGATTCGCGATGCCGCCACCCGCGTTTACGACGTCGTTGTTCGGACCCCGCTCGTTCGGCTCGAAGTGCCCGGGCAGCAGGGAAACGGCCCCGAGATCTTCCTGAAACTCGATTCGCTCCAGCCGATCGGATCGTTCAAGATCCGGGGGGCGTACAACGCCGTACGGCATCTCTCCCCTGCTCAGCTCGCCCAGGGCGTGTGGACCGTGAGCGCGGGGAACGCCGCGCAAGGGGTCGCGCTGTCGGCCAGGATCGCCGGCGCGCCCTGCAGCGTCATGGTGATGGACACCGCGCCGGAAACGAAGCTCCGCTCGATCGAGCGGCTCGGCGCGACCATCGTCAAGGTGCCCTATGAAGAAGCCTGGCGAACGGTGGAGCGGCACGGGTCAGACCGGATGAAGGGGCAACTCGTCCATCCCTTCGATGACGACCTCTTCATCAGCGGCAACGGAACGGTCGCGCTCGAGATTGCCGAAGACCTGCCGGATGTCGATGCGGTGATCGCACCCATTGGTGGCGGCGGGCTCCTGGCCGGAATAGGGGCGGCCATGCGAGAACTTCGTCCCGAAACGAAGATCTACGCCGCCGAGCCAGCCACGGCGGCTCCGCTGGCGCAGTCGTTCGCGCGAGGAGAAGCCAGCGTCTTCGAGGGCTGGACGTCGTCGTTCGTCGACGGCGCCGGGGGCAAGTCCGTCCTGCCGACAATGTGGCCGCTGCTGCAGACGCTGGTTTCCGAGTCGATCGTAGTCTCACTGGACGAGGCCGCCGGCGCGATGAAGAAGGTCGCCGATCGCCTCCACGTCATCATGGAAGGGGCCGCAGCCTGCGCCGTTGCCGCGGCGTTGTCGCCCGAGTTCGCCCGTAAAGGGCACAGGAAAGTCGTCGCCGTCGTGTCAGGCGGCAACATCGACCTCAAACGTTTCGCCGAACTGACCGGCTCGTGTAATTCATGACATCACCCATCATCCCCGAACGTCTTCGCCGTCTCCCCGAACTCGCCGCCGACCTGTGGTGGACGTGGAACTCGGAAGCGCGCGAAGTTTTCCGCCGTCTCGACTACACGTTGTGGCGCCAGACCGCGCACAACCCCGTGCTGCTCCTCCAGCAGGTCTCGCAGGAGATGCTCAACCTGGCGGCGGCGGACCGGAAGTTCCTCCAGATCTACGACACCGCCATTCGCGCGCTCGACGATGCACGAAGCGCGCGGGATACGTGGTGGCAGAATCGCTATCCCGATGCGGCCGGTCCGATTGCCTACTTCTCGGCGGAGTTCGCGCTGCACCAGTCGCTGCCGATCTATGCGGGCGGTCTCGGCGTCCTCGCCGGCGATCACTGCAAGGAGGCGAGCGACCTCGGGATCCCGCTGATCGGTGTCGGGTTCATGTATCCCCAGGGATACTTCCACCAGACGGTGTCGCCTGAGGGCTGGCAGCAGGAACTCTACGAACGGCTCAACTGGTCCGAGGCGCCGATCGAACCGGCCGTCACCCCGGAGGGTCAGCCTTGCGTCATTGCCGTCCCGCTCGGCAATCGCAGCGTGCTCGTCTCGGTGTGGCGCGTCCGGCTCGGGCGCGTCAAGCTGTACCTGCTCGACACGGACCTCGACGAGAACGCCCCGTGGGATCGCGAGTTGTCGGCCCGCCTCTACGGAGGCGACCGCGAGACTCGGATCCAGCAGGAGATCATCCTCGGGATCGGCGGTGTCCGCGCGCTGAAGGCGATGGGCTCGACGCCGGCTGTCTGGCATCTCAACGAAGGGCACGCGGCGTTCGTCGTCCTGCAGCGCATCCGCGACTACATCGAGCAGGGCGAGTCGTTCGAAGCGGCGCTCGCGGAGGTGCGGCGCACGACCATCTTCACGACGCACACGCCGGTGCCGGCTGGCCACGATGCGTTCCCGTTCAACCTCGTTGAAACGCACCTGGCCGGCGCCTGGGGCACGCTCGGATCGTACCGGGACCAGTTCATGGCGCTGGGCGAGTACGACAACGGCAGCGGACCGATGTTCAACATGACCGCGCTCGCGGTGAGAACCGCGGGGGCCACCAATGCGGTCAGCCAGCTGCACGGCCAGGTCACGCGCGACATGTGGGCGCCGATCTGGCCCGGCGTCCCCGAAGAGAAGCGTCCCGTGCGCGCGATCACCAATGGCGTGCACACGCCCACGTGGCTGTCGCAGGAACTGATCACGCTGTTCGACGAGTATCTCCCCGAGGGCTGGCGCGAAGCGCACGATGAACTCGCCGTCTGGGAGAAGGTGATGGACATCCCCGACGACCGGCTCTGGGCCGCGCGCAACGCTCTTCGCAACTACCTGTTCGCGTTCATTCGCGAGCGCGCCCGGCAGCGCTGGAAGGAGGAGCACGTCAGCGCCGCTCGCGTCGTCGCGGCCGGCACGCTGCTCGATCCGAACGCGCTGACGCTCGGGTTCGCACGGCGCTTCACCGGCTACAAGCGTCCCGAACTGATCTTCCACAACCCGGACCGCCTGCTCGGCATTCTGAATGCAACGCGCCGTCCGGTGCAGATCGTGTTCGCCGGCAAGGCGCACCCGGCCGATGAGACCGGCAAGCATCACCTCCAGCAGGTGTACCGCCGCGCGATCGATCCGATGTTCGGAGGCCGGATCGCGTTCGTGGACGACTACGACCTGCACGTCGCCCACTTCCTCGTCCAGGGCTGCGACGTCTGGCTGAACAACCCGCGCAAGCCGATGGAAGCGAGCGGTACCAGCGGGATGAAGGCGTCGGCGAACGGCGTGCCGCACCTGAGCATCGGCGACGGCTGGTGGGCCGAGGGCTACACCGGCGACAACGGCTGGATGATCGATGCCCGCCCGACCGACGATCCCGACGCGATGGACGCGGCCGATGCCGAGGCGATCTACCAGACGCTCGAGCGCGAAGTCGTACCGACGTTCTACGACCGCGACAGCAACGGCATTCCGCGGCGGTGGCTTTCGTTCGTGCGGCGCGCGATCGTCTCGGTCGCGCCGCGGTTCAGCGCCCGGCGGATGGTCAAGCAGTACGCCGAAGACCTGTACGCCCCGGCAGCCCAGCGTAAGGCTCAGGTGTAAGATCAATTGAGAAACTCCGAACTATGAACGACGAACTATGAACTAGCTCAGAGTTCGTCGTTCGGAGTTCGGAGTTCGGAGTTCGGAGTTCGGAGTTCGGAGTTCGGAGTTCGGAGTTCA
>DASWVN010000198.1:0-18310 GCA_036401215.1 Vicinamibacterales bacterium | reverse complement strand
CCTGGCTGCTGCATCCAGCTGTCGGCCCCCAGGTTCCGGCTCCAGCTCCCGATGTGCCGGAAGCTGGAAGCCGGAAGCTGGAAGCTTTTCTCCTACTGCTGATGCTTGAAGTGATCGCCGAGCGTCACTTCGGGACGGCCGGTCGTCTCGGTGTACGCCTCCCAATCGGCCCTGAACTCGTCGTTCTTGAGGGCCCGGATGCTGAGGCCGATCTTCCGCTCCGTCGGGATCAGCTTGATGATCTTCATCTGGTAGCTCTCGCCAACCTGAAGATCGAGCTTGCCCTCCTTGCCCGCCTGCGGGGAGTCGTCGAACTCCGACACGTGGATGAGCCCTTCGATGCCTTCGGCCAGCTCCACGAACGCGCCGAAGTTGGTCAGCCGAACGACCTTGCCTTCGACGGTGTCGCCGACGTTGTGCTGCGAGAAGAACTCGTCCCACACGTCGGTCTGGAGCTGCTTGAGACCGAGCGACAGCCGCTGGTTCTCGGCATCGATGTTGAGCACCATGGCCTGGACCTCGTCACCCTTCTTCAGCACCTCGGACGGGTGCTTCAGGCGCTTGCTCCAGGACATGTCGGAGATGTGGATCAGGCCGTCGATCCCGTCCTCGACTTCGACGAACGCGCCGAACTCGGTCAGGTTGCGGACCTTGCCGGTGATCGTCGTGCCGATCGGGTACTTCTCCGACAGCTCGTGCCACGGGTTGCTCTCGACCTGCTTGAGGCCGAGCGAGATACGGCGCGCGCCCGGATCCACGCCGAGGACCATCGCCTCGACCGTGTCGCCGACGTTCAGCACCTTCGACGGGTGCTTCACGCGCTTGCTCCACGACATCTCGCTGACGTGGATGAGCCCTTCGACGCCCGGCTCGAGTTCCACGAACGCGCCGTAGTCGGTCAGGCTGACGACCTTGCCGGTCATGCGGGCGCCCACCGGGTAACGCTCGATGACGTTGGCCCACGGGTCCTGCATCAGCTGCTTGTGGCCGAGCGAGACCCGCTCGGTCGCCGGATCGTACTTGAGCACGATCACGTCGATCTCGTCGTTGACCTTGAACAGCTCAGACGGATGCGTCACGCGGCCCCACGACATGTCGGTGATGTGGAGCAGGCCGTCGATGCCGCCCAGATCGATGAACGCGCCGTAGTCGGTGATGTTCTTGACGACGCCGCGGAGGACCTTGCCCTCGGCCAGCGTGTCGAGCGTCTGCTTCTTCTTCTCCGCGTTCTCCTCTTCGAGGAGCACCTTCCGCGAGAGCACGATATTGCCGCGCTTCTTGTTCACCTTGATGACGCGCATGCGCAGCTCCTGGCCGCGGAGCGCGTCGAGGTTGCGGACGGGGCGGACGTCGATCTGCGAGCCGGGCAGGAACGCGCGGACGCCGATGTCGACGGCCAGGCCTCCCTTGATCCGCTCGATGACGCGGCCGATGACGACCTTCTTCTCGGCGTAGGCCTTCTCGACCTCGTCCCAGATCTTCATCTTCTCGGCTTTTTCGCGCGAGAGTACGACGTAGCCTTCACGGTCCTCGGTGCGCTCGAGCAGCACGTCGACAATGTCGCCGGGCTGCACGGTGACCTGGCCGTGTTCGTCGATGAACTCGTCGACAGGGATGATCCCTTCGGACTTGTAACCGACGTCGACGATCACCTCGGATGCTGTGACTTTGAGTACGGTCCCCTTGACGACTTCACCTTCCGCGATATTGCGGAAGCTGCTATCGTAAAGGTCGAGGAGGCGAGCATATTCCTGCGGATCGATCGAATCGTCCGCGGCGTTGAGAGTGGTCATCTTCTCAGACGGCTTCTGAGCAGATCTCTCGACGGTTCCGGTCGTGCCACCTCCTTCGGGAATGTTCGGCTGCGGGTTGTCAATTGCCATGCGAAACGTAGTCCTCCTCGGTCGTGCTTCTACCGGATCTCAGCTCCGGCGGGCTGGAGTGTCGGTCGTCTCTCGACTGAGCTCGGGCGGCCCGGTTGCGTCAGTCGAAGAACGCCTTGATTGCGATAAGCATTAGAAGATACAACAGTTAGGGGTCGTTGGTCAAACGCAGGACCGGTAGCGCAGGCCTTCGGGCCTGCCCTCTCAGAGGGTGGAATGGCTAAGACGAAGAGCGCGAAGACCAGGGGCAGGAACCGGGGGCAGAAGAAGACCGCCGCCAAGCGCAAGACCGCCAAGGCTCGGGCATCCGCCCGAAGCGCCGCGAAACGCAAGACCGCAGGCGCCAAAACCTCGAAAGCCAGGGCACGCCGCAAGACGGCCGCGACCAGGGCGACGAAACGCAAGACGGCCAAGGCCGCCAAAACCCGAAAGACGTCGGCCAAAACCCGGAAAACGGCCGCGAAAGCGCGAAAGACGTCCGCCAGGACCCGGAAGACGACCGCCAAAGCTCGAAAGGCGTCCTCCAAGGGCCGGAAAACCGCGGCCTCGCGCAAGACGGCCCGGCCGGCATCCCGAAAAATCACCCGCAAAACGGCCAAAGCGGCAAAAACGTCCAGCCGTTCACGGCGTACCGGATCTCGCGGGCGCGAAGAGTCCCTGGATCAGACCCCAGGGTCCGGCCGGACGGTGAAGGGCCGGACCAATCCCATGCCGACGCGGCGATCCACCGGCACCCCCGCCGGCGCCGGCACCGCGCGCCAGGCGCCCGGGCTCGATCGCGAACGCAAGCAGCTCCGGGAACTCGAAGAGTCGATCGAAGGTCCGCCCTCGAGCCTCGACATGGATCGTTCCGCGTCAGCCGCCCGTTCGGGCCGCCGGCACCTCCAGGACACGCTCGACGATCACCATGAGACCGGCCCGGCGATGACCGGTGGGGACATCGATGCCGACTGGGAGGACGCCTACGCCGTCGGCGACGAAGCCCCGGGCGGCGACAATCCGACCCCCGACCAGGACCGCGTCGACGACATCGGCCGCGCCCTCGGCGTCGAATACCAGGACAACGAGGAACTCAAAGGCGCCGACAAAATCGCCGAGCGCGACAAGCACCGCTGGGAGCTCGACCCAGCGTCGTCAGACGACTACAGGGATCGCGAGTAGTCGTCTGACTCGCGTATCAATGCTGCCTTCCTGACGCGCGTCAATGCCGAATGACGAATGCTGAATGAGTGCCCTAATTCAGCATTCAGCATTCAGCATTGATCAGAATCCAGGAAGCATTGATACCGCGCAGCGTCACTTAGCAGCCACGCAGTACAAGTAGCGATACCCCCGCAAGTAAATCTCGTTGTCGACGAGTGCAGGTGACGCGTCGAACTTGTCGTCGAGCCTGTTGGTCGCGATGACTTCGTAGGTCGGGCCGTGCTTCAGGACCGCGGCGGACCCATCCTGGCCGAGGATGATCACCTTGCCGTCCGCGCCGACCGGCGATGCGAAGACGTTCGGGGTGGTTTCGACCCGCTGGAGCTGGTAGTGCGGCTTGCCGGTCTTCGCGTCGAAGACCGAGAGCACGCCGGTGTTGCCCTTCAGAAAATACAGCAGGCCGTCGTACAGCAGCGGCGATGGCACGTACGGCGTGTCGCGGTCGAACGTCCAGACGACCGCGGGGGAATCGGTGATGTCCCCCTTCGCATCCGCGATGCGCACGGCCTTCAGGCTGTTGCCTCGAAAGCCGCTCATCAGATACACCATTCCGTCGGCAGACACCGGCGACGGGATCGGGTTCATCGTCAGTCCGTCCATCTCCCAGACAAGTTCGCCTGTCTGCGCGTCGTAGCTGCGGACGCGCCGCATCCCGCTCGTCACCACCTGCGCCTTGCCGTTCGCCTCGACCACCAGCGGCGTGGCCCAGCTGTCGATTTCCTCGCGATTGCTCCGCCACACTTCCTTGCCGGTCTTCTTGTCGAGCGCGACGATGAACGACTGCCCCTGGTGGTCCCAGACGACGAAGATGCGGTCCTTGTAGAGCGCCGGCGTCGTGCCTTCACCGAACTCGTTGCGCATCTGCTTGTCGCCGAGGTCCACGTCCCACAGCTTCTTCCCGCTGAGGTCATACGCGTAGATGCCGCGGGACTCGAACGAGGCGATCAGCACCTCGCCGTCGGTCACGGCCGACGAGGATGCGTAGGTGCCGAACTGGTTGTGTGTGCCTTCGTGCGGTTCCTCCTCGCGGGCGGTCTGCTCCCAGACGGTCTTGCCCGTCTTCCGGTCGAGCGCCATCACGACGTAGCGGTTCTTCCCGCGGCTTGCCGCGTGTGACGACGCGACGTCGGTCCCGGCGGGGACGGCCGTCAGGACGTAGACGCGATCGCGCCACACGATCGGGGACGCGGAACCGCGGCCGGGGATCTCCACCTTCCAGCGGACGTTCTTCTCCTCTCCCCACTCGATCGGCGGCTTCGCCGTCGTGGACACGCCAGTGCCGTCCGGGCCGCGCCATGCCGGCCAGTCGTGCACGTCCTGCGCGTGCACCGCGGTGAAGCCAACCATGATCCCGCCGGCAAGGACGAACCTGCTCACTGTCGGAAGCATCTATTTCCCTCTCTCATGAATGAGTGCCATGACGCGCTCCACGACCTCGTCGATCGGCACCCCCGTCGTATCGATCAGGACGGCATCCTCAGCCTTCACCAGCGGCGAGACGGTGCGGGTCGTGTCGCTGCGATCGCGCGCGGCGAGCGCGGAGGCGACTTCCTGCACCGCAGCGCCGGTCCGCCCCGAGGCGTGCGCCGCATCGTGCGCCCGCCGCCGCGCCCGTTCGTCGGGATCCGCATCGAGATACACCTTGACGTCCGCTTCCGGAAACACCGTCGTGCCGATGTCGCGTCCCTCCATGACGACGCCCCCACCGGCCCCGATCTCACGCTGCTGCGCGATGAGGATCTGGCGCACGCGCGGCTGACGGGCGACCGCCGCCGCGGCAGCGTCCATTTCCGGCGTGCGAATGGCCGTGCGCACGTCGTGACCATCGACCGCGATCATGCCGTCGCCAACGTCGATGGAGATCCTGGACGCCAGCGCGGCGACCGCGTCCTCGTCCGAGAGGTCCAGCTTCTCCTGGACCGCTTTCCAGGCGACCGCACGATACATCGCTCCGGTATCGATGTGCCGATAGTTCAGTCGGCGTGCGACCGCGCGAGCGATCGTGCCCTTGCCGGCGCCGGAGGGTCCGTCGATGGCGATGAGCCACCGGCGGGATGACGAATTCGAGTTCATGACAACAGGTATTATCTCCACCGATGGCGCGCCCCCGGAAGATCTTCGCGCTCGGCGTCGCCGCCGGCGTGGCCGGCCTGCTGGCCTTTGCGCTCGAGGATTATGCGCGCGGCGCCGTGTTCGTCATCCAGGCGGCTGACATGAACGGCCCGGCGCGATCGGTGGCCGAGTGGACGTCAGACACCGTCCTCGAGTTCGATACGGAAATTCCCTGGCGCGGCGGACGCCTTCGCGGCCGTGTTTACCGGCCGGCGTCGGACGGCCGTCCCGAAGCGCCGGCGGACCTGGATGAGCCGCCAACGCTCGTCATTCCCGGCATCCACGCGGAAGGCATCGACGAATCGCGTCTCGCGCAGTTCGCGCGTGACGTGGCTTCGATGGGGCGGATCGCCGTTGCGGTGGAACTGCCCGACCTGAAGCAATACACCATCACACCCCGATCGACGGACATGATCGAGGACGCCGCGTCCTGGCTGTCTGCGCAAAGCGGGTTCGCCGAGGACGGGCGGATCGGCCTGATGGGCATCAGCTTCGCCGGCGGTCTCGCGATCGTCGCGGCGGCGCGCGGGTCCGTGAGCCCTCACACCGCGTTCGTCATGTCGTTCGGTGGACATGGCGACCTGCCGCGAACGCTCCAGTATCTCTGCACCGGAGAGATCCCGGGCGGCGGCTCGCTTCCGCCGCACGACTACGGTGTCGCGATCATCCTGCTCGGCGTCACGGAGCGCGTCGTCCCGGCCGATCAGGTGCGGCCGCTCCGCGAAGCGATCCTCGCCTTTCTGCACGCCTCCCACGTGGACCTTCGCGACAAGGCGAAGGGAGCCGTCGAGTTCGCGCACGCGAGAGCGCTGACCGAATCGCTGCCGGAACCGGCGCGCACGTTGATGGACTACGTGAACGACCGCGACGTCGCCGCCCTCGGCCCGATCCTGCTGCCGCACGTCACGGAGATGGGACGCGATGATGCGCTGTCGCCGGCACGGTGGACGCCGGCGTTCCCCGTGTATCTGCTGCACGGGACGGAGGACAACGTCATTCCGGCCGCGGAGTCGGAACGGCTGGCGGAAACGTATCGAACACGCGGCGTCGACGTGACGCAGCTCGCCACGCCGCTCATTACCCACGCCGAGGTGGACCGCTCCGCCGCGGCGCGCGCGGTTTGGGACCTCGTGCGCTTTTGGGGCCGCCTGCTCGATGAGGAGTGACCCTTACCGGAGTCCGGGATCCGGAGTCCGGGGTCCGTGAACGGGGCACTTGCGGCTTCCCGGTTGAAGTCGTGGCGGACCGAAGCGAACTCAAGGCTCGAGAAGCGTGACGCTTCAACGCCGCCACCTCGCGCTCCGTCAGATCACGGAACTCGCCGGGACGGATGTGGTCGTCGTGAATAGGACCGATGCGTACTCGCCGCAGGCGGACGACGGGATGGCCGACGGCTTCGCACATCCGGCGGACCTGGCGGTTGCGTCCTTCGTGGATCGCGATCGACAGCAGCGCGTCGTCGCCCTGCTGCCCTTCGATGATCTTGAGGATCGAGACTTCCGCGGGAGCCGTCTTGCGACCGTCGAGCGGGATCCCCCTGGCGAGGCGATCCAGGGTGTGACGGTCCGGAACCCCGCGGACGCGGACGTGATACTCACGCGCGACGCCGTGGCTCGGATGCATGAGCCGCTCGGCGAGATCGCCGTCGCTCGTGAGCAGGAGCAGGCCTTCGGAATCGTAGTCGAGGCGTCCGACCGGGTAGACGTACTCGCGAACGCCGCCGGTCGCCAGCAGATCGATGACGGTGGGACGCCGCTGCGGATCGGACCGGCTGGTGATGTAACCGCGCGGTTTGTACAGGAGGATGTAGCGGCGCGCGGCCGCGGTCTTCACGCGTCGTCCGTCGACGCGGATGTCGTCGACGCCGGGGTCTGCCTTCGTGCCGAGTTCCGTGACCGTTTCACCGTTCACGCTCACCCGGCCCTCGAGGATCAGCGTCTCGGCCGCGCGTCGCGACGAGATACCGGCAGCTGAAAGGATCTTCTGAAGGCGGGTCTGCATGCGGTGCCCTGAACGTAGGGCGGGGCTTCATGCCCCGCCGAGAAGGGCTGTCTCAGTGTACCTTCTCGTCGGTCGCGGTCGTCTCACTGACGAGCTGCTGCTCCTCTTCGGCGGGTTCGGACGGCGCAGCCGCCTCGCTCTCGTCGAACGGCAAAGGCGACGGCATCTCGACCGGATCGCCGAGCGAGATCGGCAGCTCGAAGCCGAGCGCATCCGACATCTCCTCGACCTTCGGAAGGTCGCTCAAGTCGTTCAGTCCGAACCGCTCGAGGAACTCGCGCGTGGTCGCGTACATGAACGGACGCCCAACGACCTGCTTGCGTCCAACGGTCTTGATCAACCGCCGGTCCACCAGCGTCGACAGCACGCCGCCGCTGCTGCTCACGCCTCGGATCTCGGCGATTTCCGCGGCCGTGACCGGCTGCTTGTACGCGATGACCGCCAGCGTCTCGAGCGCCTGGACCGACAGCTTGCTCGTCGTGCGCTCGTGGAACAGCTTCCGGACCCACTCGTGCAATTCGGGACGGGTGACGATCTGATACCCGCCCGCGACTTCCACCAGCTGCAGCCCTCCGGGGCGGTCGTAATCGGCCTTCACGGCGTTGAGCGCCGCGTCGACATCTTCGCGCGGCTCCGAATCGAGCAGCTTGTAGAGCGTCTTCCGCGTCACCGGCTCGGGTGAGGCGAAGATCAGCGCCTCGACGATCGGCTTCAGGTGATCCGAAGGTGCCATCGGCTGATCGGGCGATTGATCGATCGGCTGATCGTTATCCGCGGATTGGTTCATCGGTCGACTCCGGATTCATCGTGGTTTCCTGAGCGCGTTCGGCCGATCGCTCGACTCGATCAGTCGGCCGATCGATTTCATCAGCGGGGCGGCTCGCGCCATCAGCTCCCCGATCGGACGACGAGGAGATCGCACCGCGATCGCCCAGCGGTTTGGGTGCATCGGCCGGGCGCGCCCGCTTGTACACCCTGATCGGGCCAACGACGCCTGACTGGAACACGCGTACGAGTTTCAAACGGATCATTTCCAGCATCGCCAGAAACGTGACGATCATGCCTGCGCGGGTCTGGACGTCGGAGAACAGGTCCTCGAAGCCGCAGGCCTCGGTCTCGGAGAGGCGTGCCATCAACTGTTCGATGCGGTCCTCGATCGAGATCTGTTCGCTCGGCAGATACAGCTTCGGCCGATGCTTCGCGCGTTCGACGACCGCCCTGAACGCGCTGATGAGACTGAAGAGATCGACTTCGATCTCGGGCTCCGGCGCTTCGCCGGCGATCTCGGCGATCGGGCCGTCCGGCCGCGTCCACTGCGCGCTCCGGAGCGTTTCCCGCTCGTGCAGCAGCTCGGCCGCCGCCTTGAACTTCTGGTGCTCGAGGAGACGCCGGACGAGCGCTTCGCGCGGATCCTCTTCCGGATCCTGCTGCTGCGGATCGGCCCGCGGCAGCAGCATCCGCGACTTGATGTGGATGAGCGTGGCCGCCATCACCAGGAACTCCCCGGCGACGTCGAGGTTCAGCTCCTGCATCAAATCGATGTATTCGAGGTACTGCTTCGTAATCGTGTGGATCGGGATGTCGTAGACGTTCACCTCGTGCCGCTTGATCAGGTGCAGCAGCAGGTCGAGCGGCCCCTCGAAGTTGTCGAGACGGACCGGGTAGCCCTCGAGGATGGATTCAAATTCCTCTTGCATGTAACTCGTCAACTCCAAACTCCAAACTTCAAACTTCAAACTTCAAACTTCAAACTTCAAATTTTGCAGTTTGTCGTTTGGAGTTTGGAGTTGTCCCCTTTCAGTACTTCAATTTCGCCGCTTCCCTGACCCGCTCCATCGTCTCGTGCGCGATTCCCCGCGCCTTCCGTGAGCCTTCGTGCAGGATGTCGCGCAAGGTGTCAGGCCTGGCCAGCAGTTCCGCGCGACGCGCACGCATCGGCTCCAGATAGGTGTTCAGCGCCGTCGCGAGCTTTTTCTTGACTTCGACGTCGCCGACCTTGCCTTCTCGATAGCGCGCCTTCAGGTCATCCACTTCGGCCGTGTTCGGATTGAACGCGTCGTGGTAGATGAACACGGGATTTCCCTCCACCGTCCCCGGCACGTCGGCCCGGACGCGCTTGGGGTCTGTGTACATCTGCATCACCTTCTTCCGGACGGTCTCCTCGTCGTCAGAAATATTGATGGCGTTGCCGTAGCTCTTCGACATCTTGCGGTTGTCGATCCCCGGAAGGCGCGCGAACTTCGTCAGCAGCGGCTGCGGCTCGACGAACAGCTCCCCGAAGAAGTTGTGGAACCGCCGGACGATCTCGCGGCTCAACTCGAGGTGCGCGACCTGGTCCTCGCCGACCGGCACGTAGTGCGCGTTGTAGATGATGATGTCGGCCGTCTGCAGCAGCGGATAGCTGAGAAACCCCAGCGTGGAGAGATCCTTCTCCGTCAACTGGTCGATCTGCTCCTTGTACGTCGGCACGCGCTCGAGCCACGGGATCGGCACGGTCATCGACAGCAGCAGGTGCAACTCGGCATGCTCAGGCACCATCGACTGCACGAACAGGGTGCTGCGCTCGGGGTCGAGCCCGCCGGCGATCCAGTCCGCGACCATGTCGTAGGCGTTCTCGACGATGCACGAGGTGTCGGCGTAGTCGCTGGTCAGCGCGTGCCAGTCGGCAACGAAGTAGAAGCAGTCGTACTTGTCCTGCAGCGCCGCCCAGTTGTGCAGCGCTCCGACGAGATGGCCGAGGTGCAGCTTACCCGTAGGGCGCATCCCCGAGAGAACGCGTGGTTTACCTCCCGGAGTGGCTCCGGAGGCAGGACTTGAAGCAGGCGACGACGTCACAACAACAGGCCTCGGATGAAAACGAACGGCGGTCCGACCAGGTCCCACAGGACGCCGGTGAACAGCATGGCGTAGAGAATGATGAATCCATATTGCCGCAGACCGTGCAGCAGCGCTCCCATACTGTCGGGGAGCAGCCCCGCCAGCACGTTGCCGCCGTCGAGCGGCGGCACCGGGATCATGTTGAACACGGCGAGCAGCACGTTGATCTCGACGGCCGTGTAGAGGAGCGTCACGGGATCGAGCAGCCCCGGACGGAGCGACGATGCCCCGCCGATGGCATGGAACGCCGTGGCCGCGATCAGGGCGAGCGCAATGTTGCTCGCGGGGCCCGCGGCGGCCACGATCATGAAATCACGCTTCGGGTGCCCCAGCCGGCTCGTATTGACCGGGACCGGCTTCGCCCAGCCGAGAATCGGGAAATTGCTGATGATCGCGAGGATCGGCAGCAGGATCGTGCCGATCGGATCGATGTGCACGATCGGATTGAACGAGACCCGCCCGAGCATCCGGGCCGTCGAATCGCCAAAACGGTCCGCCGTGATGGCATGGGCCCATTCGTGCACGGTGAGTGAAACGAGCACGATGGCGAAGGCGACGAGTTGCGGAACGATATCCAAAAGCAGTTCTGGTGGGGACGTTTTCGGGACGCAGAATGGTACGTGAAACCCGTTGATAGTTCAAGACTTAAGGTGAATTCCGGCGCCCCATAAAGGGGCGCCCTACGAAGGCGCGAGGTGTGGCGCCCCATAAAGGGGCGCCCTACGAGCGCGCGAAGTGCGCCAGGACGGCGTCGGCGCATTTCGCCCCGACGACCCGGGCCAGTTCTTCGCGGGTGGCGCGCCGGACGCCGGCCACGCTGCCGAAGGCCGTGAGCAGCGCCTTGCGCCGCCGCGGACCGACACCGCCGATTTCGTCGATCTCGGACCGCAGGTCGCGTCTGGTCCGGGACTGGCGGTGGAACGTGACCGCGAACCGGTGGGCCTCGTCGCGGATCCGCTGGATCAGGAGCAGCGCGGGGCTGTCTTTCGGCAGCGCGATCCCGTCGGCCTGGTCGCGCGTGAACAGCAGTTCCTCCTTTTTCGCGATCCCGACCGCCACCATGTTAGCGAGCCCCAACTCCTCGAGCGCCTGGTAGGCCGCCGACAGCTGCCCCTTGCCGCCGTCGATCAGGACGAGGTCGGGGAAGGGACCGCCCTGCTCCAGCAGCTTGCGATAGCGCCGCTGCACGACCTGGTGCATGGAGTAGAAGTCGTCGAGTATCCGGAGTCCGGAATCCGGGGTCCGGGGTCCGGAGTCCGCGGTGCGCGGTGCGCGGTCCGCGGTCCGGAGTGCGGGGTCCGCGGTGCGCGGTCCGGGGTCCGCGGTCCGGAGTGCGGGGTCCGGGGTGCGGGGGGCGCGAATGCGGAATTTGCGGTACTCCGACCGCTTCATCCGGCCGTCCTCGCAGACCACCATCGACGCGACGGTCTCGGCCCCCTGGATCGTGGAGATGTCGAAGCACTCGATCCGGCGCGGCAGCGCCGGCAGGCCGAGGACGACCCGCAGCGTCTCGAGCGCGTCGTAGTTGGCGGCCACGTTCTCGTTGAAGCGCGCCTCGTAGGCCAGCGCGGCGTTCCGGGCCGCAAGTTCCAGCAGCCCCCGCTTCTCGCCGCGCTTCGGCACGACGATGCGGACGCGCCGTTCCGCGATACCCGACAGCCATCCCTCGATCATCTCGGTGTCCGCCTCGCTGAACGCGACCGGGATGTGGACTTCCGGCGGAGCGACACGGTCCGAGTAGAACTGCTGGAGGGCCGCCTGAAGGATCTCCCCTTCTTCCCGCGTTTCAACCACCCCCGCCTTCGCCGGGGCTTCGGCGGGCAGGCCGAGCATCGAGTCTCCGGCGTCGGTCACAAGTTCGAAGCGCTCGACGACACGCCCGCCGCGCACCTGGAAGATCTGGACGACGGCGCCGGCGGGCCCGGCCTTGAGGCCGAACGCGTCGCGGTCGCCCAGCCCGGGCGTGGCCATCTTCTGCTGGCGGGTGTTCAGCGTCTCGATCGTCCGGATCGCGTCGCGCAACTGCGCGGCGCGCTCGAACTGCTCGGCGTCGGACGCCTGGATCATGCGATCCTTCAGCGTCTGCAGCAGCTCGTCGTTCCGCCCTTCGAGGAACAGACGGGTGTGCTCGACCGCAACGCGGTACTCGTCCTCGCTGCAGATCTCGCGGACGCACGGCGCCAGGCAGCGCTTGATGTCGTACTCGAGGCACGGGCGGCCGCGCTCCCCGGTGATCACCTCGCTGCACGACCGGATCCCGAACAGCTTGTGGGTGAGCGACATCGTCCGGCGCGCCAACGAGGCTGGAAGGAAGGGGCCGGCGTAGAAGTGCCCGTCCTTCTCGACGCGGCGCGCCACCAGCACGCGCGGAAAGGCCTCGCCGGTCGTCAGCTGCAGATAGGGATAGTTCTTGTCATCGCGGAGCAGGATGTTGTACTTGGGTCCGCGATGCTTGATCAGGTGATTCTCGAGCGCGAGCGCCTCGACCACCGAATCGGTGACGATGACCTCGAGCCGCTGCGCCTCGTTCAGGAGCGCATCGATGCGCGGACTGGTGCCGTGGGCGCCAAGATAGGACCGCACGCGGTCGCGCAGGACCTTGGCCTTGCCGACGTACAGAGTCTCTCCGGCCCCGTTGTAATACAGGTAAACGCCGGGTTGTTCCGGCAGCCGGGCGATCTGGGCCTTGAGGTCCTGAATCGGCATGCAGTAGACTGCGTGTTTTACACAGCGTTGAACCCTTTATTATATCGCGCCCCTATCGGAGGCCCCGTTCCTTCATGACTGTCACCGGCCTCATCGGGCACGTCTGCATGTTCCCTCTGCGGGCGCTGATCTCGCTCTGCGTCGCGCTGAAGATCCATCCGAACATCCTGACGTTCGTCGGCGTCCTGATCAATGTCGCCGCCGCCGTGGCCCTCGGCAAAGGCAGGTTCATCACGGCCGGATTCATCATGGTCGCGGCGAACATCTTCGACTTCATCGACGGGAAGGTCGCACGCGAGCTGCACGCCGAGACGAAGTTCGGCGGGTTCTGGGATTCGGTCATCGACCGCTTCTCCGACATCGCCCTGTTCCTCGGGCTCATCTACCTGTATTCGACGCTCGGACGGACCGACTACGTGATGATCACCGCCATCGCGATGATGTTCGCGATCATGACGAGCTACACCCGTGCCCGGGCCGAATCGCTGATCACGAAGTGCAAGGTCGGATTCATGGAACGCCCGGAGCGAATCGTGCTGTTCATGATCGGCGCGTTCACGAACCGCATGGCCGCGGTCATGTGGGTGATTGCGGTGCTGTCGGTCTTCACGGTGGCAGACCGCATCATCTACACCTATCGCGAACTGCGCGAACCGCGCCCGGAGGCGGTGGCATGAAGAAGACCGCAACGCTCCCGGCGCGGATCCTCTGGAACGCCTTCTTCTGGACTTACGAGCGCGCGACCTGGCAGTACGACGTGATGGTCATCGCCATCCTCGCCTTCGTCTGGCTGACGCCGCCCGACTGGCTGGGAGATCCCATGGCGACGGGGAAGGGACCGATTGGGTGGATCGTGTCAATGCTGAATGCTGAATGACATCATTCGTACTGACACGCGTCAGACATCATCCCGTTCGTCGTGCGCGCCGAGATCCAGCGACTTGCCGGTGAAATGGATGTCGTGCGCGGCGATCTTGTCGCGGAGCACGCGGCGGGCGGCCCCGTAGTAGCTCTGAGGGACCGTGAGCTTGCGTCCGAACTGGCGCATGCGATCGATCAGCACCAGCGTCAGCTGCTCCCCTTCGCGCCACGCCAGCCCTCCGATCGTCGAATACGGCACGAACCCGCCGTCCG
The DNA here is from genome assembly GCA_036401215.1 of Vicinamibacterales bacterium. Lineage (GTDB taxonomy): Bacteria > Acidobacteriota > Vicinamibacteria > Vicinamibacterales > 2-12-FULL-66-21 > JACDCA01. Next base: position 4,394 of record DASWVN010000198.1, on the reverse strand, counting down.
CCCAGATGCCGTTCTGGTAGAACCCCCGCCCGATCTTGAGGCTCAGCGGCATCGCATAGCCGTAGTACATCAGCATCATCGTTTCGCCGAACACGCGCGCCGGATGGACGCGCAGAACGGCCAGCTTGTAGACGATGAGCACGCTGAGCACGGCGCCCAGCACGAGGAGCAGCCCGTAGAACGGCGGCCGTCGCCCGGGCCAGATCAGGACCGCGGACGACTTCAGCCTGACGAAACGGATGAACTGAACGAACAGGCGGAGACTCGCGACCAGGAAGCCGACGCCGAGCACGAAGAGGATTCGCGACAGGTCCATGGATTCAACGGACGCGACGGGAGCGTCTCATTGATTAGACACCACGAGCCTGATCTTGGATCCAGCCCTTCCGGACGCTGTCGTGTATCAAGGCCGAATGCCCCGAATGCTGAAAGGCGTGCGGAAGGACTTCAGCATTCAGCATTCGTAATTCAGCATTGATACCGTGGCGCCTCACCCCCCAAGCCGCGGGTCGAAACAGGCCCGGCACCGCGCCTCGTAGGTGCCCTGCGCGCCGACGAGCACGCGCTCGCTGCTGGCGACGAGCCGCTGCGTGTGGTTGGCCGGTGACCCGCACACCATGCAGATGGCCAGGGTCTTGGTGATGTACTCGGCGATGGCGAGCAGCTGCGGAATCGGTTCGAACGGTTTGCCCAGGTAATCCTGGTCCAGACCGGCCACGATCACCCGCTTGCCCTGATCGGCCAGCGTGTTGCACACGGCGGGCAACTCGACGTCGAAGAACTGCGCTTCGTCGATGCCGACCACTTCGGTGTCGGGGAGCACGCGCTCGAGGAGTTCCCGCGAGGAGTGGAGGGTCTCCGACGGGATCCGCATATCGCTGTGCGAGATGATGTGATCCTCGGAGTAGCGGTTGTCGATCTTGGGTTTGAAGATCTGGACCTTGCGCTTCGCGATCTGGGCACGCCGCAGCCGGCGAATCAGCTCCTCGCTCTTCCCGCTGAACATGCTGCCCGCGATGACCTCGATCCACCCGGCCCCGGGGCGTGCCTGAGTAATGTCCATCTCGGTATGAGCCGTTACGCTCTGGACAGGTATTCCCCGGTGTCGGTGCTGACCCGGATCACGTCCCCCGTGTTGATGAAGGGAGGCACGTTCACCACCAGACCCGTTTCGGTCGTGGCCGGCTTGATCTGATTGCTGGCGGTCGCCCCCTTGATCCCCGGGACGGTGTCGACGACCTTCAGGTCCACGGTCACCGGCAGCTCGATCCCGACCGGTTCATGGCCGTAGAACTCCACCGCGATGACCGCTTCCGGGATGATGTAGTTGACCGAATCGCCGAGGGCTTCGGCCGACATGTGCATCTGCTCGAACGTCTCGGTGTCCATGAAGTGGTACGAGTCGCCGTCCTTGTAGAGGTACTGCATCTGCCGCTCGTCGAGAACGGCGCGCTCGACGGTGTCTTCCGACCGGAGCTTCTGGTCCGACAGTGCGCCTGTGCGGATGTTGCGAAACCGGACCCGGACGAACCCGCGCAGGTTGCCCGGCGTCACATGCTGAAGTTCGAGAACGCGGAACAGATCGTCGCCGATCTTGATCAGCATCCCCTTTTTCATTCGTGTTGCCTGTAGTGAACTCATGATGATCCCAAAACCTACGAATCGTATACCATCGAAGCTATGCCTGTGAATCCGTGGCGCGACCTGCGCGCCTGGCAGGAGCGTCTCGAACGGCTGTCGGTGCACCACGCCGAGAGCTGGTCCCCGGCAATCGACGTCTACGAGACCGCCGACAGCTACGTCGTCGCCGCGGAACTCCCCGGTTTGACCCGGGACCAGATCGCGCTGGAGATGGCCGACTCCCGGCTCACGATCAGCGGCCAGCGCGTCGAACGGGCAGCCGACAACGTCCATTACCACCAGATCGAACGCGGGCACGGCGCGTTCTCGCGGACGTTCGAATTCAGCGACAGGATCGACCCCGACAAGATCAGCGCCGACCTCACGAACGGCGTCCTGACCGTCACGCTTCCCAAGCTCCCGCCGGCCGCCCGGCGGACGATCGACGTCAAATGAAAAGGCTCCTGCTTCTCGCCATGTTACTGACCGGCACCACCGGGCTGGTCGTCGGGATGATGTTCTCGGACCGCGTACGGACGGCCGAGCAGGCCATCGCCGTGCAGGCGGAGGAGGTCCCCGCCCAGCCGCAGGCGCGGCCGACGCTCGCGGGTTCGCTGCCCGATCTGACCGGCATTGCCGAACGCGCCGTCAACGCGGTCACCAGCATCACGTCCACGTCGACGATCCGCAGCCGCGTCAACGATCCGTTCTATCTCTTCTTCTACGGCGACCGGATGTTCGAACGCCAGGCCCAGAGCCTCGGCTCCGGCGTCATCGTCTCGCCCGACGGCTACGTCGTCACCAACAATCACGTGGTGATGCCGGAATCCGGCGGGACCCGGCCACAGGTGTCGGTGATCCTGGCCGACAAGCGGGAATTGCCGGCGACGATCGTCGGCCTCGATCCGCAGACCGACCTCGCGGTGCTCAAGATCGACGCACGCGACCTGCCGACGATCCCGTGGGGCGACTCCTCGAAGTTGAAGGTCGCCGAGTGGGTGCTCGCGATCGGCAATCCGTTCGGGGTCTTCAGCCAGACCGTGACGCTCGGCATCGTCAGCGCGACCGGACGCAGCGTCGAAGGTCTCAGCTACCACGAAGACTTCATCCAGACCGACGCCGCCATCAATCGCGGCAACTCCGGCGGCGCGCTGATCAACGCGCGCGGCGAACTGGTCGGCATCAACAGCGCCATCTACAGCGAGACCGGCGGGTACCAGGGGATCGGGCTCGCGGTGCCGAGCAATGTCGTCCGGCACATCATGGACGAATTGATCAAGAACGGCGTCGTCCGCCGCGGCACGATCTACGGCATCACGCTCCAGGCGATGACCGACCGCATCGCCGAGCAGCTTGGCGCGCCGGACGCCAGCGGGGTCCTCGTGACGCGCGTCGACAGCCGGTCCGAAGCCGCCGTCGCGGGTCTGCGTCCGGGGGACGTCATCCTCGAAATCAACGGCCGCACGATCGAAAGCGCGCCGAACTTCCTCCGGCTTCTCGGCACCACCGAGATCGGCAGCACCGCCACTCTGACGATCATCCGCGACGGCCGCCGCGCCACCGTGCGAGTGCCTATCGAGGAAGAGCTACCGGCCCGCGGCCGGAGGCGCTGATCTTTCGGCGCCCGTTCACCCTGCCCGACACGGCCGCGCTACCTTGCACGTAACACCGCCATTCGTGTTCGACGCCGACGTTGATGCCGATCCGGCGGCTCCAGACTACGGGACGCTCGGGCGGCCCGGCGTCCTCGATGCGAAGATCCGAGGACACCAGATCGCGGCGGTTCTGCACGAGTGAGATACCGAGGGCGCGGGTGAGATTGCCAGGCCCGCGGCACAGCGCCGGCGTCTCGAACTCCGCCGCCTTCTTCTTCGTGCCACGCGCGCGCCGGCGCCGCATCAGCGGCTCCCCCTCGAGCGGCTCCAGCGCCCGGATCAGCACCGCTCCCGGCCAGCCGTCCGGCTCCGTGACGGCGTTCACCAGGTAGTGGATCCCGTAATTCAGGTAGACGTACGCAACCCCGGGCGGACCGTAAAGCGGCGCATTCCGCTTCGTCGGCCCCGGAGCCGCATGGCAGGCCGGATCCGCTTCGCCGACGTAGCCTTCAGTCTCGACAATGATGCCCGACGTGATCCCGGCCGGCGTCTCGTGGACGAGAACTTTGCCTATCAGGTCCCGAGTAACCTCGAGCGTCGGCCGCGCATAGAAGTCCCTGGGAAGAACCGATCGGCTCAAGCCGCTTGCACCCTGTTCATAACCCCCAGCACCAGCACCAGCACCAGCACCGCACCGCACCAGCACCCAGCACTCGCGCACTCAGCACCAGCACCCCAGCACCCAGCACTGCGCGGCGCGAAGCGCCGCGTCCGCTAGGCGCCGCTGGCGCGCCCGACGCCGTATGCGTGCGACCGCCCGACCGCGAGCACGTCGCGCAAATATCTTCCGGTATGCGATCCCTCGACCTGCGCAACCTGTTCGGGGGTCCCGGTAGCGACGATGGTGCCCCCCTCCTCGCCTCCCTCGGGCCCCAGATCGATGATCCAGTCGGCCGTCTTGATGACGTCGAGATTGTGTTCGATCACCAGCAGACTGTGCCCGGCCTGAATCAGCTTCTTGAACGCGGCGAGCAGCTTGGCGATGTCGTCGAAGTGCAGGCCCGTCGTCGGCTCGTCGAGGATATACAGGATCCGGTCGCCGCTGTGCGACGACAGGTGCGCGGCGATCTTGATGCGCTGCGCCTCGCCGCCCGACAGCGTCGTTGCCGGCTGTCCGAG
>DASWVN010000197.1:0-6313 GCA_036401215.1 Vicinamibacterales bacterium | reverse complement strand
TGACGGAAGCGGGCAGGTCGAAAAACTGCACCGCAGGCGTCCCGGTCCGCGTTCGCAGGGATTCGCCACTGACGCAGCGGCGAACCCGGGTGCCGACCCTGATCAGGGCAAAGCGATCGGCAAACCCCAGCGACGGAGGTGCAGTTTCCGGCCGTCAGGCCGCGGCGCCGACGGGCCGATATGCCTTCGGCGCATTAGACCCGCTCGGAGCCGGCTGCGGTGCAAGGTGCGGCGTGCGAGGTGCGGCGTGCGGGGAGCGCGGGTGAGCGGTGCTGCGGGTCGCGCGCCGGAGGCATGTCGGCCTGGCGGCGCGATGCGGGCAGGCCGGTGACACCCGGCTGAAGCCACGAGGGAAACACGGTGATGGTTACAAATCGACGGACGTTCCTGGCCTTCGGATCTGCGTGGCTTGCTCTTGCGGCTGTCGGGCAGAGTGCTGCGCCGCAGCGGACCCGGCTCGTGCTGCTTGGAACGGCGGGGGGGCCTACGCCGAAGGCACGAAGCTCGGCGCCGGCCCAGGCCATCGTCGTAGGGGACAGAATCTATCTCGTCGATTGCGGTGACGGTGTTGCGCGACAACTCGCGCTTGCGCGGCTGCCGATCCGGCAGTTGCGGGCGGTCTTCATCACGCACCAGCACTCGGACCACAACGCCGGCTACGGTCCGCTGTTCCTCCTCGGCTGGGCGGCCAACCACACGGCGCCCGTCGATACCTACGGTCCTCCCCCGCTCGCCGAGATGACGAAGAAGCTGCTCGAGGCGTATCGCTACGACATCGAGCTGCGGATGGCCGACGAAGGACGGCCGGCGCTGGCGCCGCTCATTCGTCCTCACGAGATCACCCGGGCGGGCGAGGTCTTCGAAGACGATCGCGTGCGCGTGACGGCGGCGCTTGCCGATCATCCCCCGATTCAGCACGCGTTCGCCTATCGGTTCGACACGCCCGATCGCTCGATCGTCATCTCGGGCGACACGCGTTACTCGCAGCAGGTGATCGACCTCGCCAGGGGCGCCGACGTCCTGGTCCACGAGGTCGTCTCACGCGAGTTCTGGGAGCGACCCGATTCGCCGGAACCGCCGACGGTCGTCCGCCACATCCTGGCGAGCCATACGGATTCGGTCGATGTCGGCAGGGTCGCGGCCGCGGCGGGCGTCGGCACGCTGGTGCTCACCCACTTCGTGCCGACCGAGGGTCCTGGTGCGCCGACCGATGAACAATGGGTCGCCGGCGTGCGGCGCCACTTCAAGGGAAAGGTGATCGTCGGGAAGGATCTGATGGAGATCTGATCACACCTTCTCAGCTACTACCTTCGCCGTCGTCACCATCTGGCCCATGTGCCGCTGGGTGTGTTCGGCGCCGTGGAACAGCAGGCCGAGGACGGTGGACGGCAACTGCGCGCGGCCGACGCCGCGAAAATCGAGCAGCGTCCCCTCGTCGGTTGCGCGCAGCTGCGACAACGCCTTCTCGACTGCCTCGTCGAAGGCGGCTGCGAGCTTCTTCGCGGCGTCAGGAGCAGGATCGGTCTCCCCTTCGGCTTTGAGCGCCGTCATCTGTTCCGGTGACAGCGTCTCTCCACGAGCGTAGGTGAACAGACGATCGAGACTTCCGATCGCGTGGCGAACGTGGTACCCGATGGATGCCGCGCCGCCGGGACGGGCGAAGAGCTGCTCGGACGTGATCGATGGAAGCACGGCCGATACTTCCTCACGGCATTGAAGGAGCGAATGTGCGACCGGCTGCAGTAATGCGGGGACGCCTTCGACCGGGCCCCGCAGCCAGACCTCAGGTTTGTTGGCCATCAGCCCACTGTATCAGGCTGGTACCGGAACGGGGTGCCCCGGCTGTCCCGCCGCGGCCCATGCGGCCGCACCAATCAGAGCGGCGTCATTGAGGAGCGACGCTTCGACGACGCGCAGGTGTTCGGCGATCCTCGGGATCACCATCGCCGGCGCCGCGGCCGCCGCCGCGTCGACATACCAGTTGCCTCCCTGCCCATCCTGCGCGGCAGCCACCACTCCGCCTCCCAGCGTGACGCAGGCGGGATCACAGACGTTCGCGACACCGCCGATTGCGACGGCAAGCATGCGGCCGGCGCTTCGAAAGGCATCGCGTGCGGCTTCCGATCCGGCACGGGCGAGGGCACCGACTTCGCGCACGCCCCGGCCGTCCGCGTACGTCAGGGTCAGTCCGCGTTCGATCGCGGATCGCGCGATCGCCGGCGCGGCCGAGTACAGCTCCACGCAGCCTCGACCGCCGCAGACGCACTTCCTCTGATCGTTGGGATCGACCTTGATGTGGCCGTAGGCGCCGGCAAAATTGTGCGTGCCGTTGAAGACCGTCCCGCCCACCACCATGCCGCCGCCGATCCCGGTGCCGATCACGAAGTGAACGAGGTGCTGGCCGCGCGCGTGGCGGTCCGCGAGGTACGTTCCATAGGCGGCGGCGCGGCCGTCGTTCAGCACGCGGACGACGCGGATGCGGCCGTCGCTGACGGGGGCGAGGACGTCGAGCCAGCGGACGTTCTGATATCCCGAATAGAACCCCGAGCTGATCACCACGTCGTCCACGCTCGCCGAACCGGTCGTGCTGATCCCGACAGCGCTGATGGAGGGGTCCAGCTCCAGCGCCACGCTGGCCGTCATCTCGACCGCGGCGCGCAGCTCGTCGAAGTGTCGATCGTGGATGTCGATCGAGGAGAGGCGATGGCTGATCTCCCAGCGCTGCGAGCGAACGATGGCGGCCTTGACGCTCGACGCGCCGATATCGATGGCGAGCAGGTGATCCACGGGTCAGCGACGATGGTAGCAAACGGCCCGGGAATGGCATACGCGCCGGCCGATGGAAGCCATCTACGAACGTCCGGGAGACTACGACCTCGAACACGAGGGGGACGACGAGGACATCGAGTTCTACGTCGGGCTCGTCAGGCAATTGCGTCCGCGTCGCGTGCTCGAGCTGGCATCGGGCAGCGGCCGGGTGACGGTGCCACTTGCCTCGTCCGCCGAGCTGGATGCTCACATCGTGGGTCTCGAAATCGCCGACACGATGCTCGATGTCGCGCGGCAGAAAGCGTCGAAGCTCGAGCCGGCAGCGGCGCGGCGGCTCGAGTTCGTCCAGGCGGATCTTCGAACGTGGCGGTCGCCAGAGCCGTTCGACCTGATCATCACGCCCTGCTCTTCGCTCTCCCACCTGTTATCGCTCGAGGATCAGCTTGCCGCCTGGCGGACGGCATACGACAACCTCGCTCCCGGCGGCCGCTTCGTCGCTGACCTGACGATGCCGAACCTGACGGTTTACGCCGAGTCCATGCAGACGCCGCCGAGGACGACACTGGAAATCGACGTGGACACGTCAGACCCCGAAACCGGCACTCGTCTGCTCCGCTACAAGACGACCCGCTACATCCCGCACGAGCAGCGCGCCGAGATCCGCTTCTTGTACGACAAGTATCCGGATGGAGGGCACGTCGACCGGTACGTGAGTGACTTCGAATCGCACGTCTACTATCCCCGCGAACTCAGACTGCTCTTCCTGATCACGGGCTTCGAGATCGAAAAGTCGTTCGGCAGCTACAGCATGAAGCGCATGCGGCGCACGAGCCGCCAGATGATCGTCATCGGCAGGAAGCCATCCGAAACGTAGGGCGCTCACCGATCGTGGGGAATCGGCTGGCCCATCTGGGATTCGTGGCCTCGGTGCTCAGCGAGAATCTCACCACCAGCCGCACGTGCCGGCTGAGCAACGCAACGCCGCTCCGGCTGCGCGAATTGACGGCACAGAATCTCGCCGCGCTCGATCGGGTCCTCTCCTTTCTGGATCGTGAGGACATCAGGCTCTATCGCATCAGCAGCAACCTCATTCCGTTCGCCTCCCATCCGATCAACACGGTCAAATGGTGGACGGAGTTCGCGGCCGACTTCCGTCACCTCGGCTCGCGGATCCGCCGCCTCGGTGTCCGCGTGTCGATGCATCCCGGTCAATACACGGTGCTCAACTCCCTCAGCCCCGCAATCGTCTCCGCCGCGTTCGCGGAACTGAAGTACCAGGCCAGACTCCTCGACGCGCTCGGCACCGGCCGCGGCAGCAAGATCGTCATCCATGTCGGCGGGTTGTATGGCGGGACCGAATCCGACGCCATCGCCCGCTTCATCGAACGCGCGCAGCGGTTGCCGAAGGGCGTGCTCGAGCGTCTCGTCATCGAGAACGACGATCGCCTCTTCGACGCCGACGAAGTGCTGACCGTGCACCGCGCGCTCGGCATTCCCGTCGTCTTCGACTGGCTGCACCACCAGGCGAACCCGTGCGCACGCCCGGTCGCGGACGTGCTGAACGACATCTTCAACACGTGGACCGCCGCCGACGGCCGTCCGAAGATTCACATGAGCAGCCAGGCCGCCGGCGGCCCCCCGGGCGCACACGCAAACGACGTCGCCGTCGCCGACGTGCTGGCGTTCCTCCGGGTAGCACCACAGAAGCCGTTCGACTGCATGCTCGAGGCAAAAGAGAAGGACCGCGCGCTGCTGCGACTCCGCAAGGCCCTGCGCCGGCGCGGCGTGTGTGAGAGCCGTACGTGAACACACGTCGGGCGACAGCCACACCAGAAGTCGGGCGACAGCCACACCACAAGCCGGGCGACAGCCACAGCCGGCTGGAACTCACAAAGTCCGCGGAGAGCGCAGAGGAGCACTGACGCCGAACCACCGAGACGGTCTGCGGCCGCGCTGCGCGCGGTGTGGCTGGCGAGAAACCTCGAACACGAGCCGCTCCCGATCCAGTGCGGCTCGTGTTCGGGGTTTCTCACCAGCCACCACGCCGGCGGAGCCGGCGCCGCAGACCTCGAGCGCTGAATCCGCGCCTGCTTCGCGGTCTCCGCGAGCTCTGCGAGATCGAACCGACTGTGGCTGCCGTCCGACCGGCTACTGTGGCTGCCGTCCGACCAGTTACTGTGGCTGTCGTCCGACTAGGGACTGTGGCTGTCCCTCCGCACTACAATCGGGGGCGTGCGGGAGGATGTGGTTCGCGCCGGGGGGCTCGCGCTCTCGTTGCTCTACGTTGCGTTGATCGGGTGGACGTACGTGCAGCAGCCGCGGACGGTGGCACACGTCGCCGGCGGGCTCACGTCGAGCGTTGGCGCCTATCGTGTGGACGAACAGGCGTTCGCGGACGGGCTCGCGTTCTTCGAGAAAGACCAGTTCGTCGCGGCAAGGGCGGCGTTCAACCGTGCGGACCCGGCTGAGCGCGACGCGCGGACGCAGTTCTACATCGCCTACAGCTACTACCGCCAGGGTTGGGGCCGGGTGTACAGCGACGATGCGCTGTTTGCCGAAGGAATGAAGCGGGTGGACCAGGCGATCGCGCTGGCGCCGAACGGGCGTCTGGTCGTCGACGATCCGGACCTGAAGATGCAGTCGGCCGACGAGCTGCGGGCCGAACTCCAGGCCGGCATGGAGCGTGACGCATCGGATTTGAATCCGTTTCGCCTCCTGCGGGAGCGCAAATGAGCGCGGTCCGCGAAGCCGTCGTGCTCCCGATGATCTTCCTGACCGTCGTGATGTTCGGAGGGCTCGAGCCGGGGTCCGCAGCCCGGTGGCTGGCGCCATCGCTGTTCTCGCTCGTGCTGGCGGTGATGCTGATCGGCGTCCTCACGCGCAGCGGCGCGCTCGCGCCCGAGCGGCTGCTGCACGCCGACCGCAGCATCATCGCCAACGCCAACGGCGGCGTGGTGCTGTTCTCGCTCTTCATCGCATCGGCGCAGCTCGTGCACATGCTCACGCCGCGATCCGGGCTGCCGTCCGTCATCGTCGGGCTGGTGCTCTTCCTGCTGCTGCTCAACACCTTCGTCGCGCATCCGGACCGTTCACGCCTGCTGCGCAGCCTGGCGGTCGTCCTTGGATCGGCGTTCGTGTTGAAGTTCGTGATCCTCGCGGCACTCGCCGACCCGGAGGGCGGGCGGACCAGGCGCGTGCTCATTGCCGTGATGGACGCAGCCACGCTCGGCACGATCTCGCAGGAACCGCTGCATCCGGCAGCGGGATACCTCGCGTTCTTCCTCGTGCTGCTGTATCTCGCCGGTGTCTCGGCGCTGCCGAAACGGGTCCTGCCCGAAGCGCTCGTCCGCTCCGGGCGCGGCGAAAGCCGCGGGATCGCCCTGCGCTGAACCGCTGAGGCATCGAGGTTTGCATTCGATGGCGGGGCATAAAGCCCCGCCCTACGTGCAGGGGGCGTAAAGCCTGCCCTGCGTCAGGTAGGGCGGCCCTTTATGGGCCGCCAAACTCGGCAGCCATGGAGTCACAGGATGAAGCTGCGTTTGAA
>DASWVN010000196.1:0-5570 GCA_036401215.1 Vicinamibacterales bacterium | reverse complement strand
GAGCGCAGCCACGAATGCCGTGTTCGTCCGTCCGGCGAGCACGGAGACCACGGTCTCGAGCGCGGCGGCGTCGGTGACGCGGAGGCCGTCGACGAAATGCGGCTCGAGCCCGCGTGCGCGAAGCTCCGCATCGATCGCGCGTCCGCCGCCGTGGACGACCACCACGCGCTCACGCGCGGCGAGCCGTCCGATGGCCGCCGCCATCGCTTTCATTGCTGCTGCGTCTTCGAGCAGCTCGCCGCCAAGTTTGAGTACCGTCGTCATTTGGTTCGTGTTCTCGGCCCGGACTGAAGCCGGGCCCTACGTCCCTGGCCGCGCCCAAGTCCCGTCACATCAACCCCGTCGTCTCGTCGAAGCCGAAGGCGACGTTGAAGTTCTGGATCGCCTGGCCGGCCGCGCCCTTCACGAGGTTGTCGATTACGGCGACCATCACGAGCTGGCCGCCGGAGCGATCGACGCGCCAGCCGATGTCGCAGAAGTTCGTGTGCGCGACGTGCTTGATCTCGGGCAGGTCGCTCCCGGTGAGCCGGACGAACGGCGCGTCGGCGTACGCGGCGTGCAGCACCTCGCCAACCTGTTCCGCGCTGACACCAGGCTTCAACCGCGCGTAGATCGTTTCGAGAATGCCGCGATCGAGCGGAACGAGATGCGGCACGAACGTGACCGGGATCCCCAGCTCCTGCTCGATCTCGGCCGCGTGCCGGTGAGCGAACACGCCATACGCCGACATGCTGCCGTGACACTCGGAGAAGTGCGTCCGCTCGCTCGGCGTCTTGCCCGCACCCGACACGCCCGACTTCGCGTCGATGATCACGCCCGGTTCGATCATCCCCGCGGCCACCAGCGGACGCACGGAGAGGATCGCCGCCGTCGGGTAGCAGCCCGCACAGGCCACGAGCGACGCGTCTTTCAGTTCCTCGCGGTAGTGCTCCGTGAGCCCGTAGGTGAGCGGCGCCTGCACCCCGGACGGCGTGTGCGGGTACCACTTCTGCCGCGCGGCATCGTCACGCAGCCGGAACGCACCCGAGAGATCGAAGACGCGGCTGCCGCGGCCCGACAGGGACGGACCGATCTCGGCGGCAGCGGTATCCGGCAACGCGAGAAAAACGGCGTCGGTCTCGGTCGCGAGCGTGTCGAGATCGAGCGGCACGACTGGCTCATCCCAGATCCGGGCGAGCGCCGGCAGGCGCCGGGCTTCTGATGAGGCGGATCCCATCGCCACTCGCAACTCCACGTGAGGGTGGCGGGCGAGACGGCGCATGAGTTCCACCCCGGTGTAGCCGGTGGCGCCTGCGACCCCTACCCTGACGACGGAATACTTATGCATCGGAATGTTTAGATATACACGTAGGCGAAACCGGACGCAAGACTTATTTTCGACAACAACTTAGATCCGAAAATAGGTCGTGTATAATTCCTCGCGTTAGTGAATAATTATGAAGCCGCGAAGACAATCGGCCATCCTCGAACTCATCGATGGGCAGGCGATCAGCAGCCAGGAGCAGCTGCGCGCCCTCCTGAAGGATCGTGGGATCGAAACCACGCAAGCCACGCTGTCCCGGGACATCCGCGACCTGGGGCTCGTAAAGCGTTCTGTGGATGGGGCTTACCGTCGCCCGGACGCGGCGGATCAGCCTGGTGACTACCTCGAGGACTTCGAAAGCGCGGTTACCGACTATCTGCGGAACCACGACCGGGTCGAGCAACTGATCGTGCTCAAGACCGATGCAGGGTATTCACAGCCGCTGGCCGAGGCAATCGATCGGGCGCGGCTGCCTCAGACGCTTGGCACGATCGCCGGTGAGAACACCATCCTCGTGATCTGCCGGAGCACGCCGGACGCGGAGGCGTTTCAGGCGCGGCTGGATGAATTGTTGAAAGGATGACGACGGGAACGATGAAGAGAATCATCCTCGCCTACTCCGGCAGCCTTGCCGGATCGGCCGCGATCCCCTGGCTGGCGCAGCGGTACGGCGCCGAGGTCGTGACCGTGACGCTCGACTTCGGCCAGGACCGCGAGCTTGCGGCCATTCGCGAGCGCGCGCTTGGGCTTGGGGCCGTGCGCGCGCATGTGATCGACGTCCGCGAGGCGTTCGTCCATCAATACCTGCTGCCGGCGCTGCAGGCAGGCGTGGTGTCGGACGGCTACGTGCTCTCGCGTCCGTCCATCGCGAAGCGGCTCGCCGAGCTTGCGCGCATGGAGTCCGCGTTTGCCGTGGCGCACGCGGCGCCGCCCGGGTCCGGCGTCGAGGCCGCGCTCTCGACCGAGATCTCCTCGTTGGGAGTCGACGTGCTCGCCCCGGCGCGTGGGATGGCCGATGCGGGTGTGGATCCGCGGACGCTTGCCAACGGTGTCCACGTGGGGCCGGAACGGCGCTTCCGCGTGGACGTCAGTCCCTGGGGACGCCGGATCACCGGATTCGACGGCACGCCGCTTCCCGACGATGCCTTCACGCTCACTCGCGCTCCGCACGAGGGACCGGATCACCCGGCCGTCATCGAAATCGAGTTCCAGGCCGGTGTTCCGGTGCGGACCAACGGCGTCGAGCTTTCGCTGGCCGAGCTGGTCGAAAGCCTCGACACCATCGCCGGCGCGCACGGCGTCGGACGCAACGTGAGCGGCGAGATGGCCGTCGAATCGCCCGCCTGGACGGTGCTCGCCATCGCCCATCGTGAACTCGAAGCGCAGACGCTCGGTGAAGATCTCGTTCGATTGAAGGAGCTGCTCGCGCGTCTGTATTCAGACGCCATGGTGAATGGCCGCTGGTTCTCCGATACGCGCGAGGCGATCGGCGCGTTCGTCTCGATCCTCCAGAAGCGGGTGACCGGCAAGGTCACGCTGCGTCTGCTGAAGGGGCAAACCGTCGTCGCGGGCCGCGGACCTTCAGGTCCCACGTCCGTCCCGCCGGTCCCGCAGCGAAAGGTCGTCGCGTAGTGGCTCATCTCTGGTCAGGCAGGTTCGAAGGCGCTCCCGACAAGGCGCTCTTCGATTTCGGTTCGTCGTTCCGGTTCGACCGGCGGCTGTTCGAGGATGACGTCACGGGAAGCATCGCCTGGGCGGAAGGGCTTGAGCGCGCCGGTGTGCTGACGGAGGCCGACGCGCAGGCGATCCGCGCGGCGCTCGAGGAGATCCTCGCCCACGCGGAGAACCCGGAGTACTTCGACTCCGAAGCCGCGGCATCCGACGAGGACGTCCATTCGTTCGTGGAGCGCGAACTCGTGGCGCGTGTGGGGGACGCGGGTCGCCGCCTGCACACCGGACGGTCGAGAAACGAGCAGGTCGCGCTCGATCTCCGTCTGTATCTCAAACGACGCATTCCCGTGCTTCAGCGTGCGATCGTCGCTCTGATCTCGGTGCTCCTCGACCGGGCCGAGGCCGCAGGCTCCGCGTTGATGCCGTCGTACACGCACCTGCGGCGCGCGCAACCGATTCTCGTCGCGCACTTCTTTCTTGCCCACGTCGCGGCGCTTCGACGGGACCACAAGCGGCTCTCATCCGTGCTCGACGAGGTCGACGAGCTGCCGCTGGGTTCCGGCGCGATTGCCGGAACGAGCTACGCGATCGACGTCCAGCTGCTCGCCTCGCGCCTCGGCTTCTCGCGCGTGGTCGCCAACAGCGTGGATGCGACCGGCGACCGCGACTTCGTGTCGTCGTTCCTTCACGCCTGTTCGCTGGCGATGGTTCACCTGAGCCGGGTCTGCGAGGACCTGATTCTCTTCACGTCGGAGGAGTTCGCGTTCCTCGACCTCGCCGACGCCGCCGCGACCGGCAGCAGCCTGATGCCGCAGAAGAAGAACCCCGATCCGCTGGAACTCGTCCGCGGCAAATCGGGCCGCGTCATCGGCCGTCTTACCGGCTGGTTGGCGACGATGAAGGGGCTGCCGATCGGGTACAGCAAGGACCTGCAGGAAGACAAGGAAGCGCTGTTCGAAGCCGAGGATACGCTGCGCGGATCGCTCGAGGCGGTCGCCGCGGTCGCGCAGGGGCTCGAGATCCGCGGCGAGGTCAGCGGCCAGGCGGCCGCGGGATTGTTGCTCGCCACTGACGTTGCCGATTACCTCGTGGCGAAAGGGGTACCGTTCCGCGACGCGCACGAGGTCGTCGGGTCGCTGGTCCGAAAACTCGTTCGAGAGGGACGATCGTTTGAATCGCTGTCCGCCGACGAGTGGCATGCGCACTCGGATCTCTTCGGCCCCGACGTCGTCGAGTGGGTCACGCCCGCGTCATCCGTCGCCCGGAAGCGCACGCCGCAATCGACCCATCCCGACATGGTTGCCGCGGCGCTTGCCGACGCGCGCCGCTGGGTCTCGTCGCAGGGCTGACAACCCCAAACTCCAAAGTCCAAACTCCAAAACCCAAAGTTTGTAGTTTGTAGTTTGGAGTTTGGAGTTTGAAGTTGTCGGACGTCAGAACCTGAAGGTGATGCCGACCGATCCGCGCCAGAAGCGAAGATCCCCGAGCGACAGGTCGAGACCGTCATCTGCCTCGATATCCTGGAGCGAGCGGAAGTAGCGCACGTCGCCCCGGATCCCCAGGTTGTCGGAGAAGAAGCCTGTCACACCTGCACCGACGTTGAAACCCCAGTCGGTGCTCGAGACGTCGAACAGATCGCCGATGTTGTCGATGCTGCTGCGGATGATGCCGACGCCGCCGCTCGCATAGGGCCGGATGCCGGGGCCGCTCTGGCCGCCGATCGGCGCACCGATGGTGATGTTGGCCATCAGCGTGGTGAGGTTGCTGTCACCGAAGTCGAAATCCGCGTCACCTTCGGTGGGTTCGAAGAAGTTCGGGGAATAGCCGAAATCAAGCTCGAATCCGGCGATGCCGCCGCCCATCCACGCCAGCGACGCGCCGAAGTTGACGCGCTTCTCGAACTCGTCGTCGAAGTCGCCGACCGCGCTGTCGAACGTGACCGCGCTCCCCCAGTTCATGCCGATGAACGGCGTGAACAGCCAGTCGGCCGATGCCCTGGCCGGCGCCGCCAGGCTCACCATGATGGCAAGACTTGCCGCTACAAGTAATTTCCGAACACACATATCTACCTGCCTCGTTCCTTCTCATCCGTGCACGGGCTCATCCTGACGTGCACATTCCGCGCGCTCTTTACTGCAAGCGGAGTGCCTCGGCCCTAAGCCCGGCTTGAAGCAGGTCCCACGCCCTGCGGACGTGCTGGTCGGTCGTGTGGAGGTTGCCGACTGCGAGGCGAAGTGTGTAGGCGCCGTTCAGTCGCGTGTGCGACAGGAAGATCTCGCCGCTCCGGTTGACGATGTCGAGGAGGCGTTCGTTGAGGGTGTCGGGGTCGATGCCGTTCCGTTCGCGGGCGCGGAAACAGACGACGCTGAACGGCGCCGGCGCCATTCGTTCGAAGTCGCGTGAGTCGTCGACCCAGGACGCGAACAGCTGCGCGAGGCGGATGTGTTCGGCAAGCCGCGCGCGCAAGCCGTCCGCGCCGAAGTGACGCATGATCATCCAGAGCTTCAGCGCGCGGAAGCGGCGGCCCAACTGGATGCCGGTGTCCATCAGGTTCTTCACACCAGACGGATCGGTCGTCTTCAAGTACTCGGGGACG
>DASWVN010000195.1:0-4350 GCA_036401215.1 Vicinamibacterales bacterium | reverse complement strand
CGTCGATTTCGAGACGCGCCTTCGTCCGCTGCACGTCGACGCCCGAGTTCAGGAGCATGTTGACCAGCTTGGCCGCGGTCAACGGATCGTGCTGCGCCGCGGGGATCGCGTACGCTTTCACCGGCCCGGCCGCGCCGCGCGCGGTCTGACGCGTCCCCTTCAAGTACATGTTCCACAGGACGGTTTCACGGTTGCGTGCCGCGAGATCTACGGTCGCCCATGCCGCGATCTTCTGCTGCTCCACGATGTCGCGGACACGCCACCAGCCGCCCGGCCAGAGACTCGGCATCGTCGTTTGTGGCTGGTACTCGGGAAGCCCCCGCGGACCGCCGCGGAGCTGCTCGGGATGCAGGAACATCGGCGTCGCCAGCCGCGCGCTCGCCGATTCGGTCAGCATGCCGGCAATGTTGTGGAAGGGCGTGATCCAGTGGAACCCCATGTGGCCCCATCCCGAGTAGATCGCCGATCCGATGACGCCGGTCTTGCCCGCGGCCTCGAGCCGGTTGCCCATGTGCGCGCCCCACCACGCCATCTCGCGCCAGACGAGCGGATCGCCGTCCGGTCGGATCGGCTCGGCGTACGGCGGGATGTAGAGACGCGCGTTGCTGCTCCCCATCTGGTGGTGATCCACGTAGGCCTGCGGCATCCACTCGCGGTACATCAGCCGTCCCAGATGCTGCGACTCGGGCAGGTTGAGCGCGAAGCCATCGCGATTGTTGTCGTGCCCTGCATACTTCTGATAGAGCCAGGGAAGGCCGGCCGCCTCGTATTCGGTCCCGACATACTTCATGTACCAGTCGGCGATCATCTGCGTGCCGTCGGGATTGATGGACGGCATCACGATGCTGACCACCTCGCGCCGCATGCGTTCGGCCTCTTCACCGGTCCGCGTGATGGAGTCGTACACGAACTCCGCGGCTGTCTGCGACGCGGCGACCTCGCTCGAGTGCAGCCCGAACGACTGAATCACCACGGCCTTCGCCTCAGTGACGATCCGCTTCGCATCCGCCTCGGACAGGCCACGCGGATCGGCGAGACGGGCGTTCAGTTGCTTGTAGTGGTCGAGCCTGGCAAGGTTCTCCGGGGACGAAATGAAGATCGCGACGTACGGACGGCCCTCGCTGGTCTTTCCGAGCTCGACGAGCCGCATCCGGTCGGACGACTTCGCCAGCACGCGGTAGTACTCGAGCAGCGTGTCCCAGTTCGCCAGCTTGCGATCGGCGCCCATCTGAAAGCCGAAGAACGACTCGGGCGCGGGGACGTCCCGCGAGGCTTGATGGGCTCCGAACGAACCATTCACCGGGCCGCTGCCGGCGAGCAGCAGTGCGATCAGAACCATCGCACGTCGAGTGGCGAGAACACCGGTCATCACGTAACTCCTTGGAGAGACATTTGCACCACATCTTCATCAAACACGCGTCGACCACTCTGTCGACAAGCGTCCTTGATCGATCGTCAGGGATGCGGCACTGAAGTTTTACACGGAGGCGTTCGCTTTCGTAAAGAAGCGCGACATGTCTACCGTGAAACCGTGAGCCGCCTGCGGACGAGGTCTGACTCGATACTGCGCGGGTTCCGGAGCTGAATCCATGACCCTCGAGTTCGCCGGCCGCATGCTGTGCTCGGCTGGCGTGAGCTATTTCCACATTTATCCCAACGGCGATGTGTACCGCTGCCTCGCCGACTACAACGCCCGCCGGCAGCCGCTGTTCAACCTGAAAGACGACGGATGGACGGCTGCGCTCGAGCCGACGGTGTGCGATCACGAGCGCTGTTACAACGCATGCGACCTCGATTGGACGACGAAGTGGCAGGTCGATGAGCAGGGCCGCGTGGAGAAGACGTTCGAAGGCCAGCGTAAGGACGTCGAGACCGAGGTCTCACCGTTCCTGTGTTCGCAGCGCCTGGACGCGCCTCAGCGCCGGATGGCGTACTTCATCTGGTCGCCAACGCTGGCCTGCAACTACACCTGCGCCTACTGCGGCTGCGCGGCCGGCGAGAAACAGCTCAGGAACGACTTTCCATCGTCGCACCCCGAGCTGAGCGTCGACGAGTGGATCGATGTCTGGAGCGACATCCTCGACCGCTTCGATTACGGCATGCTCAGCGTCACGGGCGGCGAGCCGCTGCTGAGCGACGCCACGATCCCTGTGCTCAGCATGGCCTCGGAGAAGTTCGCCTGTTACGTCACGTCGAACATCAGCCGCAACGTCATGGAGTTCTCCCGCGGTCGCATCCGTCCTGGCGCGCCGCGCGAGGTGGACGGCTTCGGCCGGGTGCCGGTCGGCCTCTCCGGGATCAACTGCAGCCTGCATCCCACCTCGAAGGGCTTCAACTGGGACCTCTTCAAGGGCTCGATTCTGCTGCTGCGAGGCGCCGGCTTCCATGTCTCGGTGAACTACGTCGGCTATCCGCTCCAGCTCTATCTGGCCCCCGAGTACAAAGCATGGTGCGAGCAGAACAGGATCGAGTTCACGCTGTCGTCATGGCAGGGAGTCGACAACGACGGCATGGTCGCACGCTACTCATCATCCGAGCAGACGTTCTTCGAGGAACTTGCACCGTCGCACCGCAAGAAGGCGAACGAACTGGTGTTCATGGATTGCCGCTACGAGGTGACGCTCGATAAACCGCTGATGCGCGCGCTCGTGTCGGACGTCGTGACGCTGACGGGCCGCATCCGCAACATGTCGTCCACCGAGTGGCAGATCGGCAGCGGACCGGGCCAGTGGAGCGTCGCCGGCTACATCACGCGCATCGGCCGGCGGAAGCACTGGGTGCGTGAGCTGCGCACGAGCCCCGCGGACGGCCGTGTGCCGGAAGGCGGCGAACTCGCGTTCGAGCTGCCGATCGACACCCGCGGTCTGCCCGCCGGCATCTACGAGGTGTGGATCGACATGCTGATGGATGGGCGGAACTGGATGGCGCTCCACGGGGCGGTCCCCGTCGCCGCCACCCTCCGGATCGAGGCGTTCAGCCATCAGATCGACGTGGACGCCGACGCGCTGACACTCTCTCCCGGCGGCACCGCGATTTTACGAGGCACGCTCCGAAACACCTGCAGCAAGCCGTGGCCGGAAGGTGTGAACGGGGAGCCGCTGATGCTCGGTGCGCGCCTCTTTCACGGGTCCGTCAACGGCCACGCGGTCCGCGAATACCGCACGCCCCTGGACGTGCTGCCGAGCGGAGGCGACGCGGTCCCGTTCCACTTGATCGTGGATCCTGGCGAACTGCAGCGGGGCGACTACGAACTGTGCATCGATGTCGTGAAGGAGGACCAGTTCTGGCTCGCCGAGAAGGGAGCGGCTCCCAGGATCATCCCGGTCATGATCACGTGACCGAAATGGCGCCGGGAACCGCGACCCTCGCTTCACGGCCGACGAATCAGACGTCTCCCTTGCGGCGCCGTCGAGCGTAGCGAACCAACGCTGCCGACCCGAAGCCGACCATCAGCATCGTCGACGGTTCCGGCACAGGCGCGGTTGGGCCATCCTGGACCAGGATCTGGCCGCGGACTTCGCCGCCCGGGAACTGGACCGTGTGGAAGTTGATGTAGGACCGGTTCGCCAGGATGTTCGCCAGTTGCGCGGCGAGCGTCGTGTTGTTGCCTTCCGGCGCATCCCACTTCGTCATCACCATGCCGCCCACACCCGTCGTGAACGGCACGATCACCGTATCGGTCGGGTTGGTGTCGTTGAACGGCATGCCGATGAACCCCCAGACGACGGCGGCATTTTGCCCCGGCGGCGCGGGCGCGTGAATGTGCGCGAGCGTCAGGTTGTCGTTGGGGTCGGACGTTTGCGTGCCCGTGAAGTCGATGTTGTTGATCGTGACGGCAAAACTCAGCGATGTCATCGCATCGTTGAGGATGAACATCGCGGTTCCGCCCGAAGCGGGGCGCGGGTCTCCCGTGGTCGTCATCGGCACCGCGGGAGGGTTCTCCTGCGCATTGGTCAGGTTCGCGAACAGGATGGTTTCCGCAGACGCGACCGTGCCGCAGAGACACCCCATCGCAACCATGAGAGCCGCATACACTCGAGGCATGGAGTCAGCTCCTCCTTTCCGGAATGGCGCAGCTCGCCAGTGGCAGCCAGCCGGCGCATCCGGGACAATCCGGTAGCCACGTGTGGAATCCTGGATCCTCCTTTCCGTGATCGCAGCAACAAACGCGAGGCCACCAGCAATTCCGGCTCCGCACGCTGTCGGGTGGCAGCAGCCACTCCCCTGGAAGTCGCGGCAACCGGCTAATTGCCGCAGCTGTCACCACGTACACCGCAGGGGACGCGGAGGGACGCAGAGAACTGTTGGTTGGGACCTCTGCGTTCCCGGCGCCTCGGCGGTGAGGTATTT
>DASWVN010000194.1:0-7927 GCA_036401215.1 Vicinamibacterales bacterium | reverse complement strand
GATCGGCCGCAACGCGCGCGCGCAGAAGCAGCTCGTCGAGGACCTCCTCGACGTGGCGAGGATCGCGAGCGGCCGCCTCGAACTCCAGCCGGTGCCATTGGATCTCGCCGAATTGAGCCGGGCGGCGGTCGATTCCGCGCTTCCCGCCGCCCAGGGCAGGGACATCACCCTGTCGTTCATCGGCCAGGCGCCGGTGCGGGTCACTGGCGACACGAACCGGCTCCAGCAGGCGCTGGCGAACCTCATCTCGAACGCGTTGAAGTTCACCGATCCCGGCGGACGGATCACGGTAACGGTCGCGCGCCGCTCGGGTCGCGCCGACGTCGCCGTCAGCGACACCGGCATCGGGATGTCGGCCGAGTTCCTGCCCAGCGCCTTCGATCGCTTCCGCCAGGCGGACGGATCGCTGACCCGCGCCTACCCAGGACTCGGGCTCGGCCTCTGGCTGGTCAAGCAGATCGTCGACGCCCACCACGGCCACGTCACGGCCGAGAGCCGGGGCGAGGGCCAGGGATCAACCGTTACGGTGTCGCTGCCGCTGGCCGCGGAGGAGAGACGGTAGAAACGCCGAACTATGAACTCCGAACTACGAACAGCGGTCCGTAGGGCGGGGCTTTATGCCCCGCCAGACTCGTTCATAGTTCTGAGTTCATAGTTCGGAGTTCATAGTTCGGCGTTTCACCTGCGGAGCGGGTGCGCTTCGGTATTGAACGTCACCGCGTCGAAGTCGAGCGCGTCGGGCTTGAAGAGCAGGTAGAAGTACTTCAGCGTCTCCGCGAGCAGGAAGCTGTGTTGATGATCCCCCTTCTCCTTCGTGATGACGCTCCGGAGGACCGTGTAACCCGCGTCGGTGCGGCAGTGCTTCACGAGGTCGGCGAACATCCGGCGGCCCATCTCGACGTACTTCGGGTCCTTCGTGACGTGCGAAAGGATGTAGGCGGATTCCACGATCTCGGGCCGTAGCTGGTATCCCGGGCGGGTGGCGGTCATCGTCCGGTAGTCGAGCGCCTCCGGCTCGATGCCGTGGAGGGTCCACATCCGGAACGCGGAGTCCTGGAGCCGCCGGGCGCGGTCGAGATCTCCGCCCAGGGCGAGGACGCCAGGGAAGAACGCGTGGAGTGATCCAAACGTCGTGGCCGTCCGCTTACCGGTGGACATGTCCACGCGTCCGTACCACAACGCGCCATCGACTTCGTCCGCCACGTACTTGTTCACGGGACCGATGCTGGCGCGGTACATCTCGCCGCAGTCGCGATCGCCGAACAGCCGCTCGCACTTGAGCAGGTACTCGTAATACGAGTCGATCGCGCCGCCGACATGGCTCGACCGGTTCGTCCACTCCCCGGTTTCGACATTGATCCCCTGGCCGACCAGGCCCGTCGTCTTGTCGCGATGCTCGAAGAGCGCGACGAGCGCGCGTTTCGTCGTGTCGAAGTAAACCGGCTTCTTCGTCAACCTGGCGAGCGTTCCCCACTCGAGGATCAACGTGCCGATCTCCGCGGGGTTCGACACGACGCCGTCGACCGCGCCGGTCTTCAGGTTGACGAAGCGATACGGCATGCCGGTCTTCGACTCGAACGCCGGCAGCAGCCGGGTCGCGAGTTCATCGGCCTTCGCGAGCAGCCGCTGGTCGCCGGTCGTCTGATACGCGCTCACGAGACCGCCGAGGATCCGGATCGTGATCTCGAAGTTCGACACGGAGATGTCCTTGTCGAACGTGAGGTTCTTCGCGATGTAGTCGGTCGTGCTCTTGACCTCGTCGTCGAGCCCCATGATCGCCAGCGTCGACACGGAATCGACCGCCGTCATGAGCAGCGTCTCGTTGCCGTACCAATCACGCCAGCTCTTCGAAACCGGCAGCAGGTCGTCGTGGCCCCACGCGTACTGCTTGTAGCCGTTCCACGCGTGAAGAAATTCGCGCTTGACGGCTTCGGCAAGTTCCGGGTCGGCCGGGCGCGCCTGCGGCGCACCTGACGCCGCCGCCGCGACGCTCGCGACCACTGCGGCACAAAGAAGCAGGAACGTTTTCACGGGACCTCCACTCGCGACGTGACCACTTCCCTGACCAGCGATTGCGGCCGCTGGTTCACGGTGAGAAACATCCGTCCCAGATACTCGCCGATCAATCCCAGCATCACCAGCTGCGTGCCCGAGAAGATGAGCAGCGTGGCCATGACCCAGCCCCAGCCGTACTCGGGGCCGCGCCCCTCCAGCCACAACATCACGACGACCAGCAGCGCCAGCAGGCCGACGAACGCCGTTGCCAGCCCCACGGCGGTTGCAAGCCGCAGCGGCAGGATCGAGAAGTTCAACCAGGCGCTCAGCCACAGCCGGATCAGCCGCCGCAACGTGTACCCGCTCACGCCGGCCGTGCGTGCCTCGTGCCTCACCGTGATGGATCCGATCCTCTGAGTGACCTGCAGAAGCAGTCCGTCGATGTACGGATAGGGTCCGCTGTAATCGACCACCTTGCCCGCGATGAAGCCGCTGACGCAACGGAAGCTCGAAAGATAGAAGCCGTGCGGCTTGTCGAGCGCCCAGTCAGTCATCGTGTTCGTGAGCCGGCTGCCGAGATTGCGGAACAGCGAATGCTGCTTGACCTCGTAGTGCCCGAATACGACGTCGAGCCCAGTCGCCCGCGCGTGCTCCCACAGCCGGAGGGCCTCGGCCGGCGGATTCTGCCCGTCGTCGTCGAGATTGACGATATGCGTGCCCCGGGCGTGACGCCAGCCGGTGAGCACGGCGTTGTGCTCGCCGAAGTTGCGGGCGTGCTCGACGTAGGTGATCGGCAGGGGCATCGTGTCGACCAGACGACGGCACACCTCCGACGTTCGATCCGAACTGCCATCGTTGACGAGCACGACCTCGTGGCCGCCGTCCACATGGAGGGCAGCGATGTCACGCACCAGCGGTTCGATGGTTTCGGCGCTGTTGTACAGGGGAATGACGAAGCTCAGCGCAGGGGGCACTCGCGGAAGTGTATCAACTCGCCGTTCACGGATGCGACCGCTTCACGGTTTTTCCCAGAGCCAGGCGGCGCCGCGAACGCCGCTGCTGTCACCGAATCCGGGCTTCACGATCCGGGTCCGCAGCGGTTCTCCCCCGAACGGACGGATCAGGCCCGGCACGTTCCCATAGAGACGATCGATGTTCGACAGACCTCCGCCGAACACGATCACGTCCGGGTCGAGAAGGTTCACGACGACGCTGAGCGAACGGGCAAGACGGTCCTCGTAGCGAGCCAGTGCCGCCAGAGCCTGCCCTTCTCCCTGCGTCGCTCGTTCGACGATCGCGCGGGCAGTCAGCGACTGGCCGGTGGCGCGTTCGTAGTCGCGGCTGAGGCCCGGGCCGGAGAGGAACGTCTCGATGCACCCGAACCTGCCGCAATAGCACGCCGGGCCCGGACGCTCGTCGTCGCGAGGATCCGGAAGGGGGTTGTGCCCCCACTCCCCGGCGATGCCGTTCGCCCCCGCGAGCACCTGGCCGTCGACGACGACACCGCCGCCGCAGCCGGTCCCTATGATCACACCGAAGACGACCGCGGCGCCCGCGGCCGAGCCGTCGATCGCTTCCGACAGCGCGAAACAGTTCGCGTCGTTGGCCACGCGGACCGGGCGATCGAGGGCCTTCTCGAGATCCTGCTTGAACGGTTGGCCGTTCAGCCACGTGGAGTTGGCGTTCTTGACGAGTCCCGTCAGGCTCGACACGGTTCCGGGTATCCCGCAGCCCACCGTGGCGCGACCACGGGTGTCACGTTCGAGCGTCTCGACCACGCTCCGCATCGTGGCGATCGTGCCGGCGTAGTCGTGCCGGGGCGTCGGCACCCGGACGCGTCCGACTTCGCCGCCGGCGTCATCGAGCGCGATCCCTTCGATCTTCGTGCCGCCGACGTCGATCCCGATCCGCATCGCATATGATCCTACCGGATGCTTCGACGCGTTCTGACCCTGTCGCTGGCGGCCCTGTGCCTCGCGTCCTGTTCCTCCGGCCCGGACTCCACCGGGGCCTCCAAACCGGTCGTGGGCGTCTCGCTCCTGACCCAGACCCACGCGTTCTTCAAGGACCTCGAAGACGGGCTCCGGCAGGAAGCGGCGAAACGAGGGCTGGACCTCGTGATCGTCGCCTGCGAGATGGATCCGGCCAGGCAGGCGGCGCAGATCGAAGACTTCGTCGCGCAGCGCGTTTCGGCCATCCTGCTGGCGCCCTGTGATTCGGATGCCGTCGTCCCTCACCTCTCCGGTCCCGAAGCGGCGGGGATTCCGGTCTTCACCGCCGACATCGCCGCACGCGGCGGCAAGATCGTCTCTCACGTCGCGTCCGACAACGTCCAGGGCGGACGGCTCGCGGCACAGGCGCTGGCGAAGTACATAGGCGGGCGCGGCGACGTGCTCATCATCGATCACCCGGTGGTGGCGTCCGTTCAGGATCGCGTCCGCGGCTTCGAAGAGGAGATGAAGAACCACCCCGGCATCCGCATCGTCGGCAAGCCGTCGAGCGACGGCCAGCGGGCGCGGGCGATGGCGGTCATGGAGGACATGCTCCAGGCGCATCCCACGCTCAAAGGCGTGTTCGGGATCAACGACGATTCCGCGCTGGGCGCGACCGCCGTGCTCGACGCCGCGGGACGCCGCGACATCGCGGTCATCGGCTACGACGCGAGCGAGGAAGCGCAGCGCGCGATCGAGAGCGATGGCCCGTTGAAGGCGGACGTCGTCCAGAATCCGCGGCAGATCGGTGCGACGGCGATCGAGATGATCGCGCGCCACCTCGCGGGAGAAGAAGTCCCCGCGGTCGTGCCAATCGAGGTCGGACTCTGGACGAAGGGCTCCTGATCCGGTGCTGAGCGCGGAGGGTGTCACCAAGACTTACGGTGGATCCCGCGCGCTCGACGCGGTCGATTTCGACGTCCGCGGCGGCGAGATCCACGCGCTGGTCGGCGAGAACGGCGCCGGCAAATCCACCCTCATCAAAATTCTCAGCGGGGCCGTGACGCCGGACTCGGGTGTGGTGCGGCTCGGCACCACCACGATCCCGGCCGGAGATCCTGCCGCGACACGCCGGCTCGGCGTGAGCTGCGTGCACCAGGAGCTGACGCTCGTTCCAGATCTCTCGATCGCCGACAACATCTTCCTCGGCCGCGAGCAGGGTCGCGCCTGGCTTCAGCGCCGCCGGATGAATGCCGCGGTGGAGGTGGTCATGACCGACCTCGGCCTCCGGATCCCGGCAGACATCCCGGTCCGCGCGCTCAGCGTCGCGCAGCAGCAGCTGGTGGAGATCGCCCGCGCGCTTGCCGATGACACCGGTCCCGGAGAGAGGTCCGGGAAGGTCCTGATCCTCGATGAACCGACCGCGCCACTTGCGGATCCGGAGATCGATCGCCTGTTCGACATCCTCCGTCGTCTGCGCGCGAGCGGCCACGCCATCATCTACATCTCGCATCGGCTCGACGAGATCTTCAGGATCGCCGATCGCATCACGGTGCTCCGCGACGGCCGGGTCCAGGGCACGTCGACGCGCGACGAGATCACGCGCGCCGAACTGATTCGCCGAATGGTCGGCCGCGAGCTGTCTGAGGAGTTTCCTCCGCGGCAGGCTCGCCCCGGCGCAGTCGCCCTGGAGGTTGAGCGCCTTTCTGCTCCGCCACGTTTCCGCGACGTGAGCCTGGCAGTCCGTGAGGGTGAGATCGTCGGCCTTGCCGGGCTGGTAGGGTCCGGCCGAACGTCCGTCGGTCTGGGGATCACCGGCGCGCTTCACACCTCGGGAGTGTTGACGTTCCGCGGCACGCGAACCGCGTTCCGCTCACCGGCGGACGCCCTCCGAAAGGGCCTTGCGTACGTGACCGAGGACCGGAAGGCGCACGGGATCTTTCCGCTGATGGACGCGTCGGCCAACATCACGATCACGTCCCTGAAGTCGTTCGCGAGAGCCGGCTGGCTGTCGTCGTCACGCGAGTGGGCCGGCGCCGAAGGTGCCGCGCGCGACTATGGCGTCCGTGCCGGACGGCTCGATCGTCCCGCCGCGGCACTCTCGGGCGGCAACCAGCAGAAACTGCTGCTCGCGCGCTATCTCCTCCAGCCGCGTTCGGTGATCGTCCTCGACGAGCCGACCCGTGGGGTGGACGTTGGCGCGCGCGCGGAGATCTACCGTCTCGTGAACCGGATGACCGAACAGGGACTCGGCGTGCTGCTGATCTCGTCGGATCTGAACGAAGTGCTCGGCATGTCGGACCGCGTGGTGGTCATGCGCGACGGCCGCACCGTCGGTGAGCTGACCAGGGACGTCGCGACACCCGAACGCGTCATGGCCATGGCGACCGGGGCGGCCGCATGAAACGCGGGCTCGCGCTCAACTACGCGATTTTCGTCGCGCTCGTCCTCGAATGCCTGATCCTTGCCCTGACGACGGACGCGTTCCTGACTCCTACCAACCTGGCGAACGTCATCCGGCAGAACGCGTTCACGGCGATCCTCGCGGCAGGGATGACCTTCGTCATCCTGACCGCCGGCATCGATCTCTCGGTCGGGTCCGTCGTCGGTCTGGCCGGCATGGTGTGCGCGAGCGTCATGGCAGGCGGCGGCAGCATCGCGGCCGGGGCCATCGCTGGAGCGGCGGTCGGCTTCGCGACCGGCATGTTGAACGGCGGCGCGGTGACGCTCCTGCGCGTCCCAGCCTTCGTGGTGACGCTGGCCACGATGCTCATCGTGCGGGGGGCGGCGTTCAAGCTGACCGACGCGCGCACGATTTCGGGGCTGCCCGACGGGTTCTCTTCGTTGAGCAGCGGTCCCGCATCCGCCGGACTGATGCTCGCGATCTTTCTCGCCGCCTGGCTGCTGCTCACGCGCACGCCGTTCGGGCGTCACGTGTATGCCGTCGGCGGCAATGCGGACGCCGCGTGGCTGGCGGGCGTGCACGTGGATCGGGTCCGCTTCGCCGTGTACACGCTCTCGGGTCTTGCCGCCGGGATTGCCGGCGTCCTCGTTGCCTCACGCTTGAATGCGGGATACCCGCGGGCCGGAGAGTTCTACGAACTCGACGCCATCGCGGCCGTCGTGGTCGGCGGCACGAGCCTCTTCGGCGGACGTGGCTCCATCTGGGGCACGCTCGCCGGCGCCTTCTTCATCGGCGTCCTGAACAATGGCCTCAACCTGTTCCGCGTCAGCCCGTACGATCAACTGATCGTCAAAGGCGCCGTCCTGCTCGCCGCTGCGTCACTCGATCGGTGGAGACGCAGCTGATTTCGACGGCAGCCACCCCGCGGTTTCAGCGGCAGCGGGCTGATTCGCCGCCGCTGCACGCGCCGACGGCATCTTTGGCACTATGGCCGCCACTGAGCTGATTCCAGCGACAGCTCCTCTTGCAAGGCGAGGCTTCCCAGCTGAATCGCCCGACGCCGCACGCGCCGACGGCATCTTTGGCACTATGGCCACAAAGAACACAACGAACACGAAGAAGGCCACGACGCTCTTATTGGTTAAGGAAACCTAAAGAACGTTGTGTTCTTCTTCGTGTCCGTCGTGTTCTTAGTGTTCGTCGTGCCAACAGCCGTCGGCCCGTGACATCGGCCAGCGGCTGTCGCTCGATCGACTTCTGGCTCGGCGCCCGTGCACGCGCCGACGGCCTGTCGATCACTGCGGCCACGAAGAACACAACGAACACGAAGTGAGGCCACGACGCTTCTAGTGGTTTCGAGCACCTGAAGAACGGTTGTGTTCTTCTTCGTGTCCGTCGTGTTCTTAGTGTTCTTCGTGGCCAAAAGCCGTCGGCCCGTGACATCGGCCAGCGGCTGTCGCCCGATCGACTTCTGGCTCGCCGCGCACGCACCGACGGCCTGTCGATCACTACGGCCACAAAGAACACAACGAACACGAAGAAGGCCACGACGCTTCGATTGGTTTTAGAAGACCTGAAGAACGTTGTGTTCTTCTTC
>DASWVN010000193.1:0-32264 GCA_036401215.1 Vicinamibacterales bacterium | reverse complement strand
CCCCGCACCCCCGGACCGCGCACCGCGCACCGCGGACGGCGCACCCCGCACCCCCGGACCGCGCACCGCGCACCCCCGGACCGCGCACCGCGGACCGCGGACCGCGGATAAGGAATGCGTATTTTTTTGACCGGTGGAACGGGTTATATCGGATCGGCCGTGCTCGACGCCTTCGTGCGCGCGGGGCACCAGGTCGACGCGCTCGTGCGCAACAGCGAGAAGGCCGAACTCGTGCAGGCGCGCGGAGCGACGCCCGTCCTCGGCGATGCCTCCCGACCCGACACGTATGCGGACGCAGCCGCCGCGGCCGACGGCATCGTCCTCACCGCATTCGAATCCTCGCCGCGCGGCCCGAAGGTCGACGCCGACACCATCGACGCCGTGCTGACGACGCCCGTGAAGCCGGGCAAGTTCCTGATCTACACGTCCGGCGTGTGGGTGCTCGGTCCGGCCCCGGCATCGGTGGACGAAACCGCGCCGCTCAATCCCATCGAGCACGTGAAGTGGCGGCCCGCGCACGAGGAACGGGTCCTCAACGCCGCGACCGCCGGCTGGCGCGCCATCGTCATCCGCCCCGGCATCGTGTACGGCAGCGATCGCGGCATCATCGGGGACCTGCTGAAGGACGCGTCGAACAGCCTGATCCGTGTCGTCGGCCCCGGCGACAACCACTGGGCGCTCGTCTACGATCGCGACCTGGCGGACCTCTACGTGCGCGTCGCGACGAATCCTGAAGCCTCCGGCGTGTATCACGCCAACGACGAAGGGGACGAGACGGTGAACGACATCGTCCGCGCCATCAGCGAGCACGCGAAGACCGAGCCGAGCGTCCGCCACGTCCCGCTGTCGGAAGCGAAGAAGAAGCTCGGGACCTACGCCGAGGCGCTTGCTCTGGACCAGATCGTCCGCAGCCCCCGCGCCCGCGCGCTGGGCTGGCAGCCCTCACTGCACTCCGTCTCAGGCAACGCGGCGAGGCTGTTCGAAGAGTGGCGTCGGAAGAAACCGTGAGATGGTAAATGGTAGATGGTAGATGGTAAAGAGCTCTGGTCCGACGCTCCTGTGCCGGGCTTGAGGCGGCTGCTCCTGATCACAAGCGCGACGACATCCGAGTACTCTCCATCTACCATTTGCCATTTACCATCCGCGTCAGCAGACTTTTCCATCTACCATCTGCCATTTCCCATCCGCGTCAGCGGAAGCTGATCCCCGCACTCAACACCATCAAACGCATTGCCGGGTAAGCCGGTCGAGTAACGGTCGCTTCCTGGGCGCGGATCGAATAGAAGCGGACGTCGAAGGTGAAGGCGAGATGCTTCTTCGCGAACCAGCGGGCGCCGCCGCCGTAGTTGAGCGCCGATGGACTTCCATCCGCGTCACCGACCGGCAGATCCTCGAGTTCCGCGGTGAACGATGCCTCGCCGTACCCTCCGCTGATGTAGCTCCAGCCATCGCGCTTGCCGAAGTTGAGGGAGACCTGCGGCGAAAAGGCGGTCATGCGGGTGAGGACGGTCGGTCCTTCGGGACCGCCTTCGGTGACGGGCTCGATCGTCCGTGACGCGCGCGCCCGGAGCAGCAGGTCGGCGCCCAATCCGAGCGCGAAGTTCCGTGTGCGGACCGGATAGACGTGCGCGCCGACCGCCAAACCGTACCCGCGCGTCGGCAACTCACTCGCCGGGACGGCGAGAGGCGCGGCGATGTTGGGATCCTGCTTGAAGCGGGCC
Organism: Vicinamibacterales bacterium; assembly: GCA_036401215.1. GTDB lineage: Bacteria > Acidobacteriota > Vicinamibacteria > Vicinamibacterales > 2-12-FULL-66-21 > JACDCA01. The sequence continues at coordinate 30,543 of DASWVN010000193.1, read as the reverse complement.
CAGACGCCGCGGGCGTCGATGACGTATGGTCCGATCGGTTCTTCCATCAGGACCGGCGGGAGAGCGGGTACGGGTTCCTGTGCGGAGGCCGGCAGCGCCGGCAGAAGGGTCGCAGCGGCCAGCAGCGCTGCGCGGAACGATCGCGTCATTGAGCCTCGATTGTAGCGCGGGCGAACTCGATCCCTTCTTCGAGCGTCGTGATGGAGCCATCGAGCTGTCGCTCGTAGATGGCGCGCAGCAGCTCGCCCACGCGCGGCCCCGGTTTCATGCCGAGCGCGAGCAGGTGGCGTCCGAGGACGATCGGCGCCGGCGGCGCGTGCTCCACCCCGAGCTGCCGTGCCCGTTCGAGGAACCAGTCGTGCGGCGAACAGTCGAACCCGCCGCCGCGTCCCATGCAGTCCGCCTTCGCCACGCGCGCGAGCAGTTCGAGGTCCACCTTCTGCGCCAGGCGGCGGAACGCGCCGTCGGACACCGGCGTCTTCGACATCCCGAACATCCCGGGCTTCAGATGGTGCGCGGTGATGCCGAGCACCTGTTTGCGGACGTCGAAGCCGCCGATGGTGTGGATGTTCAGCCGATCGAGGACCGCGGTCGCGGGCGCCACACCGGCCTGTTCGTGATCGATCGACCTGATCCGCCCATCCACGAACGCCGTCGTCGACGGCTTGCCGAGATCGTGACAGAGGGCACCGAGCATCACCGCGATCTGCTGCGGCCGTTCGAGATCGTCGATCCGCGCTCTCGCTTCATCGATCACCATCAGTGTGTGGACCCAGACGTCCCCTTCGGGATGCCATTCCGGTTCCTGCGGACAGCCGACGAGCGCCTTGACCTCGGGGAACAGCTTGTCGATGACGCCGAGGTCCAGCGCCAGCTCGAAGCCGATGGAGGGCCGCCGCGCCCGGAGGAGCAGCTTCTCCATCTCGCCCCAGATGCGCTCGGCCGGAAGATCGTCGAGCGGGATGCGCCGGCACAGGTCCGCCGTGGCCGGATCGAGATCGAACTCGAAGCGCGCCGCGAACTGGACGGCGCGCAGCACGCGAAGACTGTCGTCCCCAAAGGTCGAGAGATCCACCGCCTTAAGCAGGCGGCGCGCGATGTCGCCGCGGCCGTCGAACGGATCCACATACTCTTCGGTGAGCGGATCCCAGGCGATCGCGTTGATCGTGAAGTCGCGGCGGCGGGCGGCCTCGCGGGGCGACATGTGCGGATCGCCGTGGACTTCGAACCCCTTGTGTCCGCGCCCGATCTTCGATTCGCGGCGCGGCAGCGAGACGTCGATGCCGGCCACCTTGTAGACGGTGAAGCTTTCGCCGACGGCATTCACGGGTCCGAACGCGCTCAGCACGTCGCGGAGCCGATCGGCGGGGAGGCCATAGACCTCGAGGTCGATGTCCTTCGACGGCTGGCCCATGAGCCGGTCCCGCACCCACCCGCCGACGATGAGCGCGCGGCCGCCGGCGTCGCGAACGGCGCGGACGATCTCATGCGCGAGCGTAGGGTGCTCCTTCAGGGGCGTCGGGATCTCAGGCACTCGCGACGGTCCTCCGCCGGCTGTAGCGCTTCACGATGCGATCGGTGAGGCCCGGCGCGACGGCGTTCACCACCGTCAGCGCGCGCGACAGGCGATGCGGATACACCTCGGGACGCGGCCGGCGCACGCAGGCGACGATCGAGGCGGCCACGGCATCGACCGGCTGTTTCGGACCAAGACCGGAGACGACATGTCCGTAGTCACGCGCCATCGCGTCACGGAACTCGGTCACGGTCGAAACCGGGTAGACCACCGAGACGTGGATGCCGGAGCCGGCGAACTCCGCTCGCAGCGACTCGGCGAAACCCACCTGCGCCGCCTTGGTGGCGCTGTATCCGCTCATCTCCTCGATCCCGCGCTGTCCGACGATGGAGGAGACGATCAGCAGGTGTCCGCGCCGCTGCGCGCGAAAGATCGGCAGCGCCGCGCGGGCGCCGTAGAACGTGCCCATGAAGTTGACGTCCATCATGCGGCGCATGATCTCGGATGGCGTGCCTTCGACCGTCCCGTAGTAGCCGAACCCCGCGTTGCAGATCATGATGTCGACGGTACCGAACCGCGCGATGCCTTTGGCGACGAGAGCGTTGACGTCCTCTTCGCGCGTCACGTCGCACGTGACCGCTTCGGCGCCGCCCCCCTGCTCGCGAATGCGCCGGGCCGCCGCCTCGATGAGTTCGGTACGGCGCGCACCGAGGACGACGTTGGCGCCCGCGCGCGCGAGGTGCTCGGCGCACGCGAGTCCGATACCCGATGATGCGCCGGTGATCACGGCCGTCCGTCCGCGCGGATCCATCCGGGCATGATACCTTCGACTACCGACGCAGGCGCGTCTTGACGCCGCGCCAGACACGTAGGGCGTGCCTTTACGCCGCGCCGACACGTAGGGCGCGGCTTTATGCCGCGCAGACACGTAGGGCGCGGCTTTATGCCGCGCCGACCACGGTGCCAGATGTCCGATCCCTGCATTCAACTTCTCGAGAAACTCGTTGCGATCGACTCGGTGAACCCGTCGCTCGCGCCTGGCGCCGCCGGGGAAGGACCGATCGCGGCGCACATCGCGGACCACCTGCGTTCGCTCGGCCTCGACGTGCACATCCAGGACGTCGCTCCCGGACGGCCGAACGTGATCGGCGTGTTCGATACCGGCGTGCCGGGTCCGTCGCTGATGTTCTGCGGACACACCGACACGGTGGGTGTGGACGGGATGCGCGATCCGTTCGTGCCGGCCATTCGCGATGGTCGCTTGTACGGACGCGGATCGCAGGACATGAAGAGCGGGGTTGCCGCGATGATCGACGCGGCGCGGGTCCTGCGCGAGCGCACGCCGGCGCGCGGACGGCTGATCGTTGCCGCGGTCATCGACGAGGAGTATGCGAGTCTCGGCGCCGACGCGCTCGTTCGCGACTGGCGCGCGGATGCCGCGATCGTGACCGAGCCGACCGACCTGAAGATCGGCGTGGCGCACAAGGGGTTTGCGTGGTTCGAAATCGAAACCCTCGGGCGCGCCGCGCACGGCAGCCGCCCGAAAGACGGGCGCGACGCCATCCTGCGGATGGGGCGCGTGCTTGCGGAACTCGAACAGCTCGATCGCGAGCTGCAGTCGCGCCCGGCGCATCCGCTGATGGGCACCGCGTCGCTGCACGCGTCGACGGTCCACGGCGGCCATGAATGGAGCAGTTATCCGGATCGATGCGTGCTCGAGATGGAGCGGCGGACCATCGCCGGAGAATCCGCGGCCACCGCACGCCTCGAGATCGAGACGCTGCTCAACCGGCTGCGCGCCGACGACGCCGAATTCGAGGCGGCTTCGCGTCTGATCTTTGCTCGGCCGCCGTATGAAACGGCATCAGGTCACGCATTGACGACGACGCTTGCCGCGTGTGCGGCGGCGCAGGGGATCGACGCGAATCAGATCGGGATGAGTTTCTGGACGGACGCCGCGGTGCTGGGGGAAGCGGGGATCCCGTCGGTACTGTTCGGCCCGTCCGGCGCGGGCCTCCACGGCATCGAGGAATACGTGGACCTTCGCAGTGTCGTGGCCTGCCGCGATGTGCTGGCGGAGGTTGCCGCCTCGTGGCTGGCCCGGCCGGTTTGACCAGACTTTTGTCTGGTCCCGGGAGTTGCCGGGGATGGCACCCCGTAAAGGGGTGCCCTACGATCGATCCGTAGGGCGCGGCTTTATGCCGCGCCGGCGTCAGGCTGACTTGCGGAGCACGAGCCTGGGCTTCATCTCGTGGCGCCGGGCATCGCCGTCGAACCGCTTGCGCGGACCGCGGCCGCTGATCTCCCAGCCGGGCGTATCGTGGCCGCACGACGTGCACCGCATCATCATGCGGTTCTCCTCGAAGTGGAGCACCGGGTCGTGGCCGCGCATGCCGCACATCCACTGCCCGAGACGCATCATCGCGCGGGTGAAGGCACCCGCCGTCTTTTCGAACGTAATCTCCGCTGCTGCCGCGAGTTGCTGGGGGTAATTGGTCACCATGGGACTGTTCCCTCGTTCCTCTTCTCCTATGGACGCTGCACCGGGCTCTGCCGTTCCCGCCGTCCTGCCTCATGAGTATCCAAGAGGTATGCCACGGCGTTTCTGCCCGCGTAACCTCAGCAGTGGCTCGGGTTACGGCTGTGCCATTCGTCATCTACAAACGAGGAACTCTGGAAAAGTGAACCGCGGTTGCCGGCAGGGGGTGAGTAGGCAACGCCACAGTACGTCGTAGGGCGCCCCTTTGTGGGGCGCCAAAACGATAGGTGACGTTGTAGGGCGCCCCTTTACGGGGCGCCAAAACGATAGGGACGTCGTAGGGCGCCCCTTTACGGGGCGCCAAAACCGTTATCGCTCGCTGAGGATGCCGCGGACGACGAATCCCACGTTCGCCGGACGCTCGCCCAGCCGGCGCATGAAGTACGGGAACCATTCACGGCCGAACGGTACGTATACGCGCATCCGGAAACCGGCGGACGTGAGCTGCGCCTGCAGGTCCCTGCGGATCCCGTACAGCATCTGGAATTCGAACCGGTCGGGCGCGAGGCCGTGCTGCGCCACGTGAGCGCGGGCCGCGCCGATCATCGCCGGATCGTGCGTGGCGATGGCGGGATAGGTGCCGTTCGACAGCAGCAGCTTCATGATCTCGACGTACGCCGCATCCACCTGGGCCTTGTCCTGGTAGGCCACCGATCGCGGCTCCTTGTACGCTCCCTTGACGAGACGGACGCGCGCGCCCAGCTCGTTCATCCGCCGCGCGTCGTCGACGCTGCGCGGCAGGCACGACTGCAGCACCACGCCGACGTTGCGATACCCCTGCTGCCACATCGCCTCGAAGATGTCGAGCGTGACCTGCGTGAAGGGGGAGTTCTCCATGTCGATGCGGACGAAGAACTCGTGCGGCGCGGCGGCGTCGAGGATCCGCCGCAGGTTGTCGACGCAGGTGGCGCGATCGATCGTGAGGCCCAACTGCGTGAGTTTCAGGCTGATGTTCCGGCCGATCCCAGAGCGGACGATGTCGTCGAGGACGGTGAGGTACGTGCGGGTCGCGGCGTCCGCTTCGCCCATGCTCGCGACGCTTTCGCCGAGAAGGTCCAGCGTCTGAAGCATCCCGGACTTTTCGATGATGCGCGCGGCGGCGATGGCTTCGTCCAGGGTTTCGCCGGCGATGAAGCGGCGGGCGAAGCTCCTGGGTCCGCGCATGCCGTAGCGCGAAGCCAGGTTTTTGAGAGTGGTGCTGCCGGCGAGCGAGGTGAAGAAGGTCTTGGATACAGTCTGCAGCATCAGTGGGTACGCGGCGGCCGGCGTCCGCCCGACAGCAGGTGCTGGATCGTGCGGGCGTAGTACCGGAGGACAGTACGCTCGCGGATCCGGTATCGTCCGCCGCGCTCGACGTGGATGATGTTTCGCGACTCGAGCGCTTCGGTGGCCGATTCGACCGCCTCGCGTCCCGAACGGACGCCCATATTGGCGCCCAGCGCCGCGACCGTGTCGATGATCGTGTCGCAGCGCGCTTCGAGGTCCCGCCGCGTGATCGACGGCCGCAGGGCCGCCGCCAGGACCGCGGTCGGCAGCACCTTGTAGAGCATGCCGATCGCATCGCGGATCGCGTGCGCCAGCCCCATGACGTCGCGGCGGGATTCGGGATCGATGCCGCGGATGTCGATGGCGGATCCGAACGTGACGAACGCGCGCGACTGGTACCCGACCGCGTAGCGCACCATCTCGGCGACTTCACGGCCAAACGGCCGCTGCCGCCGTTTCGATGCCTGATGGGCGAGGATGTGGTCCTCGAGCACGAGGTCGTAGGCGACCGCGACCGGCAGGACGACCGTGTCGGTGCGCTCGGCCTGGAGCGTCGCGTGCAGCAGGCCGGTCTTGGGGGACTTCAACTCGCCGGAATAACTGCGTCCACCCTCGATGTAGAACAGCAGGTCGTGCCGGTGCAGCAGTTCGGCGACGTACGCCTTCAGCGTCACCAGGTACGCCGGGTCCTTCGCATTGCGGCGGATCGGGATGGCGCCGGTCACGTGCCGGTGCAGGAGGCCGAGCGGCCCTCCGAAGAGATTGATCCCGGCGGCGATCACCGGCGGACGGATGGCGTTGTCGTCGAGGACCAGCGGCTCCACCAGGTAGTCGAGGTGGCTCTTGTGGTTCGAGATGTAGATGACGCGGCCGGCCGCGGTCGCCTTCCGCGCGATCGAGACGTGTTCCTCGATCCGCTCGATCTTGCGCAGGATCGGGTAGAGCGGGTGCTTCAGCGCCCGGTAGATCGGGTAGCGCTGCGTCGTCCGCAGCTCGTCGAGATAGGCCTGGATGCGCTCGCGGGCCTGGAGTTCGGTCTGCCCGTTGCCGCCCCGCAGGTATCGCGCGACGTCCTCTCGCGCGAGCACTGCCTGGGTGATGTCGTCGAGCATTGACGCGGACTATATCAGAGCTGAAGCTGCCGGCATATGGCCTCGGTGAACTCCGAGGTGCTGGCCGTCCCGCCGAGATCGTGGGTCCGCACCGATCCCTCGAGGAAGACGGCATCGAGGGCCGCGCGGATCCTGGCCGAGGCCTCGCGCTCGCCGATGTGGTCGAGCATCATGAGTCCCGACAGCAGCAGGGCGGTCGGGTTGGCCAGGTTCTTCAGCGCGATGTCGGGCGCGCTGCCGTGGACCGCTTCGAAGACCGCGACGTCGCGTCCGAGGTTCGCTCCCGGCACCACCCCCAGGCCGCCAACGAGCCCGGCGGCCAGGTCGGAGACGATGTCGCCGTACAGGTTCGGCAGCAGCAGCATGTCGAACTGCTCGGGAGCGATGACCAGGTGCATGCACGCCGCGTCGACGATCCGCTCGTCGTAGGAGATGTCGGTGAAGTCGCGTGCAACCTTGCGAATGCTGTCGAGGAACAGGCCGTCGCTGAGCTTCATGATGTTGGCCTTGTGGATCGCGGTGATCCGCTTCCGGCCGTACGTGCGCGCGTAGTCGAACGCGAACCGCGCGATCTTCGTCGAGGCCTCCTCGGTGATGATCTTCAGCGATTCGACGACACCGGGGACGACCTGGTGCTCGAGCCCGGCGTACAGGTCCTCGGTGTTCTCGCGCACGATGACGAGATCCACGTTCGCGAACCGGCTCTGCACGCCGGGCAGGTTCTTCACCGGGCGGAGATTGGCGTACAGCCCCAGCGCCTTGCGAAGCCCGACGTTCACGCTGGTGAAGCCCTGGCCGATCGGCGTCGTCACCGGACCCTTCAGCGCGACCTTGTTCCGCCTGATCGAGTCGAGCAGCGCGACCGGGAGGGTCTCGCCCGATTTCTCGAACGCCAGCACGCCGGCGTCGTGCCGCTCCCATTCGATGTCGACACCGGCAACCGTGAAGATGCGAACGACGGATTCCGAGACTTCCGGGCCGATGCCGTCCCCGGGAATCAGCGTGATGACGTGTTTCATACCGTGACTAGAAAACCTGACGGGCACGCGCGAGCGTCGGTGCAAGGATCGTGGCGATCTCTTCGAGCAGCCGCTGGTCGTGTTCGTTGAAGGCGGCCGGACGATCGCTGTCGATGTCCAGTTCGCCGAGCACCTCGCCGTTCAGCATGATCGGTACGACGATTTCCGATTTCGTGTCGATGCTGCACGCCAGGTACCGCGGATCCGCGTTCACGTCGTCGACGATGATCGTCTTTTCTTCCGCGGCGGCGGCGCCGCAGATCCCGCGGCCGAGCGGGATGCGGGTGTGTGGTGAAGGTTTGCCGACGTACGGGCCGAGCACCAGCTCGTTGCTGTCGAGCAGGTAGATCCCGGTCCACGTGAAGTGGGGCAGATGTTTCGCCAGCAGCTGGACGGTGCGTTCCATCGCGCGCTGCGCGTCGGCTTCGCCCGCCAGGGCATCGGTTACGGCGGCGAGCGCCGTCTTGTGTGTGTCGGTCATCATGTCGAACAGCCAGCCTCTCATTATAATCACCCCGCTCTATGAATCCGGTCGCAGGCGGCGGAGCGGTGAACTGGTCTCGCTGGGGCAGGGACGCGTTCACGCGCGCCCGGACCGAGGGGAAGCCGGTCCTGTTGTCGGTCGTCGCGTCGTGGTCTGCCGGTTGTCACGAGATGGATCGCGTCAGCTACGCGGATGCGGCGACGGTTGCGCTGATCAACCAGCGCGCGATTGCCGTCCGCGTCGATGCGGACGAGCGGCCCGACGTCGCCGATCGCTACGATCTCGGCGGCTTGCCCACCACGGCACTCCTCGACGAGGACGGCCGGCTGCTCGGCGGCGGTACGTTCGTCCCCCCGGAGCGCTTGCGGGCGGCCCTGGCCAGAGTGAGTGAGGTCCGGCAGCCTGTTCCTTCGTTGGACCCTGCAACCCCCGACAGACTGAGCGACGCGGATCTCCTCGATCTGGTCTTCGGCACCTTCGATGAAGCCAACGGGGGATTTGGCGATGCGCCAAAGTTTCCCCTCGCCGCGCCGGTGCGGCTGGCGATCGATCTCCACGCCGCGAGGGGCGGCGACCGGATGCGCGCGATCGCCACGCGGACGCTCGACGCGATCGGCTGGGGCGCGCTCCATGACGACGAGGGCGGCGGGTTCTTCCGCTGTTCGGAGCGCGCCGACTGGACGGATCCCCAGCGCGAGAAGCTCCTGTCGGTCAATGCGGGACTGCTCGACCTGTACCTGCACGCCGGCGCCGTGCTTGGCGAACGCCGCTTTCTCGATCGCGCGCTCGACCTCACCCGCTACATCGACGCCACGCTGGGCGTACCGGGCGGCGGCTGGCGCGCCGCGGATGGCGACGGCGACAGGCGGCAGTTCACTGACGCGAACGCCCAGACCGCGAGCGCGATGCTCCGCGCAGCCGGTGCCTTCGACGACGATCGGCTGGGGCAGCGCGCACTGGACGCGTTCGAGCGCGTGTTGCTGTCGTCCTACAAGCCTGGCGATGGCGTCGGCCATCAGGCCGGTGGCGTGCGCGGCCTGCTCGGCGACCAGGTCGCCATGGCCGCCGCCAGCCTCGACGCCTGGGAGGCCACCGGCCGGATGCCTTACCGGATGATGGCCGAAGAGCTGATGCACTACGCGGTTCGAACGATGGCGGACGAGGAAGGCGGCTTTCGCGATCGGGCCCCTGACGACGCCGAGCCCATCGTTCCGGTCGCGAAACCGTTCCTGCTCAACTGCGATGCGGCGCTCGTGCTCCAACGCCTGGCCGCCGCAACCGGCCAGCACGAATTCGCCGAATACGCTGACAAGACCCTCGAGACCGTCGCACCGTCCGCGGCAGAGTTCGGTCCGCTCGCCGCTGCTTACCTGCTGGCGCGGAGAAACGCCGAACTATGAACGCCGAACTCCGAACTGCCGGCCCCGCAGTTCATAGTTCGGCGTTCGTAGTTCGGAGTTTCCCACGGTGATAGACTTTTCGTCTCCGACCATGAAGACCATCTCGATCCCTGCTCTACAGAACATCGCGACTCAACTACGCATCGACTCGATCCTCTCCACCACCGCCTCCGGCAGTGGGCATCCGACGACCTGCATGTCGGCGGCCGAGATCGTGTCCACGCTGTTTTTCTCGGAAATGCGGTTCGATCCGAAGGACCCGCAGAACCCGCACGCCGACCGGTTCGTGCTCTCGAAGGGGCACGCCGCGCCGATCCTCTATGCGGCATGGGCCGAAGCCGGCCTGTTCCCCCGCAGCGAGCTGCTGAAGCTGCGCCAGATCGGATCCGATCTCGAGGGGCACCCGACGCCGCGGCTCTCGTTCGTCGACGTGGCCACCGGCTCGCTCGGCCAGGGGATCTGCGCCGCCATCGGCACCGCGCTGAACGCACGGCGCATCGGCTCCGACTACCGGACCTACGTGCTGCTCGGCGACGGCGAGATGGCGGAAGGATCCGTGTGGGAGGCGGCCAGCGCCGGGCTGCACTTCAAGCTCGACAACCTGTGCGCGATCATCGACGTGAATGCGCTCGGCCAGAGCCAGCCGACGCAGTTCGGGCACGACACTCAGGCGATCGCGAACCACTGGAGCGCGTTCGGCTGGCACGCGATCAAGGTGGACGGCCATGACGTCCAGCAGCTGCTCGACGCCTACGAGGAGGCGCGGCGCACGACCGGACGGCCGACCGTCATCGTCGCGCGGACGCTGAAGGGCAAGGGGGTCTCCTTCGTCGAAGGGAAGGATGGCTGGCACGGCAAGGCGCTGAAGAAGGACGAGGCGGAGAAAGCCGTCGCCGAGCTGGAAGCGAAGAAGCACGGCGACGAAGCGACGCCCGAGATCCGGAAGCCCTCCGCTTCTGGACGGCCGTCGATCACCGCCGACTACTCGAAGATGCCGGCGCCGGCGTACAAACTCGGTGACTCGGTCGCCACGCGCGAAGCCTGGGGCACCGCGCTCGCCGCGCTCGGCGGCGTGGATTCCCGCGTGGTCGCGCTCGATGCCGACGTGAAGAACTCCACCTTCAGCGAACGGTTCGAGAAGGCGCATCCCGATCGCTTCTACGAGTTCTTCATCGCCGAGCAGGCGATGATCGGCGCGGCGATGGGCCTGGCGGCGCGCGGTGCGATCCCGTTCCCGTCGACGTTCGCGTGTTTTCTCACCCGGGCGGCGGACTTCATCCGCATGGGCGGGATTTCGATGTCGAACATGAAGCTCGCCGGCTCGCACGCCGGCGTGTCGATCGGCGAGGACGGGCCGTCGCAGATGGCGCTCGAGGACCTCGCGATCATGCGCGGCGTTCCCGATTGCGCTGTCCTCTATCCCTGCGACGCGGTCAGCGCCGAGCGCCTGGTCGTCGAGATGGCGCAGCGGCCGGGGATGGCCTACATGCGCACGTCGCGGCCGAAGACGCCGGTGATCTATGAACCCGACGAGAAGTTCCCGATCGGCGGATCCAAGGTCCTGCGGCAGAGCGACGCCGACGCCGCCACGGTCATCGGCGCCGGGATCACGGTCTTCGAGGCCCTGAAGGCGTACGACCAGTTGAAGGCCGGGGGCATTTCGATCCGCGTGATCGACTGTTATTCCCTCCAGCCGATCGATGCGAAGACGATGGTCGATGCGGCGAAGGCGAGCAATGGCGTGGTCATCACCGTCGAGGACCACTATCCCGCGGGCGGCATCGGCGATGCCGTTGCCGAAGCGATCGCGCCCGCCGGGTTCGTCGTCAAACGCCTGGCCGTGCGGGAGATCCCCAGGAGCGGGCAGCCCGATGAGTTGATCGACCGCTACGGCATCTCCGCCCGCCACATCGCCGACGCCGTCCGCGCGGCGCAGCGGCGCTGACCGCATGCGGCGCCTCCTTGCCGGTGCGGCGTCCATCCTTGCACTAGCCGTCGTGGCGTCCCATGAAGGGGCGCCCTACGTACTCGCCCATGGCGCGCCCGATCACGACGCACGTAGGGCACCCCTTTATGGGGTGCCGAATTACGACGGACGTAGGGCACCCCTTTACGGGGTGCCAACTCCCGCGCCGCAATCAACTCACCAAGGCGTTCAGGATCCCGACTGGGCGCCCGGCGGCAAACACCTCGCCTTCTCCTTCTTCGAACGCATCTGGATCGCTGCGCCGGACGGCCGCAACGGCCGCGCGCTTCGCACCGGGAGCGGAGCCACCGAACGGGATCCCGCGTGGTCGCCTGACGGACGTCAGATTGCGTTTGCCGCCGACGACGGGAACGGGTTCGATCTGTTCGTGGCGGGCGCCGATGGCCGGAACGTGAAGCGGATCACCGATGGCGCCGGCGATGACCGCTGGCCTTCCTGGACGCGCGACGGCCGCATCGTCTTCAGCCGCCGCGGCAATGCGTTCGAGCCGTGGCGCCTGCACGTCATCAACGCATCCGGCGGCGACGCCTTGGTGCTCTTCGACGACAGCGGCGGCGATACCGAGCGCGAGGCGCGCGTCTCGCCCGACGGTTCGCGCATCGCGTACATCTCCGATCGCGAGAGCGCTGATGGTGACGTCGACCTCTGGCTCGTGCAGTTCCCGTCGGAGGACAGCGAACGCACGCGACGGACGCGGCTCAGCCGCGTACGCGGCCAGGAGGGTGCGCCGGCGTGGTCCCCCGAAGGCGATCGCCTCGCCTACTACGCCCAACGCGAAGGTCGAGGATCGGTGTGGGTCATCGGCGTCGGCATTCCCGACCGCGCCGGCGGCGCGGTCTCACGGCCGGCGGAAGCGCCCGTGCTGGTTTCGCGCCGCGGCGGCGCTCCCGCGTGGTCTCCCGACGGACGCCGGATCGCGATTGCCGAGTGGCCGCCGGCCGAGCCTTCGTACAACGGCAATCCATTGCGCAATGACAGCGGCGCCCCTCCCGCTTTCTACGCCGAGGGGTTCCGGTTGTGGACGGTGGATGCGCCGCTGCCGGTCGATTCCGGCGTGCAGGCGGTCTCGCTGCCGGGCCTCTCGTCCATCCAGCTCACGGCGACGTTCGATCGGGTCTGGGAGACGCTGAAGCGTCTCTACTACAGCAGCGGGCCATCGGCCGCGCAGTGGGAGCGGCTCAAGACGAAGCATCGTCCCGCGGCCGCTGCCGCGCGCGACGAAGTGGCGCTCGAACACGCAATCGACCGGATGATCGCCGAGCAGCCGTTGATCAAGCCCGAAGTGACCTCGCGGCGTGCCGTCGTCGTGTCGGGGCATCCGCTGGCGTCGCAGGCGGGGCTCGCGGTGCTCGAGAAGGGCGGCAACGTCGTCGATGCCGCGATCGCGGTATCGTTCGTCCTCGGCGTCGTCGAACCCGAAGCCTCGGGGATCGGCGGCGACGGCATGGCGCTCGTCTACCTGAAGGGGATGAACGAGCCGGTGGCGGTCGACTACAAGGACCAGGTGCCGATCCACGCCACGCGCGACAACCCGCTGCTGCGCGCGAGCACGGGTGATGGTCCGGCCGCCGCCAACATCCCCGGCGTCGTCGCCGGACTCGATCAGCTGTACCGCAGTTTCAGCAGCCGCAAGATCGCCTGGGCCGACCTCGTGGCGCCCGCGATCGAACACGCGGAGAAGGGGTTCATCCTCGACGAGTCGCTGCCGACGTCGATTGCGGAAGGGCGGCGGTACTTCGAGAAGTATCCGGCGTCGAAGGCCATCTACCTGCCGAACGGCCGCGTGCCGAAGCCCGGCGAACGTTTCGTCAACAGGGATTACGCGTCGACGTTGAAGGCGATCGCGCAGGGGGGCGCCAACGCGTTCTATCGCGGGGAGATCGCGCGCCGCATCGCCGCCGACATGGAGAAGAACGGCGGATTGATCACGCTCGACGACCTGGCGCAGTACCGCGCGATCGAACGTCGTCCGCTCGAAGGCCGCTATCGCGATCACGCCGTGTTCTCCTCGCCGCCGCCAGTGTCGACGGGTCTCGGATTGATCGAGACGCTTCAGATCCTCGACAACCATCGGCCGTCCCCGGGCGTGTCGTACGCCGCGAACGCCGATTACTTTCATTACGCGATCGAAGCCTGGAAGGTGCGCGATCAGTCGGGCCGCATTGCTGATCCCGCTCTGTGGGACGTCGATCTCGGTCCGCATCTCGATCGCGACCACGCGGCCGAACTGTTCAAGAGGATCGATCCGGCGAAGGCGTCCAGGTATGGCGGCACGCCGCAGAGCACGACCGAGCCGGCGGAACGCATCGGACGCGGAACCACCGCCTTTGCGGTTGCCGACGCGGACGGCAACATGATCGCCGTCACGCAAACACTCAGCACCTGGGGCGGGACCTTCTACGTGTCGGAGGGGCTGGGCTTTCTCTACAACAACCACCTGCGGTTCAGCACCAGCAGCGCGCCCGGCCGCTTCCTGCCGCTTGCGCGGTCCTCCAGTACCAGCGTTCCAACGTTGTTGTTCAGGAAGGCGCCGGGCGATGACGGTCCAGGCTCACCACGCCTCGCCGTCGCCGCGGCCGGCAATGCCTGGATCCCCGCGTCGGTCTACGACATCATCCTCAACGTCGTCGACGGCGGCATGACCGCGCAGCGCGCCATCGAGGCGCCCCGGTTTCTCATCGGCCGGGATCCGCAGGAGAACTCGGCCGCCCGCATGCAGATCGAGGATCGCTTCCCCCGCTCGATCCTCGACGACCTCACCGCCCGCGGCCACCGCTTCACGAAGATCGGCCGGAAGGGGGAAGTCCGCTACGGCTACGCTGCGGCTGTGGTGATCGATGCCGAGAAGGGCGAAGTGCAGGGCGGCGCCGAGCCGCGGCGTTCACACTCCGCTGCCGCCGTGCGCTGAGCTGATTCGCGGCAGTGACACGGGCCAAACGGCTCAGGCACGAAGGACACGACGAACACTAAGGCCACGAAGAAGGACACCAAGACATCAAGTGTTCTTCGTGTGCATCCTTCGTGTTCATCGTGTTCTTCGTGGTCGTAGTGCCCCTGAAAGCCGTCGGCGCGTGCAGCCGGGGCTGCGTTCGAGTTCCGGAGTTGAGCTGATTCGCGGCTGTGACACGGGGCAAACGGCTCAGGGGCGTGAAACTCCGAACTCCGAACTGCGAACTCCGAACGCTGATTGCTAATTGAGGCGTCCGGGTGGCTAGCGGTAGTGACACGGGCCAAACGGCCAAGGCACGACGAACACGAAGAACACTAAGGCCACGAAGAAAGACACGTAGACATCAAGTTCTCTTCGTGTTCTTCCTTCGTGTTCGTCGTGTTCTTCGTGGTCGTAGTGCCCTTGAAAGCCGTCGGCGCGTGCAGCCAGGGCTGCGTCCGAGTTCCGGAGTGGAGCTGATTCGCGGCTGTGACACGGGGCAAACGGCTCAGGGGCGTGAAACTTCGAACTGCGAACTCCGACCTCCGAACGCCGGACGCCGAACGGCGAACGCTGATCGCTGATTGAAGCGTCCGGTGCTCTAGCGGCTGTGACACGGGGCAAACGGCTCAGGCACGAAGGACACGACGAACACCAAGGCCACGAAGAAGGACACAAAGAAATCAAGTGTTGTTCGTGTTCTTCCTTCGTGGTCGTCGTGTTCTTCGTGTTCGTAGTGCCCCTGAAAGCCGTCGGCGCGTGCAGCCGCCGCCGCGAACAGCCACCGCTGCGTGCAGCCAGGGCTGCGTCCGAGTTCCGGAGTGGAGCTGATTCGCGGCAGTGACACGGGCCAAACGGCTAAGGCACGAAGGACACGACGAACACCAAGGCCACGAAGAAAGACTCGAAGACATCAAGTCTTCTTCGTGTTCTTCCTTCGTGTCCGTCGTGTTCTTCGTGTTCGTAGTGCCCCTGAAAGCCGTCGGCGCGTGAAGCCGCCGCCGCGAACAGCCACCGCCGCGTCCGAGTTCCGGAGTGGAGCTGATTCGCGGCAGTGACACGGGCCAAACGGCCAAGGCACGAAGGACACGACGAACACTAAGGCCACGAAGAAGGACACAAAGAAATCAAGTGTTGTTCGTGTTCTTCCTTCGTGTTCATCGTGTTCATCGTGTTCTTCGTGTTCGTAGTGCCCGTGGAAGCCGTCGGCGCGTGCAGCCGGGGCTGCGTCCGAGTTCCGGAGTGGAGCTGATTCGCGGCTGTGACACGGGGCAAACGGCTCAGGGGCGTGAAACTTCGAACTGCGAACTCCGAACTCCGAACTCTGAACACCGGACGCCGAACGGCGAACGCTGATCGCTGATTTACGCGTCCGGTGGCTAGCGGCAGTGACACGGGCCAAACGGCCAAGGCACGAAGGACACGACGAACACTAAGGCCACGAAGAAGGACACGAAGACATCAAGTGTTCTTCGTGTTCATCCTTCGTGTTCGTCGTGTTCTTCGTGTTCGTAGCGCCCCTGAAAGCCGTCGGCGCGTGCAGCCGTCGGCGCGTGCAGCCGCCGCCGCGAACAGCCACCGCCGCCGCGAACGAGACTTCGAACCCCGTTCGTCGTTCGGAGTTCATAGTTCGGCGTTTCCGTGGCTCGACGTTTCCGTGGTTCGTCGTTCGGAGTTCATAGTTCGGAGTTTTCACGTCGCAGACACGACTGGCATCGTCGTCGTGGAACTCTCATCGATCCCCGCCTGCCCCGGCGCTTCCATGATGCCGGCGAACAGTTGCTTCAGCATCTCGGGGCGATCCCCCAGCATCTCGAAGAGGTCGTCGCGATCGATCTGGAGCGCGATGCCGGGACGCGTGACCTTCGCGTTCTGACCGATCCGTGGACCCGCGAGCGCGCCGAAGGAGCCGATGGCGTCGCCGCCGCGGGCGACGGCGGCCGGTAACGTGTCGGTCGCTTCGAGCTGCACCTCGCCGGAGATGATCAGCCAGGTGGCCGGGCGGTCCGACGCCTGGAAGAGCGCGGTCCCTTCCTTCATCTCCACCGTCCGCGTGATCGCGGCGAGGTGCTGCGCCTCATCGGCCGACAGGTGCCTGAAGATCGGCACGCGCTGGATCGCGAGGACCTTCTCCACCGGCTGGAGACCGCCTTCGCCGAACTGCGCGAACTCGCGCGACGCGCCGGTCGGGAAGACGCGCGTGAGCCCGGCGCGGTGCGCGCGGTCGGCCATCGTCGCGAACAGGCCGCGAACCAGATCGGGATTGTCCGCGAGCTGCGTGCGCAGTTCTTCGGCCGTGAGCACGAGCGTGACGGCAATCCCGGTCGTTCGAACCGTGCGCCGCATGGGCTTGGACTGCAGCACTTCGAGGAACCCGAAAGCCGCCGGCGCCGAAATCGTTTCGCTCTGACGACGTTCGCTCGAGATGACGACCTGCCCGTCGAGCAGGACGTGCAGGACCTCGGGCACCGAGCGTTCGACGAGCAGCGTCGTTCCCGGCTCGTGCCGGACCTGCTTCGAGGCGTCCGCGATCCGGAACAGTTCGTCGACCGACACCGACGAGAACAGCGGCAGCGCGCGCAGCTCCGATGCGAGGACGGCCGCCGGCAGCGGCTCGAGCCACAGTTCACGCCGGCGCTCGGCCGGCATCCGGTGTTCGGCAAGCGCCCACGAGGCGGCCTCGAAGACGTACCAGTCGCGGACGTTGCGATGCGCGAGCACGTGCTCGATGTCGCCGGCGAGCGACCACATCCGCCGCTGCCTGACCAGGTCGATCGCGCACGCCGAGATCACCTGGTCGTCGTCGTTGATCAACTGGAGCAGCGTTTCCTCGAGGTCGCGCGGCCGGGTCCGGATGAGGACGTTGCCGCGCTGCACCTTCTGCTCCATCGGCATGTCCTCGAGGATCGGCATCACCATCTTGCGGATGTTGCCGGTCAGGAGGTTGTCGAGATACTCCGACGCGCTGGCGCGATTGCGCGCGTCGCCGTAGGTGAGCGTCCACTGCGCCGCGGAGATGTCGGCCGGCGGGAAGATGAGCACCAGCAGTTCGTAGATCCGGTCGCTGCTGCGCGTGACCTTCTCGCGCAGCGCGGTCGCCAGCAGCGTCTCGTCAGGCAGCTCGCCGCGGGTCTCGAGGTTCGACCAGAGCGACAGGTAGGTGTAGTAGTTGCGCGCCTCGCGGACGATGGCCGCTTCGATCCTGTCGGCCGGGAACGTCAGCGACGGATCCGTCCGGCGCAGGCGTCCGAGGGCGGAGATCACTTTGTAGCGAAGGAATCCGTCGGGGTCGTCCAGGCGCTTCGCCAGCGCATCCACCGCCTTCTGCGAAGGGATCAGCGAGATCGTCGCGGGGATGTGGCGGCGGATCCAGACGTCCTCGTTCGGGTCGTCCATGAAGAACGCGAGCGGCTCGATGACCTCCTCGCCGTAGCTGACGAGCACCTCGCGGGCGCGTCCCTTCAGGTGCCGGTTTCGCAGCAGGCTCACCAGCACGGGAACGAACATGAAGTCGGCCGTCCCGGTCTTGCGGACGCTCTCCATCGCTTCGTCGGCGACGTCCGGATACGGATCGTAGAGCAGCGGGATCAGCAGGCGCTGGAACCGCGGGTCCGTCACCTGCCCGAGCGCGGCGGCCACCTCGCGCCGCGCGACGCGCCCGCCTTCGCCGCTGCCGGCGACGATATCGCCGAGGGTCATTTCGGCGGCGCCGAGATCGCCCGGCTCGGTGCTGGACGCGAGGGCCACGGCGGCCGTCGCGCGCGTGCGCGGGTCGGGATCGGCGAGCAGAGGACGTGCGACCGAGCGGGCGTCTTCGTGCGACAGCGCGCTGAGCGCGCGCAGCGCCGCGGCGCGCACGGCGCCGTTCGGATCGCCGAGCGCCCGCCGGACCTGCGGGATCCACTGTCCCGCGATTGCGCTCCTCGACTCGCCCAGCGTGAGCAACGCACGCTCGCGCACTTCGGGCGATTCGTGGTAGAGCAGCAGCGGCGTGACGAGGTTCCCCTTGTCGAGCGACTCGAGCATGTCGATCGCGTAGAGCACGCGCGCCACGTGCGTGCTCGAGAGTTCCTGCACCAGCGCTTCGACCGTGGAGAGATCCGCGCCGCTCAGGCGCACTTCGGCCGGACGCATGTCGCGCCGCTCGATGCTGTCGCGGAACGCCTGGATGTAGCCGCGGCGCGCGCGCAGCGACATGAAGATCCAGAGCGCCATGATCGTGAGGCTGGCGTAGCTCAATTGCTGCCAGCTGAGGTTCAGCCCCCACGGCTGCACGAGCACGAGCAGCAGCAGCCCGCCGAGCGCCTTGGCCATGCGGTCGACGGTGACGTCCACGAACGACTTCGCCTTGACCTTCAGTTCCCCGGAGAGCGGCAGGAACAGGATCTCGCGGGTGGTCTTGTCGACCGTGTAGCGCAGCGTCGTGTCGGCGATGCGGGCCAGCGCCGGCGCCCACAACGCGGCGTTGAACAACATGATGAGCGCGCTCGCCCCGAGGCTCACCGGCAGCACCATCAGCGCGAAGCCGATGCCGAGATAGCGATGGATCCGGCTCGTGAGCCACACCTGGATGATGAAGCCCAGCGTGGACGTCCAGAGCTGCACCTGCGCGAGGAAGATCGTGATCGAGTCGGTCGCCTCCTGCCCCTTGGAGACTTCGGCGGCCATGTTCAACTGCTGTTCGATGATCGCGGCCCCGACCGCGGCAAAGCTGATGACCAGCGCGATGATCTGCAGGTGCTTCGATCCGCGCAGCAGCGACAGCGCCTCGGTGAAGCGGACGCCTTTCTCCTCCTCGCCGGCGGCAGCCGCGGCGGCCGGGTCGACGTGCGAACGGCGCAGGATCGTCCAGACGAGAAACGCGCTCACCAGCAGCATGCCGCTGCTGATCAGCAGCAGGTTCGTCGTGCCGATGGCCTCGGTTCCCTCGATGGCGATGTAGGACCCCGCCATGCCGCCGAGCGGCGCGCCGCCGCCGATGAATCCGAACAACCGCTTCGCCTGGCGTGCGTCGTAGACAAGGTTCGCCACCGTCCAGAACTGGCTGATGAGGAGGATCCCGAGGATCAGCCCCATGAGGTAGAACGCCGCCGGCACCCACGCGCCGCCGGTCTGGAACATGAACCAGAATCCGATCAGCACGCCGACCATGCCGAGTTGCGTAATGGCGAGCGCGCTCTGCTGCGGCAGCCGGGCCACGATCCACGTGTACGCGCTCATCAGGACGCCGATCAGCAGACCGGCGGCGAGCAGCACGTACGGCAGATTGTCGGCGCCGAGATCCGAGATGAACTTTGACCGGGTGACGGGTTTGAGGATGTTGTACGCGGCCATCGCAAGGAAGGAGTACGTGAACATCAGGACGAGCCCGATGGTTTCTTCCTTGCGCACCTCCACAATGGGCGACAGCACGCGTTGCAGCAGGGACATGCGCCAAAGCCTAAGCTATCCCAGAACCTGAAGTAAACTCACGGTTATCCATGCTTTCGCGGGTTCGGCGGTTCCTCGACGTCCGGGCGGGCGAAGGGCTGCCGGTGCTCCTCTCTTTTGCGTACGTCGCCGTGGTCGTGGCGGCGTTCCTCCTGGCCAAACCGATCCGGAACGGGCTGTACCTGCGGGAATACGGGCCCGAAGCGCTGGCCTACGCCTACGCCGTCGTGCCGCTCGTGCTCTGGGGGTTCGTCCGGCTGTACGGCTGGGTGACCGCCAGGGTGGGCCCGCGGCGTGCCGCGATCGGGACGCTCACCTTCTTCAGCCTCAACGTGCTCGGGTTCTGGGCGGCCTTCCGGTGGGCCCCGTTCGAGCTGCTGCCCGGCATCTTCTACGTCTGGGTCAACTGCTTCGGCGTCATTGCCCCGGTCCAGGCCTGGAGCTTCACCAACAGCGTGTTCGACGCGCGGCAGGCGCGCCGGCTGTTCGGGCTGATCGGGGCCGGCGCGTCGCTGGGGGCCGTGTCGGGCGGACTGATGGCGCGCTACCTCGTCGGACCGGTCGGCGGAGCGGTCAACCTGCTCCTCGTGCTGGCCGCCCTGATCGCCGCGGGCTCACTCATCGTCGCCTTCGCCAGCCGGCGCGTGAAGCGGCGCGTGGCTGCCCCCGCGAGACCGCAACCCCTGATGCCGCTGAAGGATGCCGTCGCGGCGATCCGTTCGAACCACTATCTGCAGCTCCTCGCGGGGCTCGTGTTCCTCGTCGCGATCGCGACGCAGTGGACGAACTTTCAGCTCAGCGCCGTCGCCAACGCGCGCTACCTCGGAAACGCCGACGCGATCACCCGGTTCTTCGGCACGTTCAACTTCACGATGGGGGCGGCGGGGTTCGCCGTCCAGCTGCTGCTCACCGGCGTGGTGCTCAGGCGCCTGGGCGTGACCGGCGCCATCCTGATCCTGCCGCTCACGCTGGCGTTCGGCAGCGCGTTGACGTTCCTGTTTCCGGTGTTCCTCGCCGTCCTGTTCACCAATGCGGCTGACCAGGGGCTGCGCTTCTCGGTCGACAAGGCCGCCTACGAATTGCTGTATCTACCGATCCCGCCGGCCCAGCGTCCCTCGATCAAAGCCGCCATCGACATCGTCGGCAACCGGATCGCCGATGCCGTGGGGGGCGTGCTGCTCGGGCTGGCGACCGGCGGGTTCCTGATACTGCCCGGGGCGGGCCTGCGGGTCCGCGGCACCGCCGCCGCGATCTTCATCCTGTCGATTGCGTGGACGGCGGTCGCCTGGCGCCTGCGCCGCGCGTACGTCGCGGCCATCGAGGCGAGCATCCACCAGCACCGGCTCGACACGGAGCGGATCTCGGCCGCGCGGCTCGATGCCTCGGTGCGCGAGACGCTCGCCGGCCACCTTCAGTCCGACGAGCCCGAGGTGGTCGTGCAGGCGCTCGACGCGATCTCGCGGATGAAGATCACCGCGCCGAGCGGTCTGATTCACACGCTGCTGCAGCACACCGAACCGGAGATCAGGGCGCGCGCGCTCGCGTTGCTCGGCACGAGCGGCGACCGGACCGCCGAAGCCACCGCCGAACGTCTGCTGCGTGATTCGGACCTCAACGTCCGTACGCAGGCGCTGCTGTATCTCTCGCGCAGCGGCGGATTCGACCCGCTGCGCCGGATCGAGGAGCTGGGAGACTTCCCCGACTTCTCGATCCGTGCGGCGATGGTGGCGTTTCTCGCCTCGCCCGGACCGACGCGCAACGAAGAGGCCGCCCATGTGCTGCTCGAGCAGATGGCCGCGTCCGACGAGCCGCACGACCGCGCCGAAGCCGCGCGCGTCCTCGCCATCGTGCCCGACCCTCCCGTCGGCGTGCTCACCGCGCTGGTGACCGACGAAGACGTGGATGTCGCCGAAGCGGCCATGAAGACGGCCCACTCGATCGGCTCCGGCGAAGCGGTCGCGGCGATCGGCGCCGCCCTCGTCCACACCCTGTTCGAAGCCGGCGCGCCGCTGCG
Source organism: Vicinamibacterales bacterium (assembly GCA_036401215.1). Lineage (GTDB taxonomy): Bacteria > Acidobacteriota > Vicinamibacteria > Vicinamibacterales > 2-12-FULL-66-21 > JACDCA01. Next base: position 8,847 of record DASWVN010000193.1, on the reverse strand, counting down.
GCATCGGCTGATCAGCGTGCTGAACAAGATGAAACAGCGGCATCCGCGGATCGCGCTCGACGTGCCGCTGATCGAACTGCTGCTCGCCGCCGAGATCGCCGGGCACTACCGCTCCTACCAGGTGCTCGCGTCGCTGAACCCGTCTCATGCCGGGCAGCAGCGCATGATCACGGCGCTGCGCCGTTCGATGGACCAGGAACTCGAACGCATCTTCCGCCTGATCGCGCTGCTCTCGCCGGCGACCTCGCTCCACGACGCCTACGTCGGCATCCGCTCCTCGAATCCGCTGGTGAATGCGAACGCGGTCGAATACCTGGAGAACGTCCTCAACCCCGGCCTGCGCGAAGTGCTGCTCCCGCTGATCGACGTCCACGTCAGCGAGTCCGAACGCGCCTCGCTCGCCGAGAAGGTGGTCGGCCCGCCGCTCGAAACGTCCGCACAAGCCGTCGCCGTCCTGCTCGCGAGCGACGACCCCTGGCTCCGTTCCCGCGCCGAGATCGCCGCGAACCGTCCGGCGGAGCTGCCCGAAGAGGAGTTCGCACCGGCTCCTGCTGGCGTGCATACAGATATCGGGGCTGGGTAGGGAGCCCACGGTCACGGTTCGGGCTGGGGTCGGCCACCTGGGGCTATGCCTGCTTATGGGCTCAGTCGAGCCACAGGTCAATGACGAATGATGAATGATGAATGACAGTCGCTGACCGAGCGGTGCCGAGGCACCCGTTCGTCATTCGCCATTCGTCATTCGTCATTGACAGGGCCGCGAGGCCAACTCACTCCGGCGGCATCGGCGGTACCGCGCGCTTGTGTTCGCTGGTGCGATGCAGGTGCTGGATCCGCTCGGCAAGTTGCGGCGAGACCGACGCGGGACCTTCGACGAGGTAGCGTTCCAGCTCCGCGTAGGTGAAGCCCATCTCACCCTCGTCGGTCTGACCGAGCCACAGGCCGGCGCTTGGTGGTTTGTCGATGATCTCGGCCGGGACCTGCAGCTCGCGGGCAATCGCGCGGACCTCTTCCTTCAACAGGCGGCCGAGCGGCAGCATGTCGGTGCCGCCGTCGCCGTACTTCGTGAAGTAGCCGATCGCGATCTCGCTGCGGTTGCCGGTACCCGCGACGAGGTAGTTCAGCGTGTTGGCGACGAAGTAGAGGCTCGTCATGCGCAGCCGCGGTTTGATGTTCGCGAGCGGCAGCTTCGCCTTGATGTCGACCTCCTCGGCGGCGGCGACAGGAAAGAGGCCGCGCGGCAACTGGTCGAGCGTGCGGCGGAGATCGTCCACCAGGCGATCGTACGTGGGGCCGAGATCGATCCGGATCGCCGGGACGTCGAACCGGTCCGCGGCGAGCTTCGCGTGCGCTTCGTCGATCGGATCGCTGTGACAGGGCATCATGACGCCGACGACGTGTCCGGGCGTCGCCCTGGCCGCGAGCCCGATGACGACGGCCGAGTCGATCCCGCCGCTCAGTCCGACGACAATGCCGCGAGCGCCCGCCGCGGTGACCTGCGCCTGCATCCAGTCGACGATCGGTTTCGAACGGGCCGGCACCGGCGCTTTACCATTTACCATCGTCCATCTTCCATTCAGGCCGGCATATTTCAGCGCCCTGCTACGCCAACATCTTGCGCTGCTCGATCACTTGCAGGAACGCGTCGACGAGCGCCGGATCGAACTGCCGGCCGCGCTCGCGATCGATCTCGTCGATCGCCTTGTCGATCGGCCACGCATCCTTATAGGGACGCCGCTGCGTCAGCGCGTCGAACACGTCGGCGATCGTCACGATCCGCCCGGCGAGCGGAATCGCATCCCTGGCGAGCCCCGCATAGCCGTCGCCATCCCAGCGCTCGTGATGGCTGAAGGCAATCTCTTCGGCGATCCGCAGGATCGGAAACCGGCTGCCCGACAGAATCCTCGCGCCGATCGTCGTGTGCGTCTTGACGATGTCGAACTCGTCAACTGTCAGCTTACCGAGTTTGAGCAGGATCGTGTCGGGGATTCCGATCTTGCCGACATCATGAAGCGGCGCCGCCCGGCGGATGAGCGCCACCTGGGTGTCGGTGAGGCCGATCTGCTTCGCGATCAACGCCGCCATCTGTCCGACCCGCTCGGTGTGCTGCCCGGTGTTGTCGTCGCGGAACTCCGCCGCGCGAGCCAGCCGTTCGATGATCTCGATCTGCGCTCCCTCCAGTTCGCGGGTCCGTTCGAGCACCTTCGCTTCGAGCATCTGGTTCTGACTCTGGATCTGCAGGTAGAGAAAGCGGGTCTCGAGCAGCGTGTTGATGCGCAGCAGCACTTCGTCGGTGCTGAACGGCTTGTGCAGGAAGTCCTTCGCCCCGTGCGACAGCGCGTCACGCTTGGCCTGCGGCGACAGGTCTCCCGTCACGATGAGCACCGGCAGGTAGGTCGCCTCGGCGATCTGGTTGAACTGCTGCATCACCGCGAACCCGTCGACGTGCGGCATGTGCAGGTCCAGCAGCACCAGGTCCGGCCGGAACTCGAGGTAGAGGTCCTTCGATTCACGGGGATCGCAGGTGGAGACGATACGGCTGAACCCGGCGCGTTCGAGAACGCGCTTCAACAGTTCGACGTTGCTGGGTTCGTCGTCGATGACGAGTATCCGCGCCCTGCTGTAGAGTGCCTGTCGCATTGACCTCCGTCAGGATGCGTGTGGATCCGCGTTCGCGATGCTCTCGGCCGACGGCGAGTCAGGCCACTCGATCCGGGGCGCCGCCGTGTAGGACACGTGCGCGAGCGCCGACTGGAACAGCGCCGTCTGCGACGCGTAGAACACCAGCTTCAGATAATGACGTCCGACGATGTAGGCCTGGCCGAGCAGCAGTACGAACCACATCCACACGCCCGCCCCTGGCGCTCCGGGCGAGAACACGGCATACAGCGCAATCAGCAGGACGAACGCGAGACCGTTGAGCAGGTAGAGCGCCGCCACGCGCCCGAGGTGACGGCGGACGAAGCGCGCCCCGGCGGCGATCGCGCCGACGGCGCTCCGCCGGTCTTCGACGACGAGCCTGATGCGCGCGTAGTCGAAGATGACGTTGAAGAAGACCAGCAGGAACCCGAACAGGACGTACGCCGCCAGCCGGATCATCAGCGCCGTCCGCTCCGTCGTCAAATTGCGGACGAGGTCGTCGTAGAGCGTCGAGAAGATCCAGTGGTGCAGCGGGCCGAAGAGAACGTAGTAGGTCGGGAACGCGAAGACGCCCACGCGCAGGAACCGCCAGAAATGGACGCCGCACGCCGCGAAGAAGCCGTGCGTCCGCGTGCGGCGGTCGCGCGCGAGCCGGTCGATGACGCCGCCGCTCAGAAACGACCAGAGGAGCAGCCATGCGGCCGTGACGCCGGCGATCGTGGCCGCCATCGGCTCGTTGTCGAGCAGCGCGTCGAGGTTGTCGAGCACGGCGCCAAAGCCGACGATCGACGGCGTGAACGTCGTGCCGAGCCCGCTGGCCTGCGCCAGGAACTCCTGCCACCACTGATAGTCGGCGCTCGAGGCCACCCCTGCCGCGACGAGGCTGCGCCCGAGATGCGCCTCGATCATGCCGCGGAGCGCGATCGAAAGCGGAAGCGCGAGCAGCAGCGTGAACAGGCACATCCCCGCGATCAGCAGCGGCGCGCCGTTGACGCGGCGGATCCCGTCACGGAAGGCGGCGGGCGCAGTCATCTCAGACGAAGAACCCATACGTGAGCAGGTGATCCTGCAGCCAGATCAGCCAGGCGAGCGACCACTTGCGCGCGGCCGCCGGACCCGCGGGCGCGAGCGCCGCGGAGTTGTTCGTGCGGTTGACGTCGAGCAGCAGGATGCGTTCGGGATCGACCTCCGCCGACACGGCACGCGCCGGTCCCTCGACTTCGAACGCCTTCCATCGATCCCGGCCGTCCCAGCGCCAGCGCTGCTCGCTCCCTCCCTCGAAGCGGACGACGACGTCCACCGGGAACACCCCCTCGCCAAGGCGGCGGACGACGACCGTCGTGCGGTAGGTGTCGGGCGTTCGCCGGGCGTCCTCGAAGTTCTGTGTCGTGCCTTCGCCGAAATATCCCCGCGTCGTGAGCGCGGTGCTGCGGAACACGTCCACCGCATAGTCGAAGACGTTCGAACTGCGGTGCACCTGGTCGAAGAACCAGGTGAGATCCTGCCCGCTCACTTCGCTGGCCACGGCAAAGAAATCATCGGGATGCGGGTGGCCGAACGCGTATCGCTGGAAGTAGGTCGAGAGGATCCGCTGCACCGTCTCCCATCCGAGCATCTTCTCGAGCGTGTGCAGCCACAGGGCAGTCTTGTTGTAGGTGATCGCGCTCGCCGATCCCGGCCAGTACCGAAACGTCGGCGTGGACTGCGCGTCGTTCTTCGCGACCGGGCGGTACGACGGCATGCGATTGCCGTCCACTTCGCGCGTGAACGGGAGGTCGTCGAACACCCACGGGAAGAAATCACCGAAGTACCGCTTCGTGTAGAAGTTGGGATAGAACTCCTGTTCCATCACGCGTGCCTGCGTGTAGGTGTTCAACCCCTCGTCGAGCCACGCGTGCTCGAACTCGTTGGTCGCCACGATCCCGTACCAGAACTGGTGACCCGCTTCGTGGACGGTGACGCTCTCGGGCTGTCCGGCGCCTCTGGGCGCGATCAGCCGTGTGCCCGCCGTGAACAGCGTCGGGTACTCCATCCCGCCCGCGCCGCTCTGCCACGCTGGATCGACGACGGTGATGTGGCCGTACGGATAGGGTCCGTACCATTCGCCGTAGGACCGGAGCGCGGCGCGTGTGGCGGCGAAGTGGCGTTCGGCCTGCGTCTCGTGCTCGGGCTGCAGCAGCAGCCGGATGTCCACGGGCGGCAGCGTCGGATGCTCGAAGCGCGCGCGGCGTTCGATGTAGTCCGGGCTCGTCGTCCAGGCGAAATCGTGGACGTCTTCCTGGTAATAGCGGTGCGTCGTCCGGCCCTCGGCGTCGGTGCGGGAGACTTCCCGTCCGGTCGCGCCGACGATCCAGCCCTGTGGCACGTTCAACTGGACGTCGTAGGTCCCGAAGTCCGAGAAGAACTCCGTTGCGGAGTGGAACTGGTGAGTGTTCCACCCCGTGTCTTCGAGGACCCCGATCTTGGGGAACCACTGCGCGACGAAGAAGAAGTCGCCGATCGCGCCGGTGCGCGCGAACGTGCGCGGCACGCGCGAGGTCCAGGCGACGTGCACTTCGATCGTCTCGCCAGGCGCGACCGCGACATCGAGCGGCGCCTCCACCACTGTTCGATCTTCCGCATTGCCGTCGTCGGGCGCGATGAAGCGCAGGCGCTGGTGCACGTCGTGCGTCTGGCCGTTGCGGACGATGCGCATTGCGGTGAGGTCGATCCAGCCCCAGTCGCCGGCGGGACGGCTGGCGAGCGACGTGTTGCCGGCGAGGATCCGCTCGCGCATCCAGGACGACGCGGTGTTACGCCAGGCGTTGAAGTACAGGTGAAACTGCAGCGTGCTCGCGGCAGCGCTCGTCGTGTTGCGCCAGGTGATCACCTCGTCGCCGGTGATCGTCCGCGTCTCCGGCTCGAGCCGCGCCGAGATGCGATAGCTCGCGTTGCGCGGCGACAACGCCTCGGATTGCGCGGCGGGCGGCGCGGCAGGCTCTCCCTGCATCAGGCGCGCTTGTGCGCCCCCGAGCGCCAGCAGGGTCAGGACTGTGGCTACACGCAGGTACACGCGTCGAATCCTACCAAGAACGGCCCGCCTCGCCGGCCGGGCCGCGACGGGCCAAACAGCTATAATCGACGCCTTTCATTCGCGCAGGAGTCATCTGATGCCATCCACGACAGGTCCTATCCGGGTCATTCACGTCGGTCTCGGGCCCATCGGCGCCGCGGTCGTCCGGCAGATTGCCGACCGAAAAGGGTTCAGGATCGTTGGTGCCGTCGACATCGATCCTGCCAAGGCCGGACGCGACCTCGGTGAGGTGGTCGGGCTTGGCCGGCCCCTCAAAGTGAAGATATCGGACGATCCGCGCAAAGCCATCAAGGCGGCAAAGCCGGACGTTGCCGTTCTGTGCACCGCGTCGTCACTCAAGCAGGTGCTGCCGCAGATCGAAACGATCGTGAAATTGAAGGTCCCGATCGTGTCAACGACCGAGGAACTGGCGTATCCGACCCGGCCGAACATGAAATACGCCCGGGCGATCCACCAGCTGGCGAAGAAATACAAGGTTGCGGTTCTGGGCACTGGTGTGAACCCGGGATTCGCGATGGACGCGCTGCCGATCATGCTGACCGCGGCGTGCGAGCGGGTGGACGCGGTCCGCGTCGACCGGATCCAGGACGCCCGGATCCGCCGTCTGCCGTTCCAGCAGAAGATCGGCGCCGGCCTGACCCGCGAGCAGTTCCAGGCGAAGGTGGACGACGGGAGCGTGCGCCACGTCGGGCTCGCCGAGTCGATCTCGATGATTGCCGACGCGCTCTGGTGGAAGCTCGATCGGATCACCGACGAGATCCAGCCGAAGATCGCGGCCGAAGCGGTGTCGAGCGAGTTCATGGCGGTGGAGCCGGGGTTCGTGAGCGGGCTGGTGCAGGACGGTGTCGGCTATCGCGGCGAAGAGGCGGTCATCTCGCTGCACATGGAAGCCTATTTCGGTGCGCCCGAGACCTACGATGCGGTCGAGATCGTGGGGTCGCCTCCGCTGAAGATGAAGTTCTCGACGGGGATCCACGGCGACATCGCGACGGCGTCGATCACGGTGAACTCGATCCCGAAGATCCTCGCCGTCGCGCCGGGCTTGCACACGATGCGCGACATGCCGCTGCCGTCCTTCTTCGGGGGGACGCGCTGACGCAGTAGGGAACAGGGAACAGGGAACAGGGAACAGGGAACAGGGGACAACGGGGAACAGGGAACAGGAGACAGGGAACAGGGAACAGGGAACAGGGAACAGGGAACAGGGGACAGGGGACAGGGGACAGGGGACAGGGGACAGGGAATAGGGAACAGGGAACAGGGAACAGGGAACGGGGAACGGGGAACAGGGAACGGGGAATAGGGAGCAGGGGACAGGGCTAGCGATTAAGCTATCCCTCCCTGATCCCTAATCCCTGATCCCCCTGATCCCTAATCCCTAATCCCTAATCCCTAATCCCTAATCCCTAATCCCTAATCCCTGATCCCTGATCCCTGATCCCTGATCCCCGATCCCCGATCCCTGATCCCTGCAGAGACGACAATGCATCAGAAGCAGGCTGAGCATCTTTCACGTGTCCGTCATCTCAGGGAGTCGTTTGCCTCTGAGAACGAGCATCTCGTGCAGCTCCTTCGGCAGGCGGACCATGCGGCGGCGGAGCGCGGCGTGGAGGGGCAGTGGTCCGCGTCGCAAGTGGGCTGGCACGTGGCCTCGGTGAACACGCGGTTCGCGGCGGTGATCGGCGGAGACGTTCCGGCCGCCAGACCGCTCCCCGCTGACTTCGTCGAGCGTCCATGGGCAGAGATCGCCTCCGCGATTCCCGACAAGCTCGAAGCCGCGGCGGCCGCGACCCCGCCCCCGAAGGTGACCTGTCACGACGCGATCGCCGCCCTCGAAGCATCGGCCGTGAAGATGGCGCAAGCCTTCGACACGCTGACTGCGGATCGCGGCTCGACAATCGGCATCACCAACCCGATCGTCGGCACGATCAACCTGTATCAGGTTGGCGAGTGGGCCGCCTCCCACGTCGCGCGCCACTACCAGCAGGCCAGGCGCGCGCTCGCCTGACGTTTCACGGTCCGGCGCTTCACCCTGCCACGCTGGACGCGCCGACGGCTTCCTGCCACGACGGACACGAAGAACACGACGATCACGAAGAAGAACCCAATGCTTTTGGGTGCGATCGGAGCGAAGTCCGCGCGCGGGGAGTCGACGCGGGCAACAGCCACTGCCCGCTGCCACGGGCCCACGGGTTTCCGGCACGGGGAACACGAAGAACACGACGATCACGAAGAAGAAGCCAATGCTTTTGGGTGCGATCGGAGCGAAGTCCGCGCGCGGGGAGTCGACGCGGGCAACAGCCACTGCCCGCTGCCACGGGCCCACGGCTTTCCGGCACGGGGGGACACGAAGAACACGACGATCACGAAGAAGAACCCAATGCTTTTTGGGTGCGATCGGGACGAAGTCCGCGCGCGGGGAGCCGACGCGGGCGACAGCCACTGCCTGCTGCCACGAGGCCCACGGCTTTTCGGCACGGGGGACACGAAGCACACTACGATCACGAAGAAGAACCCAATGCTTTTTGGGGTGCGATCGGGGCGAAGTCCGCGCCCGGGGAGCCGACGCGGGCGACCGCCACTGCCCGCTGCCACGGGCCCACGGCTTTCCGGCACGGGGAACACGAAGAACACGACGATCACGAAGAAGAACCCAATGCTTTTTGGGGTGCGATCGGGGGCGAAGTCCGCGCGCGGGGAGTCGAGCGGGCGACAGCCACTGCCCGCTGCCACGGGCCACGGGTTTCCGGCACGGGGGGACACGAAGAACACGACGATCACTAAGAAGAACACGATGCCTTTGGATGATCGGGCGAAGTCGGCGATCGTGCCTCGACGCGGCAGGGACCATCACGGCTGTTCGAACCAGGGACTGAAAAAACAGGGGCAGTGATCTTTCGTCGTGTTCTTCGTGTTCGTGGTGGCCTTCGTGCTGGCGGCCGTCGGCTTCGTGACAGCCGGCAAGCGTGAGGCGTACGGGTGGGCTGGACGCGGTGAGTCGACGCGGGCGACAGCCACTGCGCGCTGCCACGGGCCACACGGCTTTCCGGCACGGGGGACACGAAGCACACGACGATCACGAAGAAGAACACGATGCCTTTGGGTGATCGGGCGAAGTCGGCGATCGTGCCTCA
>DASWVN010000192.1:0-6909 GCA_036401215.1 Vicinamibacterales bacterium | reverse complement strand
GTGGGGGCGTCGGGCGTGGGGAAGAGCACGCTTCTGCACGTGCTGGGGGGACTCGATGCGGCCGATGCCGGGACGGTGCGGATCGGCGACACCGAGTTGACGGCGCTCCCGGACGCGGACGTCGTCTCGTTCCGCAATCGCCACATCGGCTTCGTCTTCCAGTTCCACCATTTGCTGCCGGAGTTCACCGCGCTCGAGAATGCCGAGATGCCGATGCGCATTGCGCGGCGGCCGCTGGCGGCCGGGCGGCGGCGGGCTGAGGAACTGCTGCGGCGGGTCGGCCTCGGCGAGCGGTTCGACCATCGGCCGGGCATGATGTCTGGCGGGGAGCAGCAGCGCGTGGCGATCGCCCGCGCCCTGATCATGGATCCTGCCGTCCTGCTTGCGGATGAGCCGACCGGTGATCTCGACGAGCACACGGCCGATACCCTCCACCAGCTCCTGCGCGAAATGCATCGGGAGCGGGGACTTACGTCGCTGATCGCGACCCACAACCCCAGACTGGCCGCCGCCTGCGACCGGGTCCTGAGACTCGCCGACGGCCGGCTCGCCCCGGCCTGACCGCTCGCCGAAGGTCCAAGACCCAAGGACCAACTCCCAAGGATCCAACTCCCAAAGACCCAAATCCCAAAGGTCCAACCCCCAAAGTCCCAAGCTCCAAACTGCCGGGGTCAGTTGCCCAAAGGTGATTACGGGTGCCTTGGAAGTTGGTTGTTGGCATTTTGGGCGTTCTTCGGGCGAGTCCTCGAGCCCGAACCCGGCGTCTAACCCCTATAAAGAGGCGGACTTAGGCCGATAAGACGTGTATAATCGGCGCAGGAAGTTCCCTCCCTAACCACACAGGTAACACCGGATGTTCGAACGCTATACAGAACGGGCGCGCCGGGTGCTCTTCTTCGCTCGCTACGAGGCCAGCCAGCTCGGGAGCATTTCGATCGAAACCGAGCACCTCCTCCTGGGCTTGATCCGCGAAGGCAAGGGCCTCACCAGCCGGATTTTTGCCCGATCACACCTTTCGCTCGAGAGCATCCGCAAGGAGATCGAGGGACGGACGGTGTTCCGCGAAAAGGTCTCGACCTCGGTCGAAATTCCTTTCAGCGCCGAAACCAAGCGTGTGCTCCAGTTCGCCGCCGAAGAAGCGGACCGGCTGCTGCACAACTACATCGGCACCGAACACCTGCTGCTCGGCATCCTTCGCGAAGAACGCTCCGTGGCGGCCACGATCCTCATGGAAAAGGGGATGCGGCTGAATGCGGTCCGTGAGGATATTGTCGCGCTGCTCAACGAGAAGACCACGATCAATCGCGTGAAGGAGACCCCGCTGCTCGCGGAGTTCTCGCGCGATCTGACCGAAGCGGCCATGAAGAACCAGCTCGATCCGCTGGTCGGCCGTCACATCGAAATCGAGCGCGTGCAGCAGGTCCTCTGCCGCCGGACGAAGAACAACGCCGTCCTCATCGGCGAGCCCGGCGTCGGCAAGACCGCCATCGTCGAAGGGCTGGCGCAGAAGATCGTGTACGGCGACGTGCCGCATTTTCTCGCCGACAAGCGGCTGCTGGCGCTGGATATCTCGCTGATCGTCGCGGGCACGAAGTATCGCGGCCAGTTCGAAGAGCGCCTCAAGGCGATCATGAAGGAGCTGACCGAGAACCCGAACATCATCGTGTTCATCGACGAGCTGCACACGCTGGTGGGCGCGGGGTCGGCCGAGGGCTCGCTCGACGCGGCCAACATCCTCAAGCCGGCGCTCTCGCGCGGCGAGATCCGCTGCATCGGCGCGACCACGCCGGCGGAGTACCGCAAGTACATCGAGAAGGACCGCTCGCTCGAACGCCGCTTCCAGGCGGTGAAGGTCGATCCGCCCACCGAGAAGGACACGATCAAGGTCCTGATGGGCGTGAAGGACAAGTACGAGCAGTTCCACCACGTCGATTACACCGACGAGGCGATCGAGGCGGCCGTGTACCAGTCGAACCGGTACATCACGGATCGCTTCCTGCCCGACAAGGCGATCGACCTCATCGACGAGGCGGGCGCGCGGGCGAAGCTGCGCGACGCCGGCTACAGCGAGGAGTTCGGCGAGATCAACAAGAGCATCCGCGTCGCCGTCGAGCAGATGGAGTCGGCGGTTGCGGAAAAGAACTTCGACAAGGCGCAGTTCTATCGCGAGCAGGAAGTGCAGGCGCGCGAGAACCTGCAGTTCGTCCGCGAGCGGTTCGACGTCAAGTCGAACAACCGCCGCGTCGTCGTCGGCAAGGGCGATATCGACGAGGTCGTCTCGAAGTGGACCGGCGTGCCGCTGACGTCGATCAACCAGGACGAAGGGGACAAGCTGCTGCGGATGGAGGAGGAACTCCACCGCCGCGTCATCTCGCAGGTGCCCGCGATTTCGGCGCTGGCGCGAGCGATTCGCCGCTCACGCGCCGGGCTGAAGAACCCGAACCGTCCGGTGGGGAGCTTCGTGTTCCTCGGCCCGACCGGCGTCGGCAAGACCGAGCTTGCGCGCGCGCTGGCGCACTTCCTGTTCGGCAGCGATCACGCGCTGATCCGCTTCGACATGTCGGAATACATGGAGAAGCACTCGGTGTCGAAGCTGATTGGCTCGCCGCCGGGATACGTCGGCCACGAAGAGGGCGGTCAGCTCACCGAGAAGGTGAAGCGCAACCCGTACTCGGTCGTCCTGCTCGACGAGATCGAGAAGGCGCACCCGGACCTGTTCAACATCCTGCTGCAGGTCTTCGAGGACGGGCACCTGACCGACGGTCTGGGGAATCGTGTGAACTTCAAGAACACGATCCTGATCATGACGTCGAACATCGGCGCGCGCTTCATTCAGAAGAAGGCGTCGCTCGGGTTCCAGTCGGCCGATACGGGCACGATCCAGCGCAGCGTCAACGACATGGTGCTCGGCGAGGTCCGCAAGACCTTCAACCCCGAGTTCATCAACCGTATCGACGAGCTGATCGTGTTCGAGGCGCTGTCGGATGACGACCTGCGGGCGATCACGCGGCTGCTGGTGGCGCAACTCAATGAGAACCTGGTGGATCGCAAGATCCGGCTGGAACTCGCCGAGGAGGCGCTCGACTGGATCATCGAGCAGACCTGCAAGGATCGCTCGTACGGCGCCCGTCCGCTGCGCCGGGCGATCCAGCGCTACATCGAGGACCCGCTGTCCGAGGAACTCATCCGCGGACACCTGAAGGGGGGCGACATCGAGGTCTACCTGGATGGCGCATCGCTGGCGTATCGTCCGATCGGCGTTCCGGAAGAAGGCCGCACGCTCGCCTAGCGGCCAGGGATGGTAAATGGTAGATGGAAGATGGTTAAGAGCCGGTGGGGAGCATTTTGCTGCTCTGCCGGCTCTTTTCCTTTTGCCTGAATACCGGCAAACTGCCCCGGGAACGCTCACTCCCGAGGAGTGAAGACTCTCCCAAACGTGGCCAGTTGGCGCCCGCAGGTCCTTTTCCATTTACCATCTGCCATTTTCCATCCGGGCCAGCCATCGGCCGGGACGGCCGATGGCTGGCCCGGAACGTCTAAAATCCAGTAAACTCATTGATCGGCCAAGGGTTGGGGCCAGGATCCGCGGGGGCGCGTTCGAGACGCCTGACCGCGATCCCGGGGTGCCCCGGCAGCTGGCGCAAATCCCTATCTATGCGATTTTTCGCAAGTCTCATTGTGGCTGTCGTGCTCGCCGCGCCTCAGGCGGCCGGCGCGCAGGCACCTGAAACTCCAGCGGCGTCCGCGACGCCGCTGGCCGATGCTGCTGCCCGGCTTTCGGGCGCGTTACCCGTCGTCCAGGATCCGCAACAGGTCGCGCCGGTGCCGGCTCTGGCCGGCCAGGCCCCCCTCAAGTTGCCGGCTACGGTCTGCGATCAGGCGGTCCCGGTTCCCGATCCGATGCCGCCCGCCGGCACAGAGCCTGTCGTGTATGCGCTGATGCTGTGTTTCGCGGAGCAGGGCGGTGCGTCGGTCATCGATCCTTACACCTATCTCTATTACATGCGGCTCCCGCAGCACGTGAGCAATCCGGTAGAGAAGCGCTGGGTGCCGTATACCGACGACATCGAGCAGGTGATCCTCGGTGACTTCCGGAGTCTCTGGGGAACAAGCTTCCTCGACGACCTGTCGATCGAAACCCGTGATGTCGACCTCGGCAACGGCGTCATCGGCAAGCTCGTGGTCTACAACATGGAGGAACGCGAGCGGATCAAGATCGTCGATTACGTTGGATCAGAAGCGATCGAGCAGAGCAAGATCGAAGAGGAACTCCAGAGGCAGGGGATCAGGCTCAACATCGATTCGTTCATCGATCCGGGACTCATCCGTCGCGTCTCCGGGATCGTCCGGCAGGTCTATGCCGACAACGGTTACCAGTTCGCGGCGGTCAAGCCGGCGGTGAAGCAGTTGCCCGGCGGTCCGAAGCTGGTGCACCTGACGTTCAACATCGACGCGGGGCCGAAGGTCCGGATCCGCGACGTCGAGTTCATCGGCAACAAGCTCGTGAGCGATCGCACGCTCGAGAAGCAGATGAAGGAGAACAACTCCGGCGGCTTCTTCTCGTTCATCACCGGCGGCGGCACGTTCAAGGAAGACAAGTTCGAGGAAGACGCGCAGGGCGTCATCGACTACTACCGTAAACGCGGCTTCATCACCGCGCGCGTCGGCCAGCCGAGCCTCAAGATCCTCGAGGACGAGAACGACGGCAACACCCGCTGGGTGCAGCTGACGGTGCCGGTCACCGAAGGGGAGCGTTACCGCGTCGGCAACTTCGACTTCGACGGCAACACGATCGTCAAGGCCGAGAACCTTCGACCGCTGTTCAAGCTGGACGAGGGGGACTACTACGACGAAGAGAAGATCCGTAAAGGCCTCGAGAAGGCGCGCGAGCTGTACGGCGCCGGCGGCTACTACGAGTTCACGGCCTACCCGGATCTGACGCCGCGCGACGGCGGCGGCGCGCCGGAGAACAGCGTCGCCGGCCCACCCGAGCCGTCCTCGACGGCGAGCAACGGTCCCCCGATCGTCGACGTGACGATGCGCGTGCAGGAGGGGAAGCAGTACTTCGTCAACCGCATCACCTTCCAGGGGAACACGACGACGCGCGACAATGTCATCCGGCGCGAGATGCGGCTGGTCGAGGCCGGCGTGTTCAACACCGAGGCGCTCAAGTACTCCGTCCGGCGGCTGAACCAGCTTGGGTATTTCAAGGCGCTCGAAGGGGACGCGATCCAGGTCGAAAAGACGCCAAACGCCGAGAACAAGGTGGACGTCACGCTGACCTTCGAAGAGCAGAACCGGAACCAGTTGACGTTCGGCGCCGGCGTCTCGCAGTACGAGGGCTTCTTCGGGCAGCTCGCGTTCCAGACCTCGAACTTCCTGGGCCGGGGCGAGACCTTTACCATCTCGTTGCAGGAAGGCAGCCGCGCCAAGAACTACCAGGTCGCCTTCACCGAGCCGTTCCTGTTCGACCGGCCGATGACAGCGGGGATCGACATCTACAACCGCGAGTACGAGTACATCGGTCTGTTCACCCAGGGGTCCGCCGGCGGAAACGTCGTCTACGGTTTCCAGGTGCAGGACTTCGGGCGGGTGTTCATCAACTACAGCTACGAGCGGATCCACGTGAAGGACCTGAACCCGAGGTTCAACGATCCTGCCGTGCAACAGGGCAATCCGTTCCTGGCCGAATCGCTGCTTCTCGGGGAGAACGGCCGGCGCACGGTGAGCAAGATCGGCCCGACGTACGTCTGGAACACGGTCAACGACCCGATCTTCCCGAGCACGGGCAAGCGGTTCACCGCCTCGCTCGAAGTGGCCGGGCTCGGCGGCAACACGAAGTTCGTGAACCCCCGCCTCGAAGGGATCGCCTACTTCCAGCACACGAACCGCACGTCGTTCGGGTTCCGGGCGCAGGCGGAGTACATTACGGCGTACGGCAACACGATCGCGCTGCCGATTTTCGAGAAGCTCTTCCTGGGCGGCGAGTACAGCATCCGCGGCTTCGACCTGCGGACGGTCGGTCCCCGCGATCCCACGAGCGGGGTCGTCATCGGCGGCAACAAGAGCCTGCTGTTCAACGCGGAGTACCTGATCAACATCGCGGGGCCGGTGCGGCTCGTGCTGTTTGCCGATGCGGGGCAGGTACGCGACATCGGCGAGAACTTCGTCTGGAAGGAAGGCGTGTACGAGAGCCGGCTCTCTCCGGACCAGCCGCTGGTCTTGATCGATCCGCTTGCGAGCCTCAGCCTGACGGATCCGAGCGTCCCCGGGCTCCAGTTCGAACGGGTCAAGGTCGGGGAGCTGAGCGCGTTCAAATCGTCGATCGGCGCGGAGATC
The DNA here is from genome assembly GCA_036401215.1 of Vicinamibacterales bacterium. Lineage (GTDB taxonomy): Bacteria > Acidobacteriota > Vicinamibacteria > Vicinamibacterales > 2-12-FULL-66-21 > JACDCA01. The sequence continues at coordinate 570 of DASWVN010000192.1, read as the reverse complement.
CGCTTCTTCATGCCGGTGCTGAACGTGCCGTTCCGGCTGATTTTCGCGATGAACCCGAGCCGCGGCGGCGTGTTCGACAATCAGCTGCTCCCCGAGAAGCGGTTCAAGTTCCGGTTCGCGGTGGGATCCACCTTCTAAGCGAAAAGGGCAGCAGGGCGAGGCTTTACGCCCGCCAGTGGGTTAGTAGGGCGGGGCTTTATGCCCCGCCAGTGGGTTGTAGGGCCGGGCTTCACGCCCGGCCACAGAGTACGAAGGGCGGGGCTTCATACCCCGCCGGTTTCGTCAGAGGACCAATTGCATGAACGTGTTGAGGACAATGATCGTCGGAGGATTGGTGATGGCGTCAGCCGCCGGAGTCGCGTTCGCGCAGACGACGCCACCCGCGACCCAGCAGCCGCCGGCGCCGGCCAAGCCGGAGGCGCAGACGCCTGCCCCGGCGCCGGCCCCGTTTCCTGAAGGCGCGAGGGTCGCCTACATCTTCATGCAGGGCATCTTCAACGGGTCGGCAGAAGGGAAGGCGGCCGCGGCAAAGATGCAGGAGTTCGAGCAGCAGAAGACCGCCGAGATCCA